>NZ_BAAAQB010000025.1:208427-238871 GCF_039531445.1 Arthrobacter humicola | reverse complement strand
GCCGGCGCCTTTCGCAGGAAAGACGCCGCCCGCCGGAGTTGGTTGCCGTGGTGACCGGTGCGGCGCACCGGGCGTTGTTTAGGCTTTGTGCGGCGGGCGCGTCATGGACATGACGTCCAGTGCGGTGTCCAGCTGCTCTTCGGTCAGTTCGCCGCGCTCCAGGAAGCCCATGGAGACGACCGTCTCGCGGATGGTCAGGCCCTCTGCCACGGCCTTCTTGGCGATCTTGGCGGCGTTCTCGTAGCCGATGAACTTGTTCAGCGGGGTGACGATCGACGGTGAGGCCTCGGCGAGGAAGCGGGCGCGCTCGACGTTGGCCGTGATGCCGTCAATCATCTTGTCGGCCATGACACGGCTGGTGTTGGCCAGCAGCCGCACGGATTCGAGGAGGTTGGCGGCCATGACCGGGATGCCGACGTTCAGTTCGAAGGCGCCGTTGGTGCCGGACCAGGCGATGGCGGTGTCGTTGCCGATCACCTGGGCGCAGACCATGATGGACGCTTCGCAGATGACGGGGTTGACCTTGCCCGGCATGATCGAGGAGCCCGGTTGCAGGTCCGGGATGGCGATTTCGCCGAGGCCCGTGTTGGGGCCGGAACCCATCCAGCGGAGGTCGTTGTTGATCTTCATGAAGGAGATCGCGATGTTGCGCAGCTGGCTCGACGCCTCGATGAGGCCGTCACGGTTGGCCTGGGCTTCGAAGTGGTCGCGGGCCTCGGTCAGGGGCAGGCCGGTGTCGGCTGCCAGGAGTTCGATCACGCGCTCCGGGAATCCGGCGGGGGTGTTGATGCCGGTGCCCACGGCGGTGCCGCCGAGCGGGACCTCGGCGACGCGGGGGAGAGAGGCGTTGATGCGCTCGATGCCGTAGCGGACCTGGGCGGCGTAGCCGCCGAATTCCTGGCCCAGGGTGACCGGGGTGGCGTCCATAAGGTGCGTGCGGCCGGACTTCACGACGTCCTTGAACTCCACGGCCTTGCGCTCCAGCGACTCTGCCAGGTAGCCGAGGGCCGGGATCAGGTCATTGATCAGCGCGGACGTCGCGGCCACGTGCACCGACGTCGGGAAGACGTCGTTGGAGGACTGTGAGGCGTTGACGTGGTCGTTCGGGTGGACAACTTTGTCGCTCCCGGCGGACTTGAGGGCGCGTGAGGCGAGCTCGGCGATGACCTCGTTGGTGTTCATGTTCGAGGACGTGCCGGACCCGGTCTGGAAGACGTCAATCGGGAAGTCGCCGTCGAACTTGCCGGCTGCAACGAGGTCGGCGGCGTCGGCAATTGCCTGGGCGAGCTCGCCGTCGAGCACCCCCAGTTCGGCGTTGGCCTGGGCAGCGGCCTTCTTCACCCGGGCCAGGGCCTCGATGTGGGCACGCTCCAGCGTCTTGCCGGAGATCGGGAAGTTCTCCACTGCCCGCTGCGTCTGTGCGCGGTACAGGGCGTTCACGGGAACGCGGACTTCGCCCATCGTGTCGTGTTCAATGCGGAACTCTTCGGTGTTCAACTCATCTGTGGAAGTCATGGGGCTAGCTTATTGGGAGTGGGCGTCCCACCGAAAACCGTGAACGGCCGCCGCAATCGCATCCGCGGCGGAAGGGGCCGGGCCGGACGTGCCGGGCTTAGAGCTCGCCGATCCCGGACACGAGGTCAGCCTTGCCGTCGGCCAGGCTGTACGCGAGTCCAATGACGGCGGCGCGTCCACCTTCCACTGCGTCCGAAATCACACGGGAGCTGTCCACGAGGCGCTGTGAGGTCTGCTTGACGTTCTCGATCACCATGTCATTGACGTCCTCCTGATTGTTACGCAGCGAGGTCAGCACGGAGGGGGTGATGCGCTCGACCAGGCTGCGCATGAAGCCGACCGGCATTTGGCCGGTCTCCACGGCAGTCTTGGTGGCCGTAACGGCGCCACACCGGTCGTGGCCCAGGACCACAATCAACGGCACGCCGAGGACGCTGACGCTGTATTCGAGGGAGCCGAGCACGGCGTCGTCAATCACCTGGCCGGCGGTCCGGACGACGAACGCATCGCCCAGGCCGAGGTCGAAGATGATCTCGGCCGCGAGGCGCGAGTCGGAACAGCCAAAGATCACCGCGAACGGGTGCTGGTTCTCTACGAGGGACGAGCGCCGCGATGCATCCTGGTTGGGGTGCGAGGATGCGCCGGAGACGAAACGTTCGTTGCCTTCGCGGAGACGGCGCCAGGCAAGTGCAGGAGTGAGATAGGTGGCCACGCCCCCGACTTTACTGTGTTGCCGCGGCCGAAGGGGAATCTGTTGCGTCCGGGGTGCTCGCCGGAGCCCCGGCAGGCGGATTGCTTTCGAGCGACTTCACCACGGCCGCGGCCAGGGTGGAGAACTCCTCCAGGGTCGCGGATCCGGACAGGATGACGGTGGTGCCGCGTTCGGCCAGCACCATGGATTTCTCGCCCGTGCCGGTGTCGCGCAGCTCCCAGTCCCGGCCGCCCGCGTTCCGGGTGCCGGTCACCGGCGCGTTCTTGGTCTGCTGCAGGAGCCAGGTGGGGTTGGCCTGCCGGGTCTGCACCAGACCGATGAAGGACTCCTTGGGCGTCAGGTAGCCGACTTCCCAGGCCGGGACGCCGCTGCCCGCGCCGGACTCCCAGCGGGCGTAGTTGGGATGAAATGTGTCGCCGGTATCGGCTGCCACGGGTGTGAATCCCGCCACATCGGCGGCGTTCTGCGCGACGGCGCTGACGTTGATGTTCGGGTGGTACCCGTCGGTCTTGGGCGAGGGATTCATGAGGACGATCGGCAGGAACGCTGCGATGCTCACTACCAGGGCGATAATCATGCCCATCACGGAAGCGTTGGCGCGTTTGGCTGCCGCGGCGGCGATGACGGGCCGGACCCGTGGCTGTCCGGAAGCGTCCGGGGCGGCCGTGGGGGCGCCGCCAGCCGGAGAACCGGGGGCTGCGGGGGAGGTGTCCTGCAATTCACTCACCCCTCTATAGTCGCCCATGTACGGGCCGATCTCACATTCGCGTCCCGGCGGCCGCCTGTGGGTGAAGTGCGTCACGCACCGGTCATCCCATGACCTGGCTAGGTTGCCGCGACTATGATCAGTAGCAGACGAATCACCGCGACGGATCGATCCTGGCCGTACGGGTTCAACGACCGCCACTCGAAGAAGAGGTTCACGTGACACCAGCGCCTATGTCCCAGAAGTACTCCACGCTTTCCCCCTCGCTCGCCGTCGGGATCGACGAGCCTGACCGCAACCTCGCACTGGAACTTGTCCGCGTCACCGAGGCCGCGGCCATCGCCGGCGGTCACTGGGTGGGCTTCGGCGACAAGAACAAGGCCGACGGCGCCGCCGTCGACGCCATGCGCTCCTTCCTTCAGACGGTCCACTTCAACGGCGTTGTGGTCATTGGCGAAGGCGAGAAGGACGAAGCCCCGATGCTCTTCAACGGGGAACACGTCGGAGACGGCACCGGCCCCGAGTGCGACGTCGCCGTCGACCCCATCGACGGCACCCGCCTGACCGCGCTCGGCATCAACAACGCCCTGGCCGTTCTCGCCGTGGCCGAACGCGGGTCCATGTTCGATCCCTCCGCCGTGTTCTACATGGAAAAGCTCGTCACCGGTCCCGAAGCGGCCGACATGGTTGACCTGCGCCTGCCGGTCAAGCAGAACCTGCACCTCATCGCCAAGGCCAAGGGCGTCAAGGTCAACCAGCTCAACGTCATGATCCTGGACCGCGACCGGCACCGCCCCCTCGTGGAGGAAATCCGCGAAGCCGGCGCCCGCACGAAGTTCATCATGGACGGCGACGTCGCGGGCGCCATCGCCGCGGCACGTGCCGGCACCGGCGTCGACGCCCTCATGGGCATCGGCGGCACCCCGGAAGGCATCGTCGCGGCCTGCGCCATCAAGTCCCTCGGCGGCGTCATCCAGGGCCGGCTGTGGCCCACGAGCGACGACGAGAAGCAGAAGGCGATCGACGCCGGCCACGACCTCGAGCGCGTGCTGTCCACCAACGACCTCGTCTCCAGCGACAACTGCTACTTCGCGGCCACCGGTATCACCGACGGCGACCTCCTCAAGGGCGTCCGCTACTCCAAGGACAAGGTCCTCACCCAGTCCATCGTGATGCGCTCCAAGTCCGGCACCATCCGCTTCGTGGACGGCGAGCACCAGGCCAGCAAGTGGGAAGGCTACGCCCGCAAGAGCTAGCACCTGCGCAGCCGCACTGCGCTGCACCAGCATTGACGACGAATCCCGGGGCCGCATCCGCGCCCCGGGATTCGTCGTATTCGGCCTCCAGTGTCTGGTGCCGGGGTTGCTGTTACCGCGGGGTCCATGACCGCCGTCTCAATGACCGCCGTGTCAATCGCCGCAGGGAGGTGGCAGCGTCGGCGGATTCGGTAGGGTGGAGCCATGACGTGGCTCGTAACTGGCGGTGCAGGATATATCGGTTCTCATGTGGTTTCCGCTTTGCGCGGCGCCCGGATCCAGCCGGTGGTGATTGACTCCCTCTCCAGCGGGCACCGTGAGTTCGTTCCGGCCGATGTCCCGTTCGTCCACGGCAGCATCCTCGACGCCGACCTCGTGGCCCACACCCTGCGGAACCACGCGGTGACCGGCGTGATCCACCTGGCCGGGTTCAAGTACGCCGGGGTGTCCGTCCAGGAGCCGCTGCTGACCTACGAACAAAACGTCACGGGCACCGCCCAGCTGCTCAAGGCCATGGAGCTCACCGGGGTCGACAAACTGGTCTTCTCCTCTTCCGCAGCCACGTACGGCACGCCCACCGGCGACATCGTCACCGAGGCCACCCCCACCAACCCGGAATCCCCCTACGGCGAGAGCAAACTCATCGGCGAATGGCTCATCCGGGACCAGGGCCGGGCCCGGGACCTGAAGCACACCTCGCTGCGGTACTTCAACGTGGTCGGCTCAGGGGCGCCCGAGCTCTACGACACAAGCCCCCACAACCTCTTCCCGATCGTGCTGCGGGCGCTCACGGCGGGCAAGACGCCGCGCATCAACGGCATCGACTACAACACCCCGGACGGCACCTGTGTGCGCGACTACGTGCACGTGGCCGATCTGGCGACCTCGCATGTGGCGGCCGCCCAGGCCCTCGCCGCCGGGACGCCGCTGGAGCGCGTCTACAACCTTGGATCGGGGGACGGGCTTTCCGTACGCCAGATCATGACGGCGATGGCCAAGGTCACGGGAATCGATTTCGAGCCGGAGATCGGCCCGCGCCGGGCGGGGGATCCGGACAGGATCGTGGCCGACGGCACGCTGGCCGCCCGCGATCTGAACTGGAAGATGCGGCACTCCGTGGAACAGATGGTGGCCAGCGCCTATGACGCCCAGCGGCACGCGATCACGACTGCCGGCTGACGACGCCGGCCGGCGGTGCCAACTGGGGGCGGTGCGTTCTCCCGCCGTCGGCTGCTGCCGACTAACTGTTCGTGAGGGCGCGGGACCGGGCGCGCAGCTTCTTCGCGAGCTGGGCACCCTTGCGGGCCAGCTGGTAGCTGCCGTAGCGGACCTTCCGGACCGGCAGGTCCCACGTTCCCGGATAGGCGATCTCGCGGCCGCCGAACGATTTCTTGAACGCCGTGAACCCGGCCCACTTGTGGTCGGGCTGGTCCGCGGGTGCCACGCCCCAGAGGTCCACGTGCTTCAGGCCCTTTGCCTGGGCATCCGCGATCAGGGTGACCAGCAGGGGAATACCCGCGCTGAGCTTGCGGTGCGTGTCATCAAGGGCCGCATGGGCGTAGGTCCGGGTGTCGGCCGAATCGTAGGCCAGGGCGGCGGCGATGGGGTGGCCGTCGAGCTCGGCGATGAACAGCGTCGCGGCGCCGGCCGGCATCAGTGAGCGGGCCACCTGGCCCAGGTACTCGTCGCTTTGCGGCTTGAAGCCGTTCCGGGCTGCCGTCATGTGCAGGAACTCCAGGAGGACGGAGATTTCCGCCGGGTCCTGGCTGGAGCGGAAGGTCACGCCCTTCTTGTGGATGTTGCGAAACAGGTTGCGGTTCACCGGCTTCATGTCCGCCAGGACGTCCTTGAAGTCCCGGTCGAGGTCCACAATCCAGCTCAGCTCCGGTTGCTGGTTGACCGGAGCCGGCTGCAGGCCGCGGCTGCGGAGGACAGCGTCGGCCTCGGCGGCCTCAAACCCCGCGGTGACGGGCTCGACCCGGACGAACACTGCCCCGCTGTTCCGGGCGAGGTCCGTCAGGGCCGCCAGCGCGGCGTCGAACGCCGCCAGCGATTCGGCGACCGGACCGTAGGGGGAGTACAGCAGCTTCCCGGCCGGGTTGGATTCCTCGACGGCGAGGAAGCGCCACCCGGGTCCGGACTGTTCGTGGACCGTGCGTCCCAGCGCACGCTGGAACTCTGCCCACTGCGGGCTCTGCAGGAAATAGTCCATGGTGTCAGGCTTCCAATCCGGTCGTGACGGCAAATGCGAGGGCGGTGCCGGTGGCCCCGGAGACGGCGTGGACGTTGACCGGGGCCTCGGCGGCGGCCAGGAAGGCGCTGGCGCCGCGGTCCAGTCGGAGCTCGCCCTTCGGGGAGTCGAGCCGGACGGAGCCGGCTGTGACGATGATGACAGCGGCACCGGACTGCGCCAGCGGCACGGGCTCCGCACCAGGCGCCAGTTCAATCCGCTGGAGCTGGAATTCCCGGAACGGCGGCCGGAAGAGTTCCTGGCCCAGCATGGTGGTCTCGGCGGGGAGCATGGGCACGGCGACTGCCTCGAACGCGACCGTCTTGAGCAGTTCCGGCACATCGATGAACTTCGGCGTGAGCCCGCCGCGGAGCACGTTGTCCGAGGACGCCATGACCTCGATCCCGAGGCCATGGAGGTAAGCGTGGACGTTTCCGGCCGGCAAGTAGACGGCCTCGCCCGGCGCCAGCGAGATCCGGTTCAGCAGCAGCGAAATCAGGACCCCCGGGTCTCCCGGGTACTGGCCGTTCAGCGTGAGCACGGTAGAGAGCGCGGCCTCGTGCTCCGCCATGGGAGCGCCGGAGGTCAGGACGGCGGCAACCCTGGCCGTCGTGTCGGAGACGTCCTCGCCGCCGGTGATCAGCCGTTCGAAGGCGGACCTGAGGGCCGTCGGCTCGTCCGGCTGCGCCAGGTCCTCGAGCAGTTGCGGGATCAACGGCGGCAGTTCCAGCCCCGCCAGCTCAAAGCAGGCCGCCAGGTGCACGTATACGGCCCGCGATTCCGCCGCCGGCCGGAAACCGCAGAGCGCCTCGAACGGCGTGAGCGCGAAGATCATCTCCGGCTTGTGGTTATCGTCCTTGTAATTGCGCTCCGCGGCGGCACGGTCGACCCCGGCGGCCTCTTCCCGGGCGAAGCCTTCCCGCGCCTGTTCGAGCGTGGGGTGAACCTGCAGGGACAACGGCGTCGCGGCCGCGAGAACTTTGAGCAGGAAGGGCAGGCGCGGGCCGAACGCGGCCACGCTCCCGCTGCCCAGGCAGTGTTCCGGATCCTCGGCGACCAGCGCGTCCAGCGCCAGCCGTCCGCCGTCGCGCGATGCGGGCGCATGCCGGCCCTCACCGCCGGGCGCCGGCGTCAGGGCGACGGACGGGGAGTCCGGGTGGGCGCCGATCCAGAGCTCCGCTTCGGGACCGCCGGAGGCCGGCCGGCCCAGGAGGTCGGCGATGGCCGTCGGGGAGCCCCAGGCGTAGGGCCGGAGGACGTTCTCAAGTTCGTACATGGCCTGGAACCTATCTGGTCAATGAAGGGTTGTCACTCTGATCTGGTCGCTCTGATCTGCTCGCCTCCGGCGCGGGCAGCAGGCGCGGGCAGCCGGCATGGGCCGCCGTGCGGCCGGGCCCTAGAGCGGCGCGCACTGGCCGTTGGTGGCGACGAGGTCGCGGACGGACTGTTCGTCGCCGTTGCGCTTGAACTGGTTGAGCATCTCTTCGGTGATCGGCTGGCCGTCCGGGGTCGTGGTGACCGGGGTGAAATCCGACGGCGAGGGCTGGGCAGCCGGCGCTGCTCCGGCTGGCGCTGCTGCGGTCGGTGCTGCTCCGGCGGGCGCTGCTGCGGCGGAGGGCGGCCCGGCGGCCGTCCCGTGCTTGGCGGCGCTGCCATCCGCGGCTCCGGCGGCCCCGGCGGCTCCCGCAGACGTCCCGGCCAGCAGTTTGGCGACCCGCGCGTGGATGACGTCGAAGTCCGGGGTCGTGGAGAACGCCGCGTCGAAGTCGGGCGGACCGATGGTCAGGCGGCTGACGTTCTGGCCCTTGGCCTTCATGGCCAGGTCCACGAAGCTGCCGAGCTGGCCGGAGGAGATGTTCGATTCGACCACTTTGGTGCCGGCCTTGGCGATGTCCTCGAACTTGGTCAGCAGGGTTGCCGGGTCGAGCTGTTTGAGCATCGCCTGCTGCACGCACTGCTGGCGCTGGATGCGGGCGTAGTCGTCCACGAACTCCCGGGACCGGCCGTACCAGAGCGCGTGGAAGCCGTCCAGCGTCTGGTCGCCGGCCGGAATCCAGCCGTCCGGCATGCCATGGATGCCGTTGGCCTCATCCACCACGGGGCCGCTGATGGGGACCCAGCCGCCGGCCTTGATCCGGATGCCGCCCATGGCGTCGATGAGTTTGGAAAAGCCGTCCATGTCCACCAGCACGTAGGCCTGGACCTTGATGCCGAGCGTGCCGGAGACCGCCTCCAGGGTTGCCTGCGCCCCGGGGTCCGCCACTCCGGGATAGAGGTCCTGGTGTTCGTTGGTGACCTCGGTGTTGATCGCGTTGATCAGGCATTCGTCGCCGCAGTTGTACCCGTCCGGGTACACCTTGCGCATGGGGGATTCCGCGCTGAACTGGGCGTTCTGGAGGTTGCGGGGAACGGAGATGATCGCCGTGCCGCCGGTCTTGGCGTCGACGCTGATGACCGAGAGGCTGTCCGGCCTGCGGCCCGTGCGGTCCGCCCCGGCGTCGCCGCCCATCATGAGGAAGTTGTACCGGCCGTCGGAGGGCTCCAGGGTGGGGCCGGAGCCGGAGAAGATACTGCCGATGGCGTCCCGGCTGACGTTGAGCAGATAGGCCGCGTATCCCAGGGAACCGCTGCTGAGGATCATGGCCAGCACGAGCGTCAGCACCACCGCGGGGCGGATCCGGGGGGTGAGCAGGCCGGGCCGGATCAGCCGCAACGTGTTCAGGAACAGGGCGGCCCAGCCGAGGGCCAGCAACGCCAGGCCGAGCACCAGCAGAAGCGAGGGGACCGGGCCGGTGAGGATGTTGATCAGCGTGGATCGGGAGACGAACAAGAGCAGCACGGCAAGCAGGGCCAGTGCCCACAGCGTCACGGTCACGCGCAGCGCGGCCCGTCCCAGCCGGCGGTTGCCCGCGACGATCTGGGCGCTGCCGGGAACCAGCAGCGTCATGATGATCAGCACGAACGCCCGCCTGGTCAGCACCGGGGCCGGGGCGCCGGAAGGATTCCGGACCGGGTCGCTCGGTGCCTGCCGGGACTGCCCGGGGCTCTCGGTGCCGCGCGCGGGGGCGTAGCCGTTGCTCATGTGGAGATCCCTAATGGCTGCCTTTTTGGCTGCTACGCGGGGCGACGTTTCCTTCGGCGAACACTTCGCTGACCTTCTCCCGCAGGCTCGCGCCCTTCCGGGTGGCGACGTCGTTGAGTTCCTGGGCGAAGTCGATAAGGTCCGCCCGCAGCTGGAGCGCGAGCTCGTCCGTGCCCGAGGCCAGCATCCGCACGGCCAGGAGGCCGGCGTTGCGCGCCCCGCCGATCGAAACGGTGGCGACCGGGACGCCGGCGGGCATCTGCACGATGGACAGCAGCGAATCCATGCCGTCGAGGGTCTTCAAAGGCACGGGGACGCCGATCACAGGCAACGGCGTGACCGAGGCGAGCATGCCGGGCAGGTGCGCCGCACCGCCCGCACCGGCGATGATGAGGCGAAGGCCGCGCTCGTGGGCACTCTGGCCGTAGCGGATCATCTCCGTGGGCATCCGGTGCGCGGAGACGACGTCGGCCTCGAACGGGATCCCGAACTCCGACAGGGCTTCCGCGGCGGCTTCCATGACCGGCCAGTCCGAGTCCGAGCCCATGACGAGGCCCACGATCGGGGTGACCGAACCGGCGCCGGCGAGTGGGGCTGCTGCGTTATCGGGTGCGGTGCTCATGCGGTCTCCTCGGGGGTTGGCGCGCTTGTGCCGGCGTGGGCCCGGCCGTTCCGGATGATGTCGGCCACGGTGGTGGCCCGCTGCCGCACGGAGTCGACGTCGGCGGCGGAGGTCCCGACAAGGTTGACGTGGCCGATCTTCCGCCCGGGCCGGACGGCCTTGCCGTAGCAGTGCACCTTGGCGGCCGGTTCGCTCGCGAGGGCGGCCGGGTAGGCCGAAAAGAGGTCCTGGTTGGCCCCGCCGAGGAAGTTCTTCATGACGACGACGGGCCCCAGCAGGTCCGTCGCACCCAGCGGCAGGTTGAGGATGGCCCGCAGGTGCTGCTCGAACTGGCTCGTCACCGAGCCGTCCTGGGTCCAGTGTCCGGTGTTGTGCGGGCGCATGGCGAGCTCGTTGATCAGGAAGCCCGCACCCACGCCCGGCGTCTCGAAGAGCTCGACAGCCATGACACCTGTCACGCCGAGTTCGTTGGCGATCCGGATGGCGGCGTTCTCGGCGGCCGCGGCCACATCGAGGGAAATGTCCAAGGCGGGGGCAATCACTTCATCGCACACCCCGTCCACCTGGATGGTGTGCACCACCGGCCACGCGCGTGATTCACCGTCCGGGGTCCTGGCGACCATGGCCGAGAGCTCGCGGCTGAATTCCACCTTGGCCTCGGCCAGCAGTGGAGACATGGCCTCGAACCAGTCGGCGGAGCCGCCCGCGTCCTCGGCCGACGACACGATCCGCACGCCCTTGCCGTCGTAACCGCCGCGGGGCATTTTCAACACCACCGGCCAGCCGGTCTCCTCACCGAAGGCGACGAGGTCCGCGACATTGGCGACGGCGGCCCACCGGGGGTTGGGCAGTTCCAGCCGGTCGATCGCGGCCCGCATCACCAGCTTGTCCTGGGCATTGACCAGGGCATCCGGACCGGGATGGACGTTGACTCCGGCCGCGATCAGGGACCGCAGGTGGGCCGTGGGGACGTGTTCGTGGTCGAAGGTCAGAACATCCAGGCCGCGGGAGAACTCGAGCAGGTGGTCGAGGTCCTTGTAGTCACCGACCGGGGCGTTGGCCACGGCAGAGACGGCAGAGACGTCCTCGCCTTCGGCGAGAACACGGAGCTCGAAGCCCAGGGCGGTGGCGGCAGGGGCCATCATGCGGGCAAGCTGGCCGCCGCCAACAACACCGATTACAGGAAAAGTCACAAGTCCCAGCCTACCGAAAACCTCGCGGGAACCCGGCTTTTGGCCACTGGAAGCCCGGGAAGAGCCCCGGAAAAGTGTGGGAACAGCGCCGATTCGATGCTTCGGGGGCCGCCGGGACTCAGTCCGGCGTCGGGTGCGCAGGCCGCCGTCGCGACGGTCCGCGAGGGCGGTCTCCCGGGAAACGGCGCTAAAATGGGCGTTTGGCCCAAAGGCCGACAGTTCCAAAAGGCCACGGAGGGTCATGATTACTACACTTACAGAGCGCATGCGCGGACTGGCCTCGCTGTTCTGGCGCGAAGTGGCCAAGTTTGGCGCCGTCGGCGGCATCGCGTTCGTCATCGACAACGGACTGACGTATTACCTGATGCACGGTCCCATGACCGACAGCGAAGCCAAGGCCCGTTTCTTCGGTGCCAGCGTCGCGACGGTGTTTTCCTGGGTTGCCAACCGATTTTGGACCTTCCGGCACCGCCGGCAGGCCAATGTGCTGCGTGAATTCGTGATGTTCATCATCATTAACGGGATCGGCATCGGCATCTCCACCGGCCTGACGGCGCTCGCGAAGTACGGCATGGGAATTACCGACAAGAACATGTTGTTCCTGGCCGGCGTCGTCGGCATTCTGGTCGCGACCGTGGTCCGGTTCTTCGCGTACCGCTTCCTCGTGTTCAACCAGGAACTCGACGAAGAGCCGGAGTTCTCGCACGACCACGAGATCATTGAGCGGCATCCGCACATGCAGCATGGCCAGGAGCCCGGCGCCAGTGTTTCCGCGACGGCCGTAAAAGAGGCCGTCAAAGATCCCGAGCTGCCCGGCCCGGCCGCCTGACGCACCGGCCTGATGCCCTAGGCAGAACAGGCCGGCCTGGTGCTTGCTTTCCGCTGAGCGCGCTCAGATTCCGCTGATGCGCTCCGCGGAACGCAGCTTGCCGGTCACCTCGACGTCGGGGTGCACCAGGACCACCGAGCCGTCAGCCTTCCAGCTCCCCAACGACTGAGCAAGGGCCATCTCGAGGCCATCCTCGGCCGGAACGAGCAGCCGCAGGCCGGCCTCGTGCTCGGCAGCGAAATCGTCCAGGAGCGCCCCGTGTGCGTGGGTTGTCCCGCCCGCGGTGCGAACCGCGGGGCGTTGGGCTTCCGGGTCAATGTGGGGCATGAAGAAGTCTCCGTGGGAGCGGACCTCGGCCGCGTAGTCGAGGACGCCGGTGGGCAGCTCGCCCGGCCACCGCATCGCCAGTGCCGGCAGCGACACCGCGAGGACGGCATCGAACCCGCCTGCCGCGGCGCCGGGGCCGGGATCCGCAGTGGCCAGCAACTCCGCCTCCGCGTCGTCGAAGACCACCTCCATGCCCAGCTGCCAGGCAGCCAGTGCCAGGATCACGGACTTCCAGTGGGCGGGCAGGTCCAGCCGCAGCCGCATGCCGGGTTCGGCATCGAGTTCGTCCTGCAGCAGGTTGGACGTCTTCGCCACCCAGTTGTCCAGCACGCGGCCGGACAGTTCCACCCGCTCGGAATCGGGGCCGTACCAGGTCAGCCGGGGCGCCGTGGACTGGCCGGACCGCAACGCTGTCATCAGTTCGATTGCCGGAATGCTCATGCCTTCATCTTGCCACGGCCCCTCCGCCCGCCCGCGGTGTGATGTCCGTCATGCCCGGGATCCTGCCGCCGGCTACCCCTCGGGCTGCGGCACGGAAAATTTCCCGAAAATTCAAGGAATACCCCCAAAAGTGCTCAGTACCCTGATTATTTCGCGGGTTTCTGCGGGCGGGGCGGGAAAAATACCGGGCGTGGCGTGCCTCCCTTTTGTGTTTCAAGTTGATTATTATCTCCGCCGTGGCTTGACTCCCGGATACTTACACACGTGTAATTAGTTATCTATAGCCACTGCGCATAAACCGGCACTCAACCGAGTGTCCAAGGGGGTCTTGCAGTGGCTGCAAATCAGGAGGGGGACGCCATGGGGCTAGCAGAGCGTATCCATGAAGATGCCGTAGTTGCCGGCCAGGCCACGGCGAAATACCGTTCACGAGGTGTGCCGAGTGACTGGTATGTAGATCCGGCCGATCCGGACGCAGCTGACCGCTACAACGAACACACCAAAGATTCCCTGCAGGACGCGGCTACCGCCTTCCTCGCAGCGCACGATGAACTCCTTGCCGGCCCGGACCAGGACCACGATCCCCTCGACCCGCCCATGGAGCTCCATTCGCCCGGCGCCGGCACCATCGCGCAGCCGGTCTGGATCGGGCTGCCGTCCCGGCAGGACTTTGACGATGAGGGCGAGCTCGGCTGGCAGACCGACGCCCTGTGTGCCCAGACAGATCCCGAAGCCTTCTTCCCGGAAAAGGGCGGCTCCACCCGCGACGCCAAGAAAGTCTGCGGCGCCTGCAACGTGCGTTCCCAGTGCCTCGAATACGCCTTGTCCAACGACGAGCGCTTCGGGATCTGGGGAGGCCTCTCCGAGCGCGAGCGGCGCCGGCTTAGGAAGCGAGCAGTCTAATTCTTCAAGAAGTACGAGTCACCGCCGTCGTGGTCTCCCACGACGGCGGTGATTTTCTCCCCAGGACCCTGGCGGCGCTGGCGGCCCAAACACGGCCCGCCGACGCCGTCATTGGTGTCGACACCGGTTCCCGCGACCACTCCGCAACCCTTCTCGAGCAGGCTCTGGGCAAAGCCAACGTCACCGTGTTCGACCACCCCAAATCCGGCATGGGCGGGGCCGTCATGGCCGGGCTCAAGGCCCTCGCGCCGTGGCCTTCGACCGGAGCGGCCGGCGTGGCAGGGGCCGCCGGGACAGGCAGTACGGCCGGCGTAAACACCGACGGCGACGCCGGCCGTGTGCCGTGCGCCGACTGGATCTGGCTGTTGCATGACGACGCCGCACCGGCCCCCGAGGCCCTCGCCGAACTCCTCCATGCCGTCGAGCGCGCGCCGTCGGTCACGGTGGCAGGCTGCAAGCAACTGGACTGGCACGCCGAGCGGCGGCTGATCGACGTCGGACTCTCCACGAGCCGCTGGGCCGAGCGCCTGACGCTGATCGACGCCGACGAACTCGACCAGGGCCAGTACGACGGCCGCAGCGACACGTTTGCGGTGAATTCCGCGGGCATGCTGGTCCGCCGCGACATCTGGGAGGAACTCCGCGGCTTTGATCCGGCGCTTCCCGGCAGCGGGGACGACGTCGACTTCTGCTGGCGCAACCGCCTCGCCGGACATCGCGTCGTGGTGGTCCCCAGCGCGAGGATGTTCCATGTGGCGCACCGTCCCCATGCCCTGGGCAACGCGACCGCCGCCCGCAAGGCGCAGGTCTATTTGCGGCTCAAGCACGCTGCCGGCTGGAAAGTCCCGCTGCACGCCGCCGGCGCCCTCCTGGGCAGCCTCTTCAAACTCGTCCTGAGCATCGCCGTCAAGGACCCGGGGTACGGATTCTCCCAACTTCTTGCCACCTTTGCCGGGCTGGGCCGCCCTGCCGCGGTCATCCGCGGCCGGCGCACCGCAGCGCGCACCCGCAGGATCCGGCGCTCGGTCATGAAAGGGCTGCAGACGCCGCGCCGTGAGGTCTGGGCGCACCGGCGCTCGCTTATCGAAGCGCTGGGCGCCGATGACCTCGGCGACGGTCTCACCGGCCCCGACCCGCTGGCCGACCAGCCCACCGGCGACGCCGACGACTTCGCCGCGATCGCCACCCCTGAGCGCGGCTGGGTGGGCAACGGCGCCCTGCTCGCCGTCCTCATTACGACCGCGGTCTCCCTGGCCGGGCTGCTCAGCCTGTTCCGGGCTCCGGCAGTTTCCGGCGGCGCGCTGATCCCCGTCTCCGTGCGTCTCTCTGAGATCTGGAACCACGCCTCCACCTGGTGGATCAGCCTCGGTGCGGGCCTGCCGGGCCACGGCGATCCCTTCGGCTACCTCCTGTGGGTGCTGGGTGTGCTCGGCGCCGGGGACGCCAACGGTGCCGTTGGCTGGCTGTTGATCCTTGCCATGCCGCTGTCCGCGCTTGGCGCCTGGTTCGCTGCCGGCGCCCTCACCCGGCGCCGCCGGCTGCGCCTGGCGGCCGCCCTGGTCTGGGCCGGGGCGCCGGCACTCCAGGTGGCCCTCAACCAAGGCCGGTTGGGTGCGTTGCTGGCGCACGTCATGATCCCGGTCCTCGTCCTGGCGCTGCTCCGGGCAACCGGCACGGCGGCAGGCCACGGCGTCCACGCCGTCCCGGCGCCAGGCCAGCGGCGGCTCACGCCCGCGCCGGCCGCCCGCCCCGGCGTCAACGGAACCCCCTCATGGACGGCCGCGGCCGCCGCAGGCCTCGCCCTGGCAGTGGTCACCGCCGCGGCGCCGTCCCTGCTGGTGCCATCGGTGGTCATCATTGCCCTGTGCGGCATACTCCTGGGCCGCCGCGGCCGCACGGTGTGGTGGGCGCTGCTGCCCAGCCTTGCACTGTTCCTGCCGTTCGCCTTCTCTGTCCTGGATCGGCCGCGGGCGCTCCTGGCCGATCCCGGCATGCCGCTCGGGTTTGACGCCGCTCCGCTCTGGCAGCAGGCCCTGGGCCAGCCGCTGAGTTTCGACGCAGGCGCCGGGCTCACCGGACTGAGCGCTTTCGGCGGGTCCGCCGCGGGCTCTGCCGGTCTCGCCGGCGCTCCCTGGGCCCTGCTTTTAGCCGTGCTGCTTGGGCTGCCCGTGCTGCTCCTGGCTCTCGCCGCCTTGTTCATGCCGCGCAGGGTTGTCCTGGCGGGACGCACCTGGACTGCCCGCGGCCTGTGGGCGGCGGCGCTCCTGATGCTGGCCGGCGGCTGGCTCGCCGGGCATGTGGCCTCCGGTGCCAGTGCCGACGTCCTGGTCACGCCGTTCCCCGGCCCCGCCGTTTCGGCTGCGGCCTTCGCGCTGCTTGGGGCAGCCCTCATCGCGGCAGAAGGACTTCTGGACGCCGCGGACCGCGCGGCCGGCACCGGACTGGCCCGGACGATTCTGCTCCGCGGCACCGCGGTGGCCGCGATGAGCCTGCTGCTGGCGTCGCCGCTTGCGGGGTTGGCCGTGTGGACAGCGCAGAACCTGCTGCAGTCCACGACATTGTCGCCTGCACCGGCAGCCACCCCGGCTGCCGCCGGCCTCGGCACTCCCAGGCTCATCCAGCCGGCCCCGGCCCGCACCCTTCCCGCCACGGCGGTGGACCGCGGCGAGGGGCCGGAGCAGGCCAAGACGCTGATCATTGCCAGCAACGAGGACGGAAGCTTCGATGCGTCCCTCATGCGCGGCGCCGGCACCACCCTGGACGGACTGTCCACCATCGCGGCGGCCCGCAACATCATGGGGGAGCCGGGCAAGGAAACAGTCCGCGACGACGACGCCGTGGCCGGGTCGCTCCGGAACGTCGTGGCCACCATCGTCGCCGGCGAGGGCGTGGACCCGCGGGCGGACCTCGAAGGACTCGGCGTCGGCTTTGTGGTGCTCCGTGTCGCGGACTCTGCCTCTGAACTGACGGCCAGCCGTATGGACGCCGTTCCCGGCCTGGTCGCCGTCGGCCAGACCGGCGCGGGCTGGCTCTGGCGCGTCACCCCGCTGGGCGGACCCGGGGTCAAGG
This sequence comes from Arthrobacter humicola, assembly GCF_039531445.1. Classification (NCBI taxonomy): domain Bacteria; kingdom Bacillati; phylum Actinomycetota; class Actinomycetes; order Micrococcales; family Micrococcaceae; genus Arthrobacter; species Arthrobacter humicola. The sequence continues at coordinate 221,986 of NZ_BAAAQB010000025.1, read as the reverse complement.
ACTCCGACGTCGCGCACCGGGTCCGCGTGGTGGACGGCACCGGGGCGGTGGTCGCACTGCTCCCTTCGGAGGAAGTTTCGGCAACCGGCACCGTACCGGCCGGCCCGGAGGGCCGCCTGGTGGTCCTCGCCGACCGCGCCGATCCGGGCTGGAGCGCTTGGCTCGACGGCCGCCGCCTGACCTCGACGACGTCGGGATGGGCCCAGGCGTTCACGCTGCCCGCCCAGGGCGGTCAGTTGAGCATCCGCTACGAAGCGCCCTGGGCTGTCCTGGCCGGAGTCGTGCAGGCCGTTGTCATCGGCCTGACCATTCTCCTGGCCGTGCCCATGCCTGCCCGCCGGTCCAACACCGGCCTGTCCAGGGACGAAGCCTCCCTGCGTAAGGAACATCAGCATGTCTAAGGGCGACACCCCGACCGGCCCGGCCACCGACACCATTGCGGCCGAACCTTCCACGGCCGAAAGCCCGGCCGCCGGCACGTCTGCGGCTGGTCCGGCCACTGCTAGCCCGGCCACTTCTGGTCCGGCTGTCGCCGGGGCGAGGCTGCGGAAAAAAGGCGGGCCGCGCGGCGGGGTGATTGGCGGTATCCTCTCCGCCGTCGCCCTCGCGGCCGCGGGCGCAGGCCTGGTATCGGCGGCGTCGCTGACACCGCAAAGCCCCGCCAGCCGGCAACTCGCGGCCCCGGTTGCCTCCGTGCCGGCCGGCAGCAGCGTCGGGGTCTGCCCCGGCCCTGCCCGGCTGCTTGAGGGCACCCCCGTGGGCACCGACCCCCAGTTCAGCCCGGAATCCGCCACCGCGAAGACCGCCGTCAGCGCCGCCGTACTTGGCTCGAGCGCGGGCGTCATTCCCGGCAGCCGGCTCGCCCGGCTCACGGGGACCCCCCTCGTGGAGATCGCCAAGGGCGCCGCGCCCGGAGCCTCCGCGCCCGCATCCCGGACTCCCGTGCTGCTCGCCGGCGTCGTGGCCCAGCGTGAGGTGGACAACGTCAGCGTCCTCAGCGCCGATGCGCAGGACAACCGCCAGGCGGCTGCCGGCGCGGTCCTGAGCTACGCTGCCGAAGACGGAGACCTGCAGGGCTCCGCGGCCGCCGCCTGCCAGCAACCGGGCAACGATCTCTGGCTCGTCGGTGCCAACACGGCCCTGGGCCGCTCGGCGGTCCTGAACCTCACCAATGCCTCCAGCACGCCGGCCACGGTGAGCCTGGACCTCTTCGGCACCGAGGGCCAGATCCAAGCCCCCGGAAGCCGCGGGCTGCTGGTAGCGCCCGGCAGCACCCGGTCCATAGTCCTGGCCGGCCTCGCGCCGGGACAGGAACGCCTCGGCATGCGGGTCCGCAGCGCCGGCGGCCCGGTGGCTGCCGTCATCCAGCAAAGCGTGCTCCGCGGCCTCACGCCCGGCGGCGTCGACTTCATCACCCCGGGCGCCGGGCCGTCCGACCGCCAGGTGGTCTCCGGCCTTGACATTCAGGATCCGGCGGGCCTGGCCGCGCTCACGGCGAAGCCCGGTTTTGCCGACGCCGGGCCGGCCCTGGAGATCACGGTCCCCGGGGCGGCCGACGCCGTGGTCGAGATCAAGTTGTACGGGCGCGACGGCCAGAAGGCCCTGCCCGGCGGCGGAGTGGTCACGGCGAAGGCGGGCGCGGTCACGGAAGTCTCCCTGGCCGGGGTCCCGGCCGGGACGTACACCTTGGCGGCCACCTCGGATATCTCCTTCGCGGCCGCAACCCGGCTCACGCGGGGGCTGCAGCCGGAGGACGCCGCGGACATCGCGTTCTCCGCCGCGTCGGCCCGGCTGGGCAGCCAGCACATCGTGCCGGTTCCCCGCGAGGGCGACCGGCAGCTCGTGTTCGGCGCGCCCGACGGCAACGCGAGTGTCTCTTATACTCCCGTCACCGCGGACGGCAAGATCCGGACCGCCGCCACCGCCGAGATTGCCGGCGGAACGACCGTGTCCATCAAGATCCCCTCGGACGTCGGCGGTTCGCCGCTGGTGGGCTATGTGGTGTCCGCGGCCGGGGACCCGGCATACGGGGCACTGCTCCTGGGCCGCGACGGCCGGCAGGACATTTCCACGGTAGCCGTGGCCCCGGAAGCGGCAGGACAGCGGCAAGTCCCCGTCACGCTCGGGTACTAGGACCGCTGGGTACTGGGACCGCTCGGGTACCAGGACCGAGCGGTATTAGTACCGATCCGGTGCACGGTGCCGGGCGGATCGGCGGCGTCCGGCACCGGACGCGGCTAGTACCGGCGGCGGTAGACCGGGTCGAGGGACTCGGGAGGCACGCCGAGCATCTCGGCCGTGTATTCCACGACGACGTCGTGCACCAGGTCCTGGAGTTCATCCCGGGTTCCGCACGCCTGCTCCACCACCCGGCGGTACAGCGTGATGACCGGTCCCTCCTCGGCTGTCGCGGCCGTGAAGGCGCCCATCGGAGCCGGGGTGCGGTCCGCCACGAGCTGTTCCAAGCCCGGAGGGATCTCGTCGACGGCAAAGCGGACGCCGTCGAGGGGTTTGCCCCAGATGTCGTGCAGCCGCTGGGCCGAGTCCAGGACGAAATCGTCGAAGCGGTCGGAGCGGGTCCGGTAGCCGGGCAACGTCGGGAGCATGAGCTCACCGCGAAGCCCCCGGCCGTGCCGGTTTCTGCGGCGCTGCCGGAAGCTCTTTCCCCGGACAGCGGGAGGCGACCCGGTCGCGGGTGCGCCAGCGGGGGCGGAACCGGCGCCTGTGTCTCCGGCGTCGGGGTCAGCCAACCGGACCGTGAAACCCGAATCGTGGTGCGATGACTGCATATCTTGACTCTAAACCCGCGGAATGATTTACGCGATATGGGCCCATCGGCGAGCCGCCACCGCCGCCCAACGCACTCCCGGGACAGCCCTACGGCACTCCCGCGGCATTGCTGCGGCACTCCCGCGGCATTGCTGCGGCACACTTGCGGCACTCCGAAGGGTGGTTCAATGCGCGGCCCCCGGCCTCAGGGGGAGTAGTCTGTGATGTCGTGGGTGCTATTCGTCTTTGTTCGAGGTCTGCCTGCCGCAATTCCGCGGTGGCCACTTTGACGTACGTCTACGCCGACTCCACGGCAGTCCTGGGCCCGCTTGCCACCTACGCCGAACCGCACTGCTACGACTTGTGCGAACAGCACGCTGACTCGCTGACGGTCCCGCGCGGCTGGGAAGTCATGCGCCTGGCGATGCCGGCGACGCCGGCCGGCCCCGGACCGGACGACCTCCTGGCCCTCGCCAACGCCGTCCGGGAGGCCGCCTCCCGTCCGGCCGCGGCGGAACCGGTAAAGGGGCAGCGCACCCTGCATCCGGCCCTGGAAGCCCCGGCCCCAGCCGAAGGCACCCGGCGCGGGCATCTGCGCGTCCTGCGAGAACCTTCCTAACGCCCCAACTGGCGGTAGGGTGGAAACTGCAAAAAGCCGTAAGCCACCGGCGCCTTCCGCGGCGCCCTTCAGGGAGCGTCCACTATGCCCAAGCTCAGTCCCGAACTCTTGTCTGTCCTGCGATGCCCCGTCACCGGGTCCGCCTTGGAGCAGGAAGGCGACGAGCTCGTCACGGTCGGCGCGTCCGGGGACAAGCTGCGGTACCGGATTGAGGACGGCATCCCGCTGCTGCTGCCTCCGGAACTCCTGCCCGCCGCCGCGGCGGCTCCCGCTGATCAGCACGACGCCGGCCAGCACGGCGCCGGCCAGCACGGCGCCGGCCAGCACGGCGCCGGCCAGCACGGCGCGGCCCCGCGCCACGCCGCCGAATAGCCAATCCGCACGAAACGGCCCGCACCAGCAGAGGACTAAAGACCTGCCGGACACCCATCGGGGACGCCTCCGGCCGCGAATGACTGCTTAGAGCCAGAACTGCCCGTAATTACCCAGCTTCAGACACGCAACGTCACCGGCCACAACAAAGGATGCACATGACTTTCGATTACAAGATTGCGGACATTTCCCTGGCCGAGGCGGGCCGCCACCAGATCCGCCTCGCCGAGCACGAGATGCCCGGACTTATGTCCCTGCGCGAGGAATTCGGCGCCAGCCAGCCGCTCAAGGGCGCCAGGATCGCCGGATCGCTGCACATGACGGTCCAGACCGCGGTGCTGATCGAGACCCTCACCGCCCTCGGCGCGGAAGTCCGCTGGGCTTCCTGCAACATCTTCTCCACCCAGGACGAGGCCGCGGCCGCCGTCGTGGTCGGCCAGGGCACCGTGGAGGACCCGCAGGGCGTCCCCGTCTTCGCCTGGAAGGGCGAGACGCTGGAGGAATACTGGTGGACGGCCCAGCAGATCCTCACCTGGCCGGGCGCCGACGCCAACCCGGAGCTGGGCCCGAACATGATCCTGGACGACGGCGGCGACGCCACCATGCTCGTGCACAAGGGCGTCGAATTCGAGGCTGCCGGTGCCGTGCCCGCCGCCGCCGAGGACGAGTCCGAGGAAGGCCGGGTCTTCCTGGACGTGCTGCGCGCCTCCCTCGCAACCGACCCGCAGAAGTGGACCCGCATCGGCTCGCTCCTGCTCGGCGTCACCGAGGAGACGACCACCGGTGTGCACCGCCTGTACCAGCTCGCCGAGCAGGGCAAGCTGCTCTTCCCGGCCATCAACGTCAACGACTCCGTCACCAAGAGCAAGTTCGACAACAAGTACGGCATCCGCCACTCCCTGCCTGACGGGATCAACCGCGCCACCGACGTCCTGATGGGCGGCAAGGTCGCCGTCGTCTGCGGGTACGGCGACGTCGGCAAGGGCGCCGCTGAGGCCTTCCGCGGCCAGGGCTCACGCGTGATCGTGACCGAAATCGATCCGATCTGCGCGCTCCAGGCAGCCATGGACGGTTACCAGGTGGCGAAGCTCGAATCCGTCCTCAGCGAGGGCCACATCTTCATCACCACCACGGGCAACAAAGATGTCATCATGGCCGAGCATATGGCGGGCATGCGCGACAAGGCGATCGTGGGCAACATCGGCCACTTTGACAACGAGATCGACATGGCCGGTCTGGCCCGGATCCCGGGCATCAAGAAGGTCGAGATCAAGCCGCAGGTGCACGAGTGGGTCTTCCCCGCCGATTCCGAAACGGGAAAGAGCAGTCGCTCCATCATCGTCCTCTCCGAGGGCCGCCTGCTGAACCTCGGCAACGCCACCGGACACCCGTCGTTCGTGATGAGCAACTCCTTCGCCAACCAGACGATCGCCCAGATCGAACTGTTCACGAAGGCAGGCCAGCCCGAGGGCGAGCGCGAATACGAGAAGCAGGTCTACGTCCTGCCAAAGATCCTGGATGAGAAGGTCGCCCGCCTGCACCTGGGCGCCCTCGACGTGGAGCTGACCGAACTGTCCAAGGAACAGGCCGAGTACCTGGACGTCGAGGTCGCCGGGCCGTACAAGCCCGAGCACTACCGCTACTAGAAACCCCTCCGAAGGGTCCCGGACAAACGGTCCGGGGCCCTTTGTTGTGACCGTTTTGGGGGCCCTTTTGTAACCGGATCGTGGTGTAACCGGACAAGGGTTCCAAGGTAACTCCCTTATGCTGGCAGGATGACGTGTGGAAACGCCCGGGTCCTGTGATGGCCCTGAAAACCTGGAGTACCGGCCGAAAAATCGCCCTGGTGGGGGTGGTCTGCGCCCTGGCAGCCGGCGGCGGGGCCTTCGCCGCGGCCGCCCCGGGGCTGGCCCAGTCGGGGATTTACTCCGAGGCCGGATCGCCGGCACGGACGACGCCGGGCCTTGCAGATCCAGTGGTGGCTCCGGCGGAACTCGCCGTCACTCCCGACGACGGCGCCAAGCAGGTCAACCCCGCGGCGCCGGTGTCCCTGAAGGTGACGAACGGCCGGATTGATCGGGTGGCCCTCACGAGCGACGACGGCGAGACCATTGACGGGACCCAGAGCGCGGACGGTACCGCCTGGACCTCAGCCGGCAACCTGAAGTTCAACACCCGGTACAACTACACGTACTCCGTGCTGGACGGCGCCGGACGCACCACCCACAACACCCGCTCGTTCACGACCGTCTCCACGGCCAACGAGGCCGACGCAGCCATCTACCCGCTGGACGGGATGAAGGTGGGCGTGGCCCAGCCCCTGCAGATCACCTTCAGCGAGCCGGTCCTCAACCGGGACGCCGTCGAAAAAGCCATCAAGATCACCTCCACCTCCGGCCAGGTGGGTGCTTTCCACTGGTACAACAACAACACCGTCAGGTACCGGCCGGAGGCCTTCTGGACCGCCAACAGCACCATCACGATGGACATGAAGCTCTTCGGCGTCGAACTGGGCAACGGGCAGGTCGGCAACTTCAACAAGACGGTGACCGTCCACATCGGGGACAAGAAGGTGGCGGTCGCCGACGCCAAGGCCCACACGTTCTCGGTCAGCATCAACGACAAGCCGGCAGGGCAGTGGCCGGCGACCATGGGCGACACACGTTTCCCCTCGGCCCGCGGCTACCTCGTCCTGATGGAAAAGCACCGGGTGGAGCACATGGACGCCTCCACCATCGGACTCAAACCGGGGGACCCGGCCTACTACGGCCAGCTGGACGTCAACTACGCCACGCGCCTGACGCCCAGCGGAGAGTTCATCCACCAGGCCACGGACTCCGCATTGCCCTTCATCGGCAAGACGAACCTCTCCCACGGCTGCATCGGCCTGGGCCCGGACGGCGCGCAGTGGGTCTTCGACAACATGACCACGGGCGACGTCGTCCAGGTGGTCAACACCGAGGGCGACTTTGCCAACTTCGATGACGGCTTCGGGGACTGGAATATCCCGTGGGCCCAATACGCCAACTGACGGGGTGGCATCTCGCCGAGCCTCATCCCCTGACGGTAGGCTCGGAGCCAGATAAGTTGCGCAGCCGGGCGCAGGCCGGGCGGCGCGGAAGCCTACGGAAGCGAAGCTCCACGTGACTGACACAAGTCCTACCCCTCCCGACCGGCCGGATCCGAACCTGGATCCGACGGATGACACCGACGAGCCGGCTTTTGACTGGATGAAACCGGCCGCTGCAACCAAGCCCGCCGGAGGCTCCGCAACCACGCCCGCCACCACGGCTGCGGCTGCGGGCACGTCCGCCGCGAAGAAGGACGACGTCGGCGGGGGAGCGGCCGCCGGGGCGGCAGCGCCGTCCACAACAAGCCAGCCGGAGAGCCGCGCCGACCGCAAGGCGGCCGAGGCCGCCGTCGTCCGCCCGGGCACCGCGTCCGATGAGCTGCTGCAGACCTCGGCCCTGCAGATCCGTCCTCCGCAGGAGGAGGTTGAGCGCCGCAATGCCGAACGCGAACAGGCGGCCAAGGCCAAGCCTGTCCTCCCGCGGGTGATGCAGGTGATGCTCGCCGTGTTCTACCCGGTCATCCTGCTGGTGCTGGCCGTCCGCGCCGTCACCAGCCCCTTGTTCCTCTGGGTGGAATACAACCGCCCGGGCTTCCCCGGGGACGGCTACGGCTTCAGCACCGATGACCGCATGACCTACGGCTCCTACGCCGTGGACTACCTCAGCAACTGGTCGGGCCCGCGCTATCTCGGCGATCTGGTGGGCCAAAGCGGGGACCGTCTGTTCAAGGACGGCGAAGTCAGCCACATGGCCGACGTCAAGACCGTCATCCTGTCGACGTTCAGTGCAGGCACCCTGTTGATCCTGCTGAGCCTGGTCGCCGTGATTTACCTGAAGCGGCGCCACAACGGGGGAGTCCGCCGCGGCCTGTTCGCCGGCTCGATCATTTCGCTCGCGATCATCATCGGCCTCGGAACCCTCGCCGTGCTCGGCTGGGAGCAGTTCTTCACCGACTTTCACCGTATTTTCTTCGCCAACGGTACGTGGACCTTTACGCTCCAGGACACCCTGATCCGGTTGTTCCCGGGCCAGTTCTGGATGGACGCCGGGATGGTGATCGGCGGCCTGGTCCTGCTCGCTTCCCTGGTGACCCTGATCCTGACCTGGCCCACACGCCGGCGTCGCGGCCTTGGCCGGAAAGCAGCCGCCGGGTCCAAAGACACCGGCGTCGCGGCCTCAGGCAGCACGGCAGACAGCCCCGCAGGCAGCCCGGCGGACGCCCCGGCCGGCAGCGACGGCGACAGTTCGGGCGACGGGGCATCGGAGACGGAGCGCACCCGCCACACCGTCTGAGCAGCAGAAACGGCCGGCACCTTTGTGCCGGCCGTTTCGCTGTCCCGGCCGGTTCGCTGTCCCGGCTGGTTAGGGGCGGCGCGCGTGTGGGGGCTCAGCCGTAGATGCGGTTGATGTGCTCCTCGTAGTCCCGCACGACGGCGGCCCGCTTGAGTTTGAGCGAGGGTGTCAGGTGCCCTGATTCGACCGTGAAGTCGGCGTCCAGGATGACGAAGCTGCGGATGGATTCAGCCTTGGAGACCAGCAGGTTCGCCTCATCGATGGCGCCCTGGATCGAGGCCCGCACCATCCCGTCCGCAGCGGCCTCGGCCGGAGTCATGACGGGCACCTTCCGGGCGGTGCACCAGTTGTGGAGCCCTTCCGGGTCCAGGTTGATCAGGGCCGACACGAACGGCCTGCCGTCACCGATCACGACGGCCTGGCCTACCAGCTGGTGCTCGCGGATCTTCTCCTCGAGCGGGCCGGGGGCCACGTTCTTGCCGCCGGCCGTCACCAGCAGGTCCTTCTTGCGCCCGGTGATGGTCAGGAAGCCGTCCTCATCGAGGGAGCCGAGGTCCCCGGTGCGGAAAAAGCCGTCCACGAAGGCTTCCGCGTTGGCGGCCTCGTTGGCGTGGTAGCCCTTGAAGACCCCGATGCCCTTGACCAGGATCTCGCCGTCGTCGGCCACCCGGATGGTGGTTCCCGGCACCGGGATACCGACCGTTCCCACCTTGGTCCGTGCCGGCGTGTTGGCCGTGCATGGCGCCGTGGTTTCGGTCAGGCCGTAGCCTTCCAGGACGGGGATGCCGGCGCCGCGGAAGAAATGGGCGTCACTGGAGCTCAGCGGACTGGCCCCGGAGACCGTGTACCGCAGCTGGCCGCCGAAGGCCTCCCGGAGCCTGGGGTAGAACAGCCGCTCAAAGAGTCCGTGCCGGATCCTCAGGATCCGTCCGGGGCCCTTCCCGTCGCCCCGGGAGGCGGCGTCCAGCGCCCTGGAGTAGTCGACCGCGGCCGCCGCCGCGGCCGTGAACACGCGCCCCTTGCCGGCCGCGGCGGCCTTTTGCGCGGCGCCGGCATAGACCTTTTCGAAGATCCGGGGGACCACCAGCAGGAACGTGGGTTTGAAACTGGCCAGGTCTTCCAGGAGTTCCTTGGCGCTTGCGGTGTGGCCGACGGTGGCGCCGGCGCTCAGGCAGATCACCTGGACCGCACGGGCCAGGACGTGCGCGAGGGGTAGGAACATCAAGGTCCGGGAACGCGGTTGCATGAGGATCTCGGGAAGGAAGAGGACGATGTTCTTGGCGACGAGGGCGAAGTTGGCGTGCGTGATCTCGCAGCCCTTGGGCCTGCCCGTGGTGCCCGAGGTGTAGACCAGCGACGCAACGTCGGCGAGGGACGCGGCGCTCCGGTGTCGCTCGAGTTCGGCGTCGGTCACCCCGGTGCCGGCTGCGGCGAGACTCGCCAGGTTCGGTGCGGCGCCGTCGTTCTCCATCCGGACGACGGCGACAAGCCGGTCGCCGAGGACCGTGGACGCGTCCAGAACGCCCTGGACCAGGGCCGCCTTGGCCTGGTCTTCAACGAACACGCGCCGTGCCCCCGAGTCGTGGAGGATCCACTCGACCTGGCTGGCGGAGGAGGTCTCGTAGACCGGAACCGTGACGCCGCCGGCAAACCAGATGGCAAAATCCACCACTGTCCACTCATACCGGGTCGCTGACATGACCGCCACAGTGTCGCCCGGGGTGAGTCCGCCGGCAATCAGGCCCTTGGCCAGGGCGGTGACCTGGTCGAGGAAGTGCTGGACCGGTACGTCGGTCCAGCCGCCGGGACCCTTGCGGGAGTAGAGGGCGTGCACGGGGTCGTTCGCGTGCTGCTCCAGGAGCAGGTCGGTCACGTTGCTCTCCGGGTCCAGCTCCACGAGCAGTCCGGTGCTTGCTTCTCTCACAGCCGAGTCTCCATTCCTGGTCCGCCCGGAGTTCGGCGGACTTTCCCCTGCAATCCTGCCTTAGATCCAGGAAGGCATCCACATCCGCAGGCGCCATTCCTGGTACGGGATCACCTCGCCGGTCCAGACCGGGTAGAAGAACGCGGACACCAGCACGGCGGCCACCACAAACAGCGCAACCAGGCAGAACCCGGATCGCCGCCGCCAGAGGGGGTCGCTGCGCTGGCCAAGGACCAGGCCCAGGCAATAGACCAGCGCCAGCACCAGGAACGGTTCGAAGGACACGGCGTAGAAGAAGAAGGTGGTGCGCTCCGGGTACATGAACCAGGGGAGGTAGCCGGCCGCCACCCCGGCCAGGACCGCGCCGGCGCGCCAGTCGCGGCGCCCCGCCCACCAGAACAGCAGGATGACCAGAGAGACGGCCGCGCCCCACCAGATCAGCGGGTTGCCTACCGAGAGGATGGCGGAGGTGCAGTTGCTGAGGTCGCAGCCGGGGGTGCCCTTGGCGGGGGATTCGTAGAAGAAGGACGTCGGCCGGCCCATGACCAGCCAGGTCCAGGCACTGGCCTCGTAGGGGTGGTCGGAGCTCAGGCCCTGATGGAACTTGTACGCCTCCAGGTGGTAGTGCGCCAGGGACCGTACGGCGTTCGGCAGCCAGCCCCACTCGGCCGAGGGGTTGGCCTCGGCCCAGTGCCGGAAGTACGCGTCCTTGGACAGGAACCAGCCCGTCCATGTGAAGCCATAGACCACCGCAGCCACCGGAACGATGGTCAGGAAGGCCGGGACGCCGTCTTTGAGGATGCCGCCGCTGATCCAGGCATGCACGCCGGCGATGCGCCGCGCGCTGAGGTCCCAGAACACGGTCAGCAGGCCGAAACCGGCCAGGAAGAACAGCCCGGACCATTTCGTCCCCACGGCCAGGCCCAGGCAGACGCCGGCCGCGAGGCGCCACCAGCGGATGCCGAGCCAGGGTCCGGACGTGAGCTGCAGTGCCAAGGGGCGTCCCGTGGGAGAGGCTGCGGCCTGCCGGCCGAGCCGGGCCGCCAGACGCCGCCGGCCGTCGTCGCGGTCCATCAGCAGGGCACCGAACGCGGCAAGGAGCCAGAACATGAGGAAGATGTCCAGCAACGACGTCCGGGACATCACGAGGTGGTGGCCGTCAACGGCCAGCAGGACGCCGGCAACCGCGCCCAGCGTCAGGGAGCGGAAGAGTTTCTGCGCGATCAAAGCCAGCAGGAAGATGGAGAGGGTCCCCGTCAGGGCCGCACCGAACCGCCAGCCGAAGGGGTTGTCCGCACCGAACAGCCACATGCCCGCGGCAATCATCCACTTGCCGACCGGCGGGTGCACCACATACTCCGGGGAGTTCAGGAGCACGCCGGGGTTGCCTGCAATGAAGGAGTCGTTCGCCCGGTCGGGCCAGCTGCGCTCGTAGCCGCTGACCAGCAACGAATACGCGTCTTTGACGTAATAGGTTTCGTCAAAGACCAGGTTGCGGGGTGTGTCCAGCCGGACGAACCGCAGGATGCCGCCCAGCGCCGCCGTAAGGGCGGGAATGAGCCAGTACCAGAGCCGCAGCGACGCCGGGTAGTCCCGCCAGCTTTGGATGCTGCCGATCAGGCGTTCCTTGAGGGCCTCCGTGGTGAAAGCCTCGGCGGGGCGGCCGATCCAGCGGTGCCCCTCAAGATTGCGGCCGGTGCGGACGCGGCCGCGGGCCTGGCTGCCGGCGCTGCCGCTGTTCGGCCCTGTTGACGGCGATGCGGCGGCGCCGGCCTCGGGCGGGAGCGTGGGGGTCTGGGTCACGTTGCCCATGCTACCTTTCGCGGCTGTGCTCGTCGGGCCGTGCCGCGGCGGCAGTAGGCTGGTCATGTGGACCACGAACCGAGTACCTCCCCCCATCTTGATCTTCGCTCCGAAGACAGCACCGACGGCGCCCTTCCCGTTGACGAAGCCGCGCCCGGCAGTGTTCCGGCCGCTGGCGGACCCGGCCGCATCGTCCTCGCGGCGACGCCGATCGGAAACACCGGCGATGCCTCGGCACGGCTCGTGGAGCTGCTCACGACGGCGGACATCGTCGCCGCCGAGGATACGCGGCGGCTGCACCGGCTCGTGCAGACCCTGGGCATCACGGTGGGCGGCCGGATCATCAGCTATCACGAGCACAATGAGGCCGCCAAGACGGCTGACCTGCTGGACCAGGTCCGGTCCGGCAAGACCCTGGTCATGGTGACCGACGCCGGCATGCCGTCCGTCTCGGACCCGGGGTTCCGGCTGGTTGAAGGCGCTGTGGCGGCCGGGCTCACCGTCACCGCTGCCCCCGGGCCCTCCGCCGTGCTGACCGCCTTGGCCCTGTCCGGCCTGCCGACCGACCGCTTCTGCTTCGAAGGATTCCTGCCCCGCAAGGCAGGCGAACGCTCCTCGCGGCTGGCGGACCTCGACGCGGAGCGGCGCACCATGGTGTTTTTCGAGGCGCCGCACCGGCTGGAGCCGATGCTGAGGGCGCTGCGGGAACGCTTCGGCGCCGACCGCCGGGCCGCCGTCTGCCGTGAACTCACGAAAACGTATGAAGAAGTCATCCGAGGCACCCTGCGCGAACTGCTCGAATGGGCGGAGACCAACGAGGTGCGCGGCGAAATCGCCGTGGTGGTGGGCGGCGCTCCTGAACGCGAACCGGGCCGCCCCGAGGACCACGTGGCCGCCGTCAACGGCCTGATCGCCCAGGGCATCCGGCTCAAGGAAGCCGTCGCCGCGGTGGCCGAGGACGCGAAAGTCAGCAAGCGCGAACTCTACTCCGCGGTGCTCGCCGCGCGGTGATCGCGTGGGCGGGTTCCGGGGCGACCCGGGGCCTCGCCAGCCGCAGCGGGCCGGGTTCGTCATGGGTTGTGCAGCTGCACAGCATTATCCGGATCGCGTAGTGCGCGCATGCATAGACTTGCCCGTGAGCGCGGCAGTACCGTGGCAGTAATCCAGGCGGCCGGTCCTTCGAGAACGAGCGCCTCAACCGGCACGCAGTGCCAATAAATCAGTGCCAACAAACTAGAGCCAAAAAAGCTAGTGCCAACAAACTAGTGCCAACCGAATTGCTGACGAGGGAGTCGTTGTGACTGTAACTGCCCAGCCTATTGTTTCCGCGGAGCGGGAGAAGGCCCTGCTGGCCTCGGTCCCGACGGGCCTGCTGATCAACGGCGAATGGCGTCCGGCCGCGTCCGGGAAGACCTTCCAGGTCGAGGACCCCGCCACCGGCCAGGTGCTGCTGAGCATCGCCGACGCCGGCCCCGAGGACGGCAAAGCGGCCCTGGACGCCGCCGCCGCCGCGCAGGAGTCCTGGGCCAAGGTCCCGTCCCGGGAGCGCGGGGAAATACTGCGCCGCGCCTTCGAGATGGTCACCGAGCGGGCCGAGGACTTCGCGCTGCTGATGACCCTGGAGATGGGCAAGCCGCTGGCCGAGGCCCGCGGCGAGGTCACCTACGGCGCCGAATTCCTGCGCTGGTTCTCCGAGGAAGCCGTCCGC
>NZ_BAAAQB010000025.1:93176-208417 GCF_039531445.1 Arthrobacter humicola | reverse complement strand
GGCTGCTGGTGACCAAGAAGCCGGTGGGCCCGTGCCTGCTGATCACGCCGTGGAACTTCCCGCTGGCCATGGCCACCCGCAAGATCGCCCCGGCCGTCGCCGCCGGCTGCACGATGGTGCTCAAGTCCGCGAATCTGACCCCGCTGACTTCCCAGCTGTTCGCTGCCGTGATGCAGGAGGCCGGCCTGCCCGCCGGTGTCCTGAACGTCATCCCGACCTCCACTGCCGGCGCCACCACGGGTCCGCTGATCAAGGATTCCCGGCTCCGGAAGCTGTCCTTCACCGGCTCCACGGAGGTCGGCCGCCGGCTGCTCGCGGACGCCTCCGAGACGGTCCTGCGGACCTCGATGGAGCTGGGCGGGAACGCCCCGTTCGTTGTGTTCGAGGACGCCGACATCGATGCCGCCGTCGCCGGTGCCATGCTGGCGAAGCTGCGGAACATGGGCGAGGCCTGCACCGCGGCCAACCGGTTCATCGTGCATGAGTCCGTCGCGGACGAGTTCGCGGAGAAGTTCGCCGCGAAGATGGCGGACATGACCACGGCCCGCGGCACCGAGGCCGAGTCCAAGGTCGGCCCGCTCATCGATGCCAAGAGCCGGGACAAGGTCCACGAACTCGTGACCGACGCCGTGAACTCCGGTGCGGTCGCGGTGACCGGCGGCTCCGCCGTCGAGGGCCCGGGCTACTTCTACCAGCCAACCATCCTCAAGGGCGTCACCGAGGGCACCCGGATCCTGTCCGAGGAAATCTTCGGCCCCGTCGCCCCGATCATCACCTTCGACACCGAGGACGAGGCCGTCCGGCTCGCGAACAACACCGAATACGGCCTCGTGGCCTACGTTTTCACCCGGGACCTGAACCGGGGCATTCGGATGGGCGAACGCCTCGAAACCGGCATGCTCGGCCTGAACGCCGGCGTCGTCTCCAACGCCGCAGCCCCGTTCGGCGGCGTCAAGCAGTCCGGCCTGGGCCGCGAAGGCGGCCTCGAGGGCATCGAGGAATACCTCTACACCCAGTACATCGGCATCGCCGACCCCTACGCCGGCTAGGCACAGGGAACAGCCGGGCCGGATCCGCTGACGCGGGACGGCGACGCGGGCCCGATGACGGCGGCAGGCTAGCCGCGACGCACCCGGCGGACGGTATTGCGGATCCTCCCCCAGGATCCCGCGATGCCCCGCCGGGTGCTTTCTGCTGTCCGGGACAGGACCCGGCGGGGCAGCGGGAGGGCCCGCCGCCACCCGGACAGGACTGACGGCGGCAGCCAGTCCGCACGCAGCCGCACCAGGAGCTTCGCGTTGGCCCGCAGCGCGGCCTGCACCAGTGCAATCCTGGCCGCGGCGCCCGCGGGTCCGGCGTTGCCCGCGGATGCGGCGGCGTCCGCAGGTCCGGCGGCTCCGGCCGGGCGGCCGTACCGCTCCCGTTCAAAGTCCTCCGTCAGGGCGGCCGCTGCCCGCTGGCCGGGCGTCTCCGCTCCGCCGGGCTGTCCCAATGCCGCCGAGGCGCGCAGCCGCTCGGAGAAATGCCGCGGCGTCTCGCTGGCTCCCGGCGCCACGCCGTAGTCCGTGGCCAGGTCCCTCAGTTCGGCCCAGGCCGGAACGGCCGTTCCTGCCGGCGCGCCGCCCCTGCCGCGGGCCGCCGTCGTCAGCCTGCGGCGCCGCACCCCGCTGCGCACCAGCCGCGGGGAGGCCGCCAGCAGTGCGAGCAGCAGCAGCGCTCCCAGACCGTAGAGCGCCTGTGCCGGGTGGGCGTCCGCAGGGGTCCGCGCCCCGGCCGCCGGAAGGGGAACAGGGGCCAGGGTGGGGAGCGGCGCCGGCGTGGAACGGTCCCCGGGGGTCAGGGCATCGTTGCGTTCATTGGTGCTGGCGCCGCTGGGCGTGGCGGCCGCCGTGGCGTACGCCGGAACCACGCCGCGGGAGGGCGTCGGCTCAAACGGGACCCAGCCGATGCCCTGGAAGAAGAGCTCCGGCCACGCATGGGCGTCCCGGGAATCGACCTCGTACTCGGGCAGCGGGCCCTGGCCCGCGACGGACACGGAGGCGCCGGTGGAGCGGCCCGGGGCGTAGCCCACGGCGATTCTGCTGGGAATGCCCTCCAGCCTGGCCATCACGGCCATGGCCGAGGCGAAATGAATGCAGTAGCCGCTCTTCTGGGTCAGGAAGTCCGCCAGTACGGACAGGCCGTTGCCGTCGTAGCCGCCCTGCACGGGGGACTGCAGGGAATACGTGAACTGGAGTGAACGCAGGTACGTCTGGATGGCCATGGCGCGCGCATACGGCGTGGCGGCTCCGGCAGTCACGGTATCGGCCGTGGTGCGGACGATTTCCGGAACGTTCGAGGGCTGGCGGAGGAACAGCTCGGGGATCCCGCCGGCCGGCTGTGAGGCCTCTGCCAGTACCCCGGCGGTGAGCTGCGGGCTGACGGAGGTGACCACGTACTGCTGGTCGCGGGAGTTTGTGTCGACCCCCTTGATGCTGAGCGTGGCCGGATCCCAGCTCCAGCGCCCTGTGAGCCCGCTGACCGACTCCGGCGCGTAGGGTGCGGGGAGGTAGGGACTAGTGAACTGGCCGGTGTTGACGGCGGTGACTACGCGAAGCTCCGTTGCGGCGCTCTCAAGCCCGGAGTCAAGCCTGCCGGTACCCAGCTGGCGGGTGGACTCCCGGTCATCCGGTGCCCAGGTGTCGCCGTCGAAGTTATCCACTGTGACCGAGCGCAGGTACGGCGTCGTCGGCGCGTTCGTGGCAAAGGTGATCCGGCCCTCGCCCGAGGGGCTGCGCAGGCTGCTGCCGAGGCTGATCATCGGATTCAGGCCGGTTGCGCTGCCGAACGGGTTCAGCCGCGAGCCCTGCGGAAACGTGCCCTGGTCGAAACCCGGGATGACCGGCTGCAGCAGCAACGTCAGGGTCAGCGCCATGCCGGCCGTGACCGCGCCGCGCCGGATTTGTCCGGGGTCCCGGGCAGTATCGGCGCCGGTGCGGGCATCCGGTGTGAACCAGTGACTGCAACCCAAGATCAGCAGATAGCCGACGGCGGCCCCGAGGAACCCGAGCACGCCCACGCTCTGCGGCTTGACCATGGCCGGCACCACGAGGATGGCCAGGATCCCGAGCCCGCTCGTGGCCGGGAGCGCCAGCGGGAACGCGAGGGCATCCACGAGGATCACCAGCAGCCCGAGCACGGCGCAGATCAGCATGACGATTCCGGCGTTGGGAGCCACCGGCGTGCTCTCGGCGAGCACGGTTTCGCCGGCCCGGCGGAGGAACCTTCCCAGGTAGTCCATGGTCTGGGCGGACGGGATGAACCCGGCAATGCTGTGCTGCCTGAAGAAGGTGAAGGTCAGCACCAGGATGAGCGCCGCCAGGCCGCCGGCAGCCACGAACCACGTCCGCGCGCGCAGTGACCGCAGCGTCGCCATGCTGAAGGCGACGGCAAGGACGGTGGTGAACACCGGGGAGTACCAGGCCCACCCGCGCAGGACGCCGTTGAAGCCGAGGGCGGCACCCGCGACGGCCACCGCGACGGCGGTCCCCATCACCCAGGGTTGGGCGCCGGGTCCGGCCCTGCGGGATGCGCTGCCGGGGGACAGGACCGTCGGTTCTTCTGTGCCGGAGGGGCCGGCGTCGGATCCGCTGCGGCGCTGCGGTGTGAGGGTCATGGCCTGCCCCCCGCGCCGCGGCGGACGTCGGCGGCACCGGCCATGGCCGGGTCCGTCTGGTCGAAGGCCGCCCATGCGTCAGGCAACGATGTCCGGGCCGATACCGCGACGGCCCGCCATCCGCCCAGCCGCAGTGCCTCCAGTGCCCCGGACACTTCGCCGGAGTCGTCTGACTGGTCCGTGACCAGCAGCGCGAAGGCGTTCGCGCCGAACGCTGCCGCCGGGGACAGCGCCCGGGCCTCGGCAGGCGTCAGGCTGCCCAGAACGGCCAGGATCGGACCCCGTAGCCGGTGGGCGGAGAGCTTGTCCAACAGGGCGTCACCGAAGGCCTGTGGCACGGACCCTGAGGGTTCCCCGGTGCGGGCTGCCTCCTGCCCGGGGATGTCGCTGGGCTGCGGGCGGGGGCCGTGGGCGCGGTTGCGGTGCAGGTGGGTGTGGTGCGGGCCGGAGAGTTGGATGGCGGCCAGGCTTTCCGCGATGGACTGCAGTCCGGATGCTCCCGTGTACTCTTCGGCCTCGGGATCGGGAGCGGACGGCGACTGCCGGAAGGCGGGAGCGCCCGCGCTGTCCAGGAACCGCAGGGAGTAGTTGCGGTCGGCGAGGTGCGCGCCGATCGACATTGCCGCTGTGACGGCCCATTCGAAGGCGTCGCAGGTCAGCAGCTCATGGCTGGACCCGTCCCCGCCTCCGGGGTGCCCGGAGTGGGAGCGGCCGGCCGCAGAAAAGCCGCCGTGACCCAATACTCCGTGCGGGTAGGCCGAGAGGCGCTGGTCCAGGATGATGGTCGCCTCGGGGGTCGTGACGGATTCCTCCTGCCGCACCATGAGGGCCCCGTGGCGGGCGGTCGCGGCCCAGTGCACCCGGCGCATCGGATCCCCGTGACGGTATTCGCGGGTCATGACGTCGTCATCGCTCGGATTGGCCCGGACCCGGGTGGCCGTAACGCCGTCGTGTCCGCGGGCACCGGCGAGCCCCGTCGCGGGAAGCTCGACCGCGGCGGGCGTCACGGTGAGGAGGTCGCCGTCGTCGATTGCGTGGCGGTGGACGGACAGGCCGAAGGGGTCGCTGAACTCTGCCGTGACGGGCCCGATCCGGAACTGGCCCCGCTTGGTCGAGCGAAGGTGGTATTCATAGCGGCTGGTGCCCCCGGCCGCCGTGCGGGCGGGGAAGTGGAAGACGGGGGACTCGCCGAACCGGGCCGGCAGGTGTTCCTCCATGATCGCGTGGCCCGCTCCCGGCCCGCTCCGTGCCACGGCCAGACGCACCGTGGCGCGCGCGGACGTCTCGACCGGCGACGGACTGAACTCGCGGTAGACGCGAAACCTCGGCTTCAACACTCGGGTTCCGGCCAGCGACAGGAGCGGCAGGATCAGCAGCAGCACGGCCAGGGCCAGCAAATCCCGGCGCCCCATGATCTGCGCGGCCAGCAGGAAGATCGCACCCGCGCCGAGCAGGCCCCAGCCGCGGGTGCTGAAGATATGTCCCGGGAACCGATCCCTCCACGCCACGGCGGAACCGTTGCCTAGCGCGGATTCGGCTGTTGGGGCGGCGGCGCGGCTGCCATGGCCGAGGCCGTGTTCCGGCCGGGGCGTCCGGTGCCGGTGGCTGCGGCCGTCACCTCCGGGGTGACGGGGATTTTGCCGATGATGGCACGGATGACGCTTTGCGGCGTCTCGCCCGTGCTGGCGGCCTTGCGGTCGAGGATGATCCGGTGGGCGAGCACGGCCTCGGCGACGCTGATGATGTCGTCCGGCAGGACGAAGTCCCGGCCATCGAGTGCGGCCGTGGCCTTTGCCGCGCGCAGGAGCTGCAGCATGGAGCGGGGGCTGGCGCCGAGCCGGAGCAGACCGCTTTCACGCGTGGCCCGTCCCAGGGCCACCGTGTACTCCTTGATGGGCCGGGACACGTAGACCTGCTGCACGGTGGCAATCATGGCGGCCACTTCCGCGGCGGTGACCACCGCCGTCACGCGGGCCAGCGGGGAGGACGCCTGGTGGGTTTCCAGCATCTCCATCTCGGACTCCCGGTCCGGGTAGCCCATCGAGATCCGGGCCATGAATCGATCCCGCTGCGCTTCGGGAAGCGGGTAGGTGCCCTCCATCTCGATGGGGTTCTGCGTCGCCACCACCATGAATGGCTCATCCAGCCGGTAGGACGTGCCGTCCACCGTGACCTGGTGCTCCTCCATGCACTCCAGCAGGGCGGACTGGGTTTTGGCGGAGGCGCGGTTGATTTCGTCCCCGATCACGATGTTCGCGAACACGGCGCCGTGCCGGAATTCGAAGGACCGGGTCGCCTGGTTGTAGATGGATACGCCCGTGACGTCGGACGGAAGCAGGTCCGGAGTGAACTGGATACGGCTGACGGAACAGTCGATGCTGCGGGCCAGGGTCTTGGCCAGCAGGGTCTTGCCGACCCCCGGGACGTCTTCCAGGAGCAGGTGGCCCTGGGCCAGGAGCACCGTGAGCGCCAGCTTTGCCGCTTCGGCCTTGCCGTCGATCACCGTATTGATGGCAGAGAGGATCCGGGTGCTGGCGGAGTGGAAGTCGCCGGCATCCATGGCTGCCTGCACCTGCGGGGAGGAGCGGTGTCCGGCCGGCGCTGCGTCAACGGCGTCGGCATCCACGGCGGGGCGGCCCGGGAAGCTCCGTCCTTCGGGGAGAGCGTCGTCTAGGGAAGTGCGGTGGTAATCCATCGGCAGCCTTTCAGCCCTGGTGGGTCCCGGAACGGACCGGCAACGGCCGCCGGGCCCCGCATTGGGGTTCGCCTGTTTCCTTACGGTGAAATAACAGAGTACTTACAGACTACTAACACAACTGCCGGGCCTGACAGAGAGTTCCGGGTAATTCCGGGCGCCCGTTAGGGTGGAAGAATGCTCAATCCCCTCACCCCCGTCCCGTTCCGGTCGCCCGGAAATGACGGCACCGGACGCAGCGGCTATCCGCCGGCACCGGAACCGCTGCCCGTCCCGGTCATGGACAACCACACCCATCTGGACTTTCCCGACGCGGAGCTGTCCGTGAGCATCACGGACGCCCTCGACGCCGCGGCTGCCGTGGGCGTCCAGGGGGCGGTGCAGGTGGGGTGCGACCTCGAATCGTCACGGTTCACAGTCAAAGCCGTCGAACTCGATGCGCGGCTCCTGGGCGCAGTCGCGCTCCACCCCAACGATGCCCCCGACTACGCCCGCCGCGGCGAACTGGACAGCGCACTGGCCGAAATCGAGGCCCTGGCCGCCCACCCGCGGGTCCGGGCGATTGGTGAGACAGGGCTGGACTTCTTCCGGACCGAGGGGGAGGGCCTGGCCCACCAGCGCTATTCGTTCCGCCGCCACATCGACATCGCCAAACGGCTCGGACTGACGCTGCAGATCCACGACCGCGACGCCCACGACGACGTCGTCCAGGTGCTGCGCGAAGAAGGAGCGCCGGAGCGTGTGGTGTTCCATTGTTTCTCCGGCGACGAGGAGCTCGCCAGGACGTGCAACGCGGAGGGCTGGTACATGTCCTTTGCCGGGACCGTGACCTTCAAAAACGCGTCCAACCTGCGGGCCGCCCTGGCCATCGCGGAGCCGACCCGGATCCTGGTCGAGACGGACGCGCCGTTCCTCACGCCGCACCCGCACCGCGGGCGCCCGAATGCGAGTTACATGGTTCCGTACACGGTTCGGGCGATGGCCGATGTGACTGGATCGGAGCTTTCCGGACTGTGCGCGCAGATCGCCGAAAATTCCCTGCGGGCATACGGATCCTGGGCCTAAAACGGTCACTTTCGGCCTCCGCCGAAGCATACCCGGTATGCACAAATTCTTGGCTGCTTTATAACGCTACGGTTACAGTGGTCAACTATTAGCCGGGGTCGGGGAAGGCCTACGGATAATTTCACTGAAGCAGGGCGTGCATCGTGGCAAACAAACCACATGTGCGCTCTCGTTTTGGGTGAGGCAGTGCACGCATCTTCCGTGACGCTCCGGACCCTGTCCGGAGCCGCCCCTGGCGCGCTCACGGCGGGTGGTCGCGTGCATTTATCCCCGTGCCCGGAAGGTCCAAGAGATTCGGGCAATCGTGGTCAAGTTCTTCACATCGGACGGCAAGATCAGCTTCGTCAAAGTTGGCTCACAGCTCGTAGTGCTGGTGGCACTGGTGCTGGGCCTCGTGGCCTTCGTCGGCAACAACAAGACGATCACACTCAACGTGGACGGCAAGGTTAGCTCCGTCCAGACCTTCGGCGGAACCGTCGCAGAGGTCGTCAAGGGTGCCAAGGTTGAACTGCAGCCAGCCGACCGGGTGTCGCCTTCGGCGGACTCCCACGTGCAGGACGGATCAGTCATCAACGTCAACCTCGCCAAGGCCGTTAAGGTCAGCCTCGACGGCGCCGAACGGACCATCAACACCACATCGCCCACCGTCGAGGGGCTCGTGACCGAACTCGGCGTGGCCAGCGCCTCTCAGGTGTCTGTGCCCAAGGACGCCCAGCTGGCCGTCTCCGGTTCCTTCGTTTCCATCTCGACGCCGAAGACCGTGAGCATCGTCGCGGACGGCAAGGCGGCCAAGACCACCACGACGGAGGCCACCGTGGCCAAGGTGCTCGAGGACGCCGGGCTGTCGCTCGGAGCCAGCGACCGCGTCTCCCAGCCCGGGAACGCGCCGGTGGTCAACGACATGGTCATCAAGGTCTCCCGCGTCGATGTCAGCAAGACGGCCAACACCACCGAGCCTGTCGCATTCGAAACGCTCACCACCGAAAGCGCCGACATGTTCAAGGGTGAGAAGACCGTCACCCAGGCCGGCGTCGCCGGTACCACCACCAAGAGCTTCAAGCTGGTCCTCGTAGACGGCCGCGAAGCCGCCCGGACCCTGGTCTCCGAGACCGTGAGTGCTCAGCCGGTCACCGAGAAGGTCACTGTGGGCACCAAGGAAAAGCCCCAGCCCGCAGCCAACACCGGTGCCGGCGCGCCCGCGATGATGAACCAGGGCATGTGGGACAAGATCGCGCAGTGCGAGTCCGGCGGCAACTGGTCCATCAACACCGGCAACGGCTACTACGGCGGCCTGCAGTTCGACGTCCGGACCTGGCTCGGCGCCGGCGGCGGCGCCTACGCCCCCAACGCCGCTGCGGCCACCAAGGCCCAGCAGATCGACATTGCCAACCGCGTCTACGCGCAGCGCGGCCTTGGCCCCTGGGGCTGCGGCTGGGCCGCCTCCAGCTAAGACGCCAAGCTGGCCGTCCCTGCCAGCACGCCCAGCTGGCTCGTGACTGCCGGCTGATGACCGCCCGCTCCCGCGGCGGCTGACCACGGCCGCGGTGAGACGCACAGGCCGGGTCCGGATCCCTCCGGGCCCGGCCTGTGGCGTGCCGGCGCCGGGATAGGATACCTAGGTGACTGAACCGAGCCCCTCCGCCCCCGAAAGCCTGCCGTCAGCGGCGCCCGCACCGCTGATGGGCGCCTCCGATATCCGCCGGCTGGCTGAGGAAATCGGCGTGCGGCCCACGAAGACCCTGGGCCAGAACTTCGTCATCGACGGCAACACCATCCGGCGCATCGTGGCCGCCGCGGACATCCGGGCCGATGAGACGGTCCTCGAAGTGGGGCCCGGTCTCGGGTCGCTGACCCTGGGCCTGCTGGACGCCGCCCGGACCGTGGTCGCCGTCGAAATCGATCCGGTCCTGGCCGGGCGGCTGCCGGCCACGGTGAACGAGTGGCGGCCGAACGCCGTCGGAAATTTCCACCTGGTCCTGGCTGATGCCATGAGGGTCACGGAACTGCCCGCGGAGCCGACCGCGCTCGTGGCGAATCTTCCCTACAACGTCGCCGTTCCCGTGGTCCTGCACCTCCTGCAGCACTTCCCGAGCCTGCAGCACGGCCTCGTCATGGTCCAGGACGAGGTCGCCGACCGCCTTGCGGCGGGGCCCGGTTCCAAGACTTACGGCGTACCCTCGGTCAAGGCCGCCTGGTACAGCAGCATGCGCAAGGCCGGCGTGATCGGCATGAACGTCT
Source organism: Arthrobacter humicola (assembly GCF_039531445.1). NCBI lineage: Bacteria > Bacillati > Actinomycetota > Actinomycetes > Micrococcales > Micrococcaceae > Arthrobacter > Arthrobacter humicola. The sequence continues at coordinate 198,764 of NZ_BAAAQB010000025.1, read as the reverse complement.
TCTGGCCCGCCCCCAAGATCCATTCCGGGCTGGTTGCTTTCACGCGCCGCGAACCCCCTGTCACGACTGCCACGAGGGAACAGGTCTTCGCCGTGATCGACGCCGCCTTCGCGCAGCGGCGCAAGACGCTGCGGGCGGCACTGGCCGGCTGGGCCGGCAGCGCCGCCGAGGCCGAACGCTGCCTGCGGGCCGCCGGCGTCGACCCCTCCGCCCGCGGTGAAGTGATCGATATTGCGGCGTTCGCGAGGATCGCCGAAGCCCACGCGCAGCCGGAGTCCTGAGTTCCCGCTGAGTTCCTTTGGAGTCCTTTGTGAATCCTTTGTGAGTCGTTTGTGAGTCTCAGGGGAGCCGTCCCGTGCTTGGAGCCGGGGCCGGGATGCCATAGCGTGGAGCCATGAACGCAGTGAGAGGGCGCTTTGCCGCGAGGACTGTCCGGGTCAAGGCTCCAGGCAAGGTCAATGTCTCACTGGACGTCGGACCCCTGCGGCCGGACGGCTACCACTCGGTGGCCAGCGTCTACCTGGCCGTTTCGCTCTACGAGGAAGTGGCCGCCACCAGCACCGATACCGGCGGGATCACCGTCAGCATAAGCGACGCCAGCACCCTGGACCTGGATGGCGTGGACATCCCGCTGGATCACCGCAACCTGGCTTACAAGGCGGCAGCGATCATGGCCGATGTCTCCGAGCACGCCACCGGGGTCCACCTGGAGATCACCAAACGCGTGCCCGTGGCCGGCGGCATGGGCGGCGGGTCCGCCGACGCCGCGGCCACGCTGCTGGCCTGCGACGCGTTGTGGAACAGCGGGCTGTCCCGCGATGAGCTGGCCCACCTGGCCGCCGAACTCGGCGCCGACGTCCCGTTCTCGCTCCTGGGCGGCACCGCCGTCGGGTTGGGACTGGGCGACGACCTCTCACCGGCCCTCGTCAAGGCCCAGACCGACTGGGTCCTGGTCGCGGCCGACTTCGGCCTGTCCACCCCGGAGGTCTACCGGACCCTGGACCGGCTGCGCTCGGCGGAGGGCGTCACGGTGGAGGAGCCGGTCGCCGTCGACCCCGGCGTCCTCACAGCCCTGCGCAGCGGCGACGCCGACGCCCTGAGCCGCGTCCTGGTCAACGATCTCCAGCGCGCCTCGATCGAACTGGCTCCGGGCCTGCGCGACACATTGGGGCGGGGCGAGGCATGCGGCGCGATCGCGGGAATCGTCTCGGGCTCCGGACCCACCGTCGCCTTTCTCGCGCACAGCCCCGCCGCCGCGGCCGGGCTCGCCGAGGACCTGCGCCACCATGGCCTGGATGCGATGGCGGTCCACGGCCCGGTGCACGGCGCCCGCATCATCTCCGATACGCTCCTTTAGGAGCTTTTGACGCACGGCATCTCTTGACTTCACCGCAACACTTCACCGATTCACCTAAGAAAGCAGTTCCCAGTGGCACACCTGCTCGGCGGCGAGAACCTCACGGTCTCGTATGCAACCCGCACCGTCCTCGACGGCGTAACCCTAGGCCTGGAAGAGGGCGACCGGATCGGCATGGTGGGCCGCAACGGCGACGGCAAGTCGACGCTCATGCGCCTGCTGGCCATGCGCGCCACCCCGGATTCGGGCCGGGTGACCAAGCGCAGTGAAGTCAATATCGGCTACCTGGACCAGAGTGACGTCCTCGACGGCGACCTCACCGTCGGTGCGGCAATTGTCGGCGACAAGGCCGACTACGAATGGGCCCGCAATCCGCAGATCCGCGAGGTGATGGGCGGACTCGTGTCCGACGTCGACTGGCACGCCAACGTGCATGCTCTCTCCGGCGGGCAGAAGCGGCGGGTGGCCCTGGCCAAGCTGCTGATCGAGGACCACGACGTCATCATGCTCGACGAGCCCACCAACCATCTCGACGTCGAAGGGGTCGCCTGGTTGTCCCGGCACCTGAAGACCCGCTGGCGGCCCAACCAGGGCGCCTTCCTCGTGGTCACCCACGACCGCTGGTTCCTCGACGAAGTGTGCAACAAGACCTGGGAAATCCACGACGGCATCATGGATCCGTTCGAGGGCGGCTACGCCGCGTACGTCCTGGCCCGGGCCGAACGCGACCGCTCCGCCTCCGTGATGGAAGGCAAACGCCAGCAGCTGGTCAAGAAGGAACTCGCCTGGCTGCGCCGCGGCGCCCCGGCCCGCACCGCCAAGCCCAAGTTCCGGATCGAGGCCGCCAACGCCCTGATCGCCGACGTCCCCGAACCGCGCGACTCGATGGCGCTGAGCAAGATGGCCACCGCCCGGCTCGGCAAGGACGTCCTGGACCTGGAAAACGTGTCTCTCGACTTCCTCGGCGGCGAACCCGGGCAGAAGCTCTTCGACAACATCACCCTGCGCCTCGCTCCCGGCGAGCGGCTGGGCCTGGTGGGCGTCAACGGCGCCGGCAAAACCACACTGCTTAAACTGCTCAATGGCGAAATTCAGCCCACCTCGGGCAAGGTCAAGCGCGGCAAGACCGTGGTCACCGCCGTCCTGACCCAGGAGGTCAAGGAGCTCGACGACGTCGCCGACCTGCGCGTCATCGAAGTGATCGAGCGGGAGAAGCGCTCCTTCAACGTCGGCGGCAAGGAGTTCACCGCCGGCCAGCTCGTCGAGCAGCTCGGTTTCACGAACCAGAAGCAGTGGACCCCGGTCAAGGACCTCTCCGGTGGCGAACGCCGGCGTCTGCAGCTCCTCCGGCTCCTCGTGGGCGAACCCAATGTGCTCATGCTTGACGAACCCACCAACGACCTCGACACCGACACCCTGGCCGCCGTCGAAGACGTCCTGGACGGCTGGCCCGGCACCCTTGTGGTGGTCAGCCACGACCGCTACCTGCTCGAACGCGTCACGGACCACCAGATGGCGCTCCTGGGCGACGGCAAGATCCGCGCCCTGCCGCGCGGCGTGGACCAGTACCTCGAGCTGCGCGAGTCGGCGCTGGCCGGCTCCACCATCACCGGCGGCGGGAACCCCGTCACGGCCGCCGGCGGGGGCTCCGGTGCGGGCTCCGCGCCGGCTGCCGGTGGCGCCTCCGAAGCGGAGAAGCGCGATGCCCGCAAGGCCAAGAACCGGATCGACCGGCAGCTGGGCAAGCTCAAGCAGCAGGAAGACAAGATCCACGCCCAGATGACGGCCGGGGCCGGGGACGCCAGCAAGTTCGATGAGCTTGCCGAGCTCAACAAGAAACTCCAGGAGCTGGCCGGCGAACGCGAAGCCCTCGAACACGAATGGCTCGAAGCCCTCGAGGTGCTGGGGGAGTAGTCTCGGACGGCCCGGGGGGACATGCCCAGTGTGTTGGTGCTCAGCGGGTTCCGGCACGGCTGGACATGTCCCTCGGGTCACGACAAACCCTGAGGACATGCCCCGTGGCGCAGGCCAGGGATGAACATGCTCTCCGGTGCGCTCAGAGCCCTCGGGACATGCCCCGTGGTCCAGGCCAAGGCTGGGCATGTTCTCTCGTGTGCTCGGAACCCTCGGGACATGCCCCGTGGTCCAGGCCAAGGCTGGGCATGTTCTCTCGTGTGCTCGGAACCCTCAGGACATGCCCGTTGCTGTCGGCCAGGACTGGACATGTTCCCCGGTGTGCTCGGAACCCTCAGGACATGCCCCTTGGTGTCAGTCAGGGATGGACATGTTCCCCGGTGTGCTCCGAACTCTCAGGAGATGCCCCTTGGGGTAAGCAAGGAATGGACATATTGGCCTCATGTCCACTCCTCGGGGCCGGCGGAGGGCATGTCCCAAGGAGCATTCGAGGGCATCGGCGCATTTCCCGTGAAATGCTCAGTTGTTTCGCAGCCAGCTTGAATTGGCCATATCGCTACATCCTGGGCACGCGGCTGGATAGGTCCCTTGTGACGGCCCGGTGTGAAGGCCACGGCCGGATGTGTTCCCCGGTGCGCTCATGACAGTCACGACATGTCCCGCGGTGCAGGCCAAGGCTGGACATGTTCCCCGGTGCGCGTTCAACCGTCAGGACATGCCCCTTGCTGCAGGCCAGAAATGGATATATTGACCTCATGTCCACTCCTCGGGGCCGAGGGAGGGCATGTCCAGTGGAGTGGTCGATGGCCTGCTGCCAGCCGGGTGGGCAAGACCTTGGGTCCTGCCCGGACTGAACATGTCCCGCGGAGCGCTGAGAACCCGCAGGGAAATGCTCCGTGGTGTAGGCCAAGGATGGACATGCTGGTGTTATGTCCATCTCTCCGGGCCGGGACTGGACATGTCCCGTGGGGCGCTGAGAACCCGCAGGACATGCTCCGTGGTGTAGGCCAAGGATGGACATGCTGGTGTTATGTCCATTTCTCCGGGCCGGGACTGGACATGTCCCGTGGGGCGCTGAGAATCCGCAGGATATGCTCCGTGGTGTAGGCCAAGGATGGGCATGCTGGTGTTATGTCCATTTCTCCGGGCCGGGACTGGACATGTCCCGTGGGGCGCTGAGAACCCGCAGGACATGCTCCTTGGTGCGGGCCAAGGATGGACATGCTGGTGTTATGTCCATTTCTCGGGGCCAGGGCTGGGCATGTCCCGTGGCGGCCAGCGAGCAGGGGGCGATCCCGGACCTCAATCCAGCGCCGGACCTCACTCCACCCCGAGCCCTCACTCCTGGCTTCGGAGCTCAGGGTCCTTCTGCAGCCCGGTGAGCCCGTTCCAGGCCAGGTTTACCAGGTGCGCGGCGACTTCGCGTTTGTCCGGCGTGCGGCTGTCCTGCCACCACTGTCCGGTCATCGCGACCATTCCCACGAGCATCTGCGCATACATGGCCCCGTCCGCCGGGCTGAAACCGCGGCGGGCGAGTTCGTCCTCGAGGATGTGCTCCACGCGGGCCGTCACATGCGATAGCAGCGTGAAGAAGGCACCCTCCGGCTGGGACGGCGGGGCGTCGCGCATGAGGATCCGGAAGCCGTCCGTCCGGTCCTCGATGTAGGTCAGCAGGGCCAGGGCCGCCCGCTCCACGAGGACGCGCGGCTTGGCGTCCTCGGACAGGGCATCGTTGACCGAGGTCAGCAGGATGTGGAACTCGCAGTCCACCACCTGTGTGTAGAGGCCTTCCTTGGAGCCGAAGTGCTCGTAGATCACCGGCTTGGAGACGCCCGCGGTGGCTGCGATTTCCTCGATGGTGGTGCCGTCCAGGCCGCGGAGTGCGAAAAGGCCCCGGCCGATGCCGATCAGCTGCGTGCGGCGCTGCGGGCCCGTCATACGGGGGCGGGGAACGTAGCCGGGGGCGCGGACAGGCCTGCCGCTGCCGCCGTCCGCCCCGCCGGCTGGGCCTGCACTCTTGCTCACAGCACCATCATGCCCTACCGCGAGCCCGTACCAGCCCGCAGGACCGCCCGTGCTTCGGACCCTGAGTCGCACGAGCATCAACCTTCGTGGCAGAATTGGTTCTCGTGCCACAGGTCAAGCCCGGGCACGGTCCGCTCTGGTGTAATGGCAGCACCCCGGCCTTTGGAGCCGTGGAGTATAGGTTCGAGTCCTATGGGCGGAACTGGCGAGACACACTGCGCAACCAAGCAAGGAGAGCCAACACGTGAGCCCCGAGAACACTGGCCCAGCCGCCGTGATCGTCCTAGCTGCAGGGGCCGGTACCCGGATGAAGTCCCGTACGCCGAAGATTCTCCATGAGATCGGCGGCCGCTCGCTGGTGGGCCACGCCCTCAACGCCGCCCGCAGTGTCCACCCGCGCGACTTGGCCCTCGTGGTCCGTCATGAACGCGACCTCGTGGCCGCCCACGTCGCAGCCCTCGACCCGGACGCCCTGATCGTGGACCAGGACGACGTCCCCGGCACAGGCCGTGCGGTCGAAGCCGCGCTGGAAGCCCTCGATGCCCTTCACCCCCAGGGACCGCTCAGCGGAACCGTGGTTGTGACCTACGGCGATGTCCCGTTGCTCACCGGCGGCTTGCTCGCCGAACTCGTCGCCACCCACGAATCCGAGGGCAATGCCGTCACGGTCCTCACGGCCGTCCTCGATGACGCCACCGGCTACGGACGGATCCTCCGGGCAGCGGACGGAACCGTCACTGGCATCCGCGAGCACAAGGACGCCACCGAGGCCGAACGCGGAATCCGCGAAATCAACTCCGGCATCTACGCCTTTGACGCCGCCGTGCTGCGCGACGCGCTGGTCCACGTCACCACCGACAACGCCCAGGGCGAGAAGTACCTCACCGACGTCCTGGCCCTGGCCCGCGCCGCAGGCGGCCGCGTCGCCGCCGTCGTCACCGAAGACCGCTGGCAGGTCGAAGGCGCCAACGACCGCGTCCAGCTCTCCGCCCTCGGCGCCGAACACAACCGCCGCACCGTCGAGGCCTGGATGCGAGCCGGCGTGACGGTCGTCGATCCCGCCACCACCTGGATCGACTCCACCGTGACGCTCGACGAGGACGTCCGCCTCCTGCCCAACACCCAGCTGCACGGTGCCACCACGGTGGCGCGCGACGCCGTCGTCGGCCCCGACACGACCCTCACCGATGTCTTGGTGGGGGAGGGCGCCACGGTGATCCGCACCCACGGCTCCGGCTCCACGATCGGTGCACGCGCCAGCGTCGGCCCCTTCACCTACCTGCGCCCCGGCACCGTCCTGGGCGAAACCGGCAAGATCGGCGCGTTCTATGAGACCAAGAACGTCACGATCGGCCGCGGCTCGAAGCTGTCGCACCTCGGCTACGCCGGAGACGCGGAAATCGGCGAGGACACCAACATCGGCTGCGGCAACATCACCGCCAACTACGACGGCGAGAAGAAGCACCGTACGGTGATCGGCTCCGGCGTCCGGACCGGCTCCAACACGGTCTTCGTCGCTCCGGTCCGGGTGGGCGACGGCGCCTACAGCGGCGCTGGCGCGATCATCCGCCAGGACGTCCCGGCCGGGGCCCTTGCCCTCTCCATCGCCAGGCAGCGGAATTCGGAAGGCTGGGTTGCGGCCAACCGCCCCGGGTCCGTTTCCGCCGCCCTGGCCAAGTCCGCCGCCGCGGTCGAAACAGCCGCCGCGGGCGCCGCCCCAACTTCCTCCACTACTCCGGCACCGACAGAAGAGGGCTAGCAATCATGAGCGAAATTACGGCACACGGCGAAAAGAAGCTGGTGCTGGCCGCGGGGCGCGCGCACCCTGAGCTGGCGAAAGAGATCGCCAAGGAGCTGGGCACCGAGCTGCTGCCGCTGGACGCCTACGACTTCGCCAACGGCGAGATCTATGTGCGCGCCGGCGAAAGTGTCCGCGGCACCGACGCCTTCGTGATCCAGGCCCACCCCGCCCCGCTGAACAACTGGCTCATGGAACAGCTGATCATGATCGATTCGCTCAAGCGGGCCTCCGCCAAGCGCATCACGGTCGTGTCCCCGTTCTACCCCTACGCCCGGCAGGACAAGAAGGGCCGCGGCCGCGAGCCCATCTCGGCACGCCTCGTTGCCGATCTGTACAAGACCGCCGGCGCCGACCGCATCATGAGCGTGGACCTGCACACCTCGCAGATCCAGGGCTTCTTCGACGGCCCCGTGGACCACCTCATGGCCATTCCTCTCCTGGCCGACTACATCCGCACCCGCGTCGGCTCGGACAAGGTTACGGTCGTCTCCCCGGACACCGGCCGCGTCCGCGTTGCCGAGCAGTGGGCCGAGCGCCTCGGCGGCGCGCCGCTGGCCTTCGTGCACAAGAGCCGTGACCTCACCGTGCCCAACCAGGCAGTCTCCAAGACTGTCGTGGGCCAGATCGAAGGCCGCACCTGCGTCCTGATCGATGACATGATCGATACCGGCGGAACCATCTCCGGCGCCGTCCAGGTGCTCAAGAACGCCGGCGCCAAGGATGTCATCATCGCCGCGACCCACGCCGTGTTCTCCGACCCGGCAGCCCGCCGGCTGTCCGAGTCCGGCGCCCGCGAGGTGGTGGTCACCAACACGCTGCCGATCACCGCGGACAAGCGCTTCCCGCAGTTGACAGTGCTGTCGATCGCGCCGCTGATCGCGCGCGCCATCCGCGAAGTGTTCGACGACGGCTCCGTCACCAGCCTGTTCGACGGACAGGCCTAAGCCGGCCGGCGGCGGGCCCGGTTTCTGAAACCGGGCCAGCCGCTGGTAGCCTTGTACCGAAACCTTGGCGAGGGAGAGCGCCGGTCAACCGTATACACGGAGAGCCGGAGTGCTGGTCTCCGTTATCGACTGGGTCTGAATCTCCTTCTGAAGGTCAGCTGCACGGCAGCCCGGCGTTGAAGGTCGCAAACAGACCTCCGCCCTTGCTGAACACCGTTTAGTCCCACAGCTTGAAATCCCACGAGGAGATATCCATGTCTGAGCAGAAGCTCGCAGCAGAAGTACGCACCGAATTCGGCAAGGGCTTCGCCCGCCGCGCCCGCATGGCCAACCTGATCCCGGCCGTCATCTACGGCCACGGCGCCGAGCCGATCCACATCACCCTGCCGGCGAAGGCCACCACCCTGGCCGTCCGCAAGGCTAACGCCCTGCTGACCCTGGACATCGACGGCGAGCAGCACCTGGCCCTGGTCAAGGACATCCAGCGCAACCCGATCAAGCAGATCATCGAGCACCTCGACCTGCTGACCGTCCGCACCGGCGAGAAGGTCACCGTCGACGTCCCCGTCCACCTGACCGGCGAACTGGCTCCGGGCAACGTGTACAACCAGGAAATGACCACCGTCTCCCTCGAGGCCGAGGCAACCCACCTGCCGACCGCCATCGAGGTCAGCATTGAGGGCCGCAGCGCCGGCGAGCACATCCACGCTTCCGACCTCGTTCTGCCGAAGGGCTCCGTCCTGCTGGCCGACGTCGAGGCTCTCGTCGTTCACATCTCCGAGGCCACCGAGGTCTCCGAGGAAGAGGCTTCGGCCGACACCACCGAAGGATCCTCGGTCGCCGCCGAGTAATTCCGGCGATTTCACCGGCGGCCGGGTCCCTCAGGGGCCCGGCCGCCGTCGTCTCTGAACCCGTCGTATTCCGCGCCGGAGCCGGCACTCCCGCCTGACCTGGCCCACCGAAGGACTGATCCATGACCGACACCTGGCTGATTGTAGGCCTTGGCAACCCCGGACCCGAGTACAGCCACAACCGCCACAACGTCGGCCAGATGGTCCTGGACGAACTCGCCTCGCGCGCCGGCGGCGGCTTCAAGTCCCACAAGGCCCGTGCCCAGGTCCTCGAAGGGCGCCTTGGCATTGGCGGCCCCCGGATCGTGCTGGCCAAGCCGCTGTCATATATGAACGTCTCCGGCGGGCCGGTCTCGGCCTTGGCACAGTTCTACGGGATCGACCCCGCCCACGTCATTGCCGTCCACGACGAGATCGATATTCCCTTCGATACCGTGAAGCTGAAGCTCGGCGGCGGCGAAGGCGGCCACAACGGACTGCGGGACATCTCGAAGGCCCTGGCCACCAAGGACTACCTGCGCGTGCGGGTGGGCGTCGGGCGTCCGCCGGGCCGGATGGACACCGCGGACTTCGTTCTGCGTGACTTTTCCGCCCCGGAGAAGAAGGACCTGCCCTTCCTCATCGATACCGCGGCCGACGCCGTCGAAGTCCTGGTCAAGGACGGCCTGGCCGCCGCCCAGCAAAAATTCCACCCGGCCAAGGCCCCATAAATCAGGCTTAAACACGCACCAGCCCGGCCCCGTATCAGGGGCAGGCGGGACGCGAGTATCCGAATAGTGGGTTTTCTTCCCAAGCTTTCGGCATTCCAGCTATGATCTGTCTACTCTCATGTCGGGGGATAGGGATACGCTACTTCTAAGTGGGCAGTCTGGGGTTGCTGTCTACAAAGCGGTACGAAGGAAACTACATGTCGAGGGATTCGCTGGGCTGGGGGAATGTTTCCACTACATTGGCACCCGCCGAAGAAGAACATGCCGCCGGTCCGTTCGCGAGGCACGGATGGTCCGGTTTGGCGCGGAACGCCGATGCCGAGCGCGTCCGGACGGAACTGCTTGCGCAGGACCGGATGGGCGTTGTTATCACCGGCGACCGCGGCGTAGGCAAGACCCTCGTCGGCAGGACTGCCCTCGCGGGGTTCGGCCCCGAGGTGTACACCATCCAGCTCCGCAGCTCAGGACCGGGGTCGGCAACGCCGTACGGCTGCCTCGCCTTCACCCTGGCTCGGCTCCCGCAGAGCTCCCTTGGCTCGCCGACCGCCATTCTGCACGGAATTACGTCCCTGATCCGCGACGACGCCGCCGGCCGCCAGTGCGTGATCCTGCTGGACAACGCCGGCGCCCTCGATGAACTCAGTACCGGGGTCCTGCTGAACCTGCTGCAGACCCGCACCGCCCGGCTGATCGCCACGGCCCAGCGCACCACGGACCTTCCGCCTGACTTCTACTGGCTCATCACCTCGGGCCAGCTTGCCGAGGTCCGGCTCGCCAACCTGACCGAGCTCGAAACGCTGGAGGTCCTGCAGTCAGCCCTGGGCCACCGGGTCTCGACGGCCCTGGCAAGCCAGCTGCACCAACTGGTCGGCGGCAGCCCCACGCTCCTGCAGGCCGTCGTATCAGAACAGATCGAACGCGGAAACCTTGTCCTGTCCGGATCCGTCTGGACCCTGGTCGATGAGGTCGTGCTCGACGGCCGGACGGCGCTGGAGGACATTGTCCGGGCCAGATACGCCAGGGAAACACCCGAAGCGCGGGAGGTCATCGACGTCCTCTCCTGCGCCCGGACGCTGCCCCTGTCACGGCTCGCCCGGATGTACAGCCCCGGTATCATCGCCGACATGGAAGAGGCCGGCCAGATCGTCGTGGACCGCACGGACCGGCACCTCGTCACCCTGGGCGACCGCTACCTCGGCGACATCGTCCGGAACTGGCTCAGTGTGGAGCGCCGGCTGGAGCTGCGGGACAAGGTCCCCGGACACCAGGAACAGGAACTCGACGAACTCACCGTCGAGGACCTGCTCGCCTATGCGGCCTGGACCCACGACTGCCACGCCCAGCTGGCACCCGCGCACGCGCTGGCGGCCGCCAGCGCAGCCGTCAAGCTCTTTGACCCGAAGTTTGCCCTCAAATGCGCCGGGAGCCTCTCTCCCTCGGACCCTGAATGGGCCGAGGGACAGCTCCAGAAATCGGCGGCCTACCTCCAGCTCGGCCTGCCCCTTCAGGCCATGTCGGCGCTGGACGATGTCTCGGAGCGGCAGGTCAACGACCTCGAGGCCGAGACCTTCGCCGAATTCATTGCGGCGAAAGCCGACTGCATGGCCTGGCTGGAAGACCGCTCCGGCAAGGTCCCCGAACTCCTCCGGCAGGCCCGGGTCCGGCTACAGGACTTGAGCCTGGACGAGTCAGCCGCCAGCCCCGCCGCACTCTCGCGGGCCGCGCTGCGCCTGGATCTGTGCGAGTTCAACTACTTCTCTTTCATCGGGGATTTCGAGCCCATGATGGCCCGCCTCACCGCCGCGGCCACCACCGACGTCCCGGGCGCGGACCCCGTGCACCGGCTCCGCTCGGCCATCATCCTGATGGAAGCCTTGTCCATGACGGGCCGGGAACTCGACGCCAAAAAACTCATGCGGGAACTCGGCGGGCAGCTGGGCGAGTGGTCCAACGTGCCGCGCATCCGCGAAAACTTCGCCTGGCGCTCCTACAACGTCCTGCTCCTGTCCGGCCTGTGGCGCCAGGCCATCGACATGCTCAAGGACGCGAGCGGCCGGGCCGGGCACGGACTCCATTCCGGCAGCGCCGCCACCGACCTCGCCGTCGGTCTCGCGTACGTCTATGCCGGCCGCGGCTACATGGCGCTGGACCCGCTGCTGGCCGCAATCGCCCAGCTTGAGGTCCGGGCGAGCCTGCAGTCCCTGCGCCAGGCCTACGCCGCAACCGCCTTTGCCTACGCCCAGACCGGCAACTCGGTCCAGGCAACCATCTACCTGGACCGCGCCCGCTCGGCTGACGGGCCGGCCCGCTTCGCCGTCAGCAGCTCCACGGAGTTTTGCATGGACATGGCCTCACGGTGGCTCGGCGACCCGGAGGCCAAGGACCGGCTGGTCCGGTCCGCAGAGGCACATTTCCGGAAAGGCCGCTACACCCTCGCCGGCATCTGCATGCTCGGGGCCACCGTCAACGGAACCGTTAAGGATTATCTCTACATGGAGGAAATCGCCGGGCTGAGGCAGGGGCCGCTGGCCGAACTGTCCCGCACGGTCGCCGTCGGCAGCCGGAAGAAGGATGCCGCGATCATGCTCCAAGCCGCCGAGCAGGCCGCGGCCCTGGAGCTGGACGCCGTCCAGGCCAGGTGCGCGGCGCTCGCGTTCGATTTCGCCAAGGGCGCCGGACTGACCGCCAGCGCCAACACCGCCTACAGCATGCTCGAGAGCCTCTCGGAGTCGGTACCGGCGCTGCCGATCATGCCCCGCAACAAAGGCCCTCTGCTCACGGAACGGGAGCGGCAGATCGCCACCCTTGCCGGGAACGGGGTTTCGAACAAGGACATCGCCCTTGAAGTGGGCATTTCCGTCAGAACAGTGGAGGGCCACCTGTATCAGGTGTTCACGAAGCTCGGCGTTTCTTCGCGAAGTGATCTGCTTGGACTCATCTAGGGGGACGGCGGGAGCCCCCGGCACCGAGGCGTCCCGCGCCTTGACCGGGAGGTCGGAAGATTTGATGTCGGCCGTGGAGTCCCTTCAGGGCGGCAGCCATGTGGCGGTATTCGTCCTCGGCGAAAGCGGGATGGGCAAGTCCAGGCTCATCGAAGCCGTGGTCGCGGAGCTGGGCGCGGACGTGACGCCGGTGCGGATTCACGGCAGTGCGTCGCTGACGAAGGTTCCCTACGGTGTCCTTGGCCCCTTCATCGTCGAACTCCCGGTCCAGGAGGCGACATCGCAGCTGGCCGTGCTGAGGACGCTGTGGTCGCACCTGGAAGAAGAGAAGCGCGCCACCCAGAAGCCCCTGCTGCTCATCGTCGACGACGCCCACGACCTCGATGAGGCGACGGCGGGAATCCTGGCCGAGCTGGCCGCGGCAGGCTGGGCGAAACTGCTGGTGGGCGCCGCCGCCCGGCCCGGACTGCCGGAGCCGCTCCTGCAGCTGTGGTTTGAAGGCATCGCCGAGCGGCATGACCTGCGGCCCCTCACCCTGGCTCAGACCACAGAAATGCTGGAGGGCGAGCTCGGCTCGCAGGTGCTGCCCAACGTCGCGGAGATCCTCTGGGAGGCCTCCGGCGGCAACCCGATGCTCCTCAACGGGCTCCTCGACGACGCCAAAAAGGACGGGACGCTGCTGCGCCGCAACGGTGTCTGGTTGTTCACCCGGCATCTGAACAGCCACGGGGACCGGCTGACCGACGTCGTGCGCCGCCAGCTGCTGCTGCGCTCGCCGGAAGAGCGGCAGGCACTGAACCTGGTGGCCCTGGCCGAACCCGTGTCCCGTGAACTGATCGAGTCCGTGGCCGGGGAAGAGGCCGTGGGGTCGCTGATCGACAGCGAACTGATTCGTGTCACGGGCTCCGCCGGCGGTGAGCTGCGGCTGTGGCACACCGTGTACGGGGACACCCTGCGAAACCTGATCTCGCCGGCCAGGAGCCTCCAGCTGCGCCAGAGCCTGCTGCGCCGCATGGACAGCGAGCCGACGTCGGCCGAAGGACTGTTGCGCCACGTGAGCTGGTCGATCGAATGCGGCGCGGAGGTCGAGGACCGCCAGCTCCTGAGGGCCGCCGTCCTGGCCAGCCGGCTCTACGAGGACGATCTCGCCCGCAAGGCGGCCGCTCTCGTCAAGGACCCGGACCTGCAGATGGCGGCCCGCGCCGTGATAGCTCGGACCCGCTACAACGCCTCCGACTACGTTGCTGCCTGGGAAATCCTCGACGCCGATTTCGGCCAGGGCGGCAACCTCACCAGCCTGCTGACCGGATCCCTCCTGTGGGCCGCGGTGATGTGCGCACTGGGGTACACGCCTGCCGAGATCATGCAACGGGCACAGGCGCTGCAGCCTGCCGGTGAACACCTGGCCGAGGCCCAGCCGGAGAACGCCGAAGCCATTCGCGCCGCCATAACGGAGCGCCTGAACACCATGGAAGCCATGGTCCTGGCACTGGCAGGCGAGTACCCGCAGACCTCTGCCACGGCGGACGCGGCCGCTACCCGGCCGGCGGCCAACAACCTCGAGGCGGCGTTCCGGTTCTCCCTCGACGCGGAGCGGCTCCTGGCCACCGGCAAAGGACTGAGCGCCTTTGCCGTGATGTCGCAGGCAGTCGAGGCCGCCGGAGCCGACCACGATGAGCTGTACTTCCTCACGGATTTCCTCGTGGTCCGGTCGGCCGCCGCCGCGATCCAGGCCGGTGACTGGCAGGGCGCGGAAAACCTCCTGGCCGCCTTTGTCGCCGGGTCCGGGCCAAGCTTGATTTCCTTCGGCGGGGGAGTCCACGCGGCCCACGGCATCATCCTCCTGTACCAGGGCAAGGCCGCGCAGGCGCTGAACACCCTCAGCGCCGCGCTCGAAGCGCTGCGGCTCACCGATCCCCAGCAGCTGTTCGCCCTCACGGCGGCCATGGCTTTCGCGGCGGCCGCCGAAGTCGGTGCCCAGACGAAAGCGGAGCTCTTCCTCGCCGACTTCGAGGCCGCCCCGGCGGCTTTGCCGCGGTACATGCACTCCCTGGCCATGATGGCCGTGGTCTACGGAAAAGCCCGGCTCGGGAACTACCCCGGCGCCATCGCCGAACTGAAGCGCCTCGGACGCCCGCACCCGGAGATGAACACAGCCGGCCTCGAACTCGAGGCTCTGGCCCTTTGTCTGGCCTTAGGGGACACCGACTCGGCGCCCCGGCTGCTGGAACTGCAGGCCGGGCTCGAGGGCCCCCGGCCGGCCGCGATCTGCGCCTATGCCGCAGCCATCAGCACGGACAACGCCGCGGACCACCTGGAGGCCGCGAAAACCTGTGAGGCTGCGGAACTGTGGACCTTCGCCGCCCTTGCCTACGACGCGGCGGCGCACGCCTACCGGGCCGCGGGCGATACCCTCAGGGAGCGCATGGCGAACTCGCAGCGGAAGCGGTGCCTGGACCGGGCCGATGACCTTCCCGGTGAGGAAACGGCCAAGAACGACGACTCGCTGGGCATCCTGACCCGCCGGGAACGCGACATTGTGGCGCTCGCAGTGCGCGGCCTGACCGACCGCCAGATCGCCGCCGAACTCCAGGTTTCCGTCCGGACGGTTGAGGGCCACCTCTACCGCAGCTACGCCAAGCTCAACGTCAAGGGCCGTGAACAGCTCCCCGGAATTGGCGGTCGCTAAGCCCGGAGGCACCCACTGGTCCGGGGCTCCGGGAGACTACGCTCAGGGACACGTGAGGCGGGGTTCCGACTACTTGGTTTGGACCCGGCAGCCGTGCGGCCGCAACTGAGTACAGCTACGTAGAGCCGGCCGAATACTCGCTGCGTAATCGAGTACTACTTACGCATACCGAAAATACGCGTAGTCAATACGGTGGAGGTATCACCGCTCAAAACTTTGATTGCGAAGGTCTCTCATATGTTCCAGCAAGACGCCGGCTTGCCAGCGGGCAGCGGCCAGACAGAAGCAATGTTTCCGGCGCAACGAAACGGCCACGGCCGGAACAAAGACAGACCCTTCACCCGCCAACAGCTCGTTGCCGACGTCGTGCAAACCCTGACGTCGGGTTCCGGGTGCGGCATAGTCCTCGTGGGCGACCACGGGGCCGGCAAATCCTTTATCGCCCAGCGCGCCATTGAGCAGCTCGGCGACGAGTACCTGGTGGTTCAGGTCAGGGGCAGCTCGATCTCCTCCAAACTTCCCTACGGTGCCCTGAGCGTCCTCCTGAACGACCTCGACGCCTCCCACCTCGAGCACCCCCTGATGGTGCTGCGCGGGCTGACCCAGCTGCTGCACAAAAAGTCCGAGGGGCGGCAGATCGTCCTTTTCGTGGACAACGCCCATGACCTCGACGAGCTCTCGAGCATGATGGTGGCCCAGCTGAGCGCAGGTGCCCATGTCACGCTGCTGGCGGCGTGCGTGGACATGCCTCACGTCGGCGGCGACATCATGGGCCTGTGGAAGGATGACCTGCTCCGGCGGGTGGACCTTGGCCCGTTTGACTTCGCCGAGACGGCCGCAACACTGCACCACGAATACGGCGGCAGGTTCTCCTTGACGGCCGCCCGGGCGCTCTGGAGCGCGAGCGGGGGCAACGCCCTGTTCCTCCACTCCCTGGCCCGCGAACAGATCAAGCTGGGCACAGTGGTCCGCCAGGACGGCGTATGGTTCCTGGGCAACGGCCCGATCGCCTTGACGGGCGAGATCCGGGACGTCGTGAAGGCCCGCCTGAACCGGCTCGGCACCGGCCAGCGCGACGTCTTTGAACTGCTGGCCCTTGCCGGGGCGGTCCCGCTGCAGACCCTCATGCTCATCGCCAACCCCCAGGATATGGACGCGCTCCAGGAGCGGACCCTGATCAGGGTGACGCATGACCATCCGCCGATGGTCAGCGTCGCCAACCCGGTGACGGCCGGAATCGTCGCGAGCGTTGTCCCGCCCGGACGCAGCGCCGAACTCCGCCGCCGGCTCACCGCCGTGCTCCAGGAGTCCGACGCCCTGGACGCCGGTGGCTCCACCGGCGTCGCCTGGGCGCTGGACTGCGGGGAGCAGGTGAGCCCGGAGGTCGCCCTGGCGGCGGCCCGCGCAGCCAACAGCGCGTCCGACCCCGCAGCCGCCCTGCGGTTCGTCCAGGAGATCGACGGCGGCGAGCCCGCCGTCCCCCTGGCCATCGAATCGGTGACCGCCCACATCTCCGTAAACAACGATGAGTCCGCACACCGGGTCCTGGAGTCGCTGGACAAAGAAGCCCGCGGGGCGCTTCCGCTGGCCGAATGGACGGCCCTGCAGCTGCTGCGCGCAGAGCTGGAAAAGCGCAGCACTGCCCCGGGAACCGATCCCCGGGCACGGCTGCGGGAACTCGCGGAGCGGCTCGCTGCCGAGCCTGCGGAGCGCGGCTCCGCCGTCAGCGCGGCGCGGGAGCAGCTGCGCCTGGCCGAGGCCGAGCTCGCCGCGTTCCAGGGACGCTACGCCGATGTCCTTGCCGCGACCGACAGCATGGACACGGCGGACCTGGGCAGCGAACCGCGGCTTGTGACCGCCAGCGTGCGCTGCGAGGCCCTGGCTGTCAGCGGCAACGTCGTGCAGGCGATGGTCCTGGGCAAGCAGATCCTGGCGGCCACCGCGAACGTGCGGCTCACGGACCGCGCGGTCCGCGAGATCCGCGGCAGGTTCCTGTTGCTGCTGCTGCTCTCGGCCAAGTTCAGGGAGGCATCGGTCTACCTCGAAGAGACGTATGGCGGCGGAGAGCCCCAGACCCGGCTCGGGGGGATGTTCGAGATCGGGCAGGGCGTCATTGACCTGCACTCCGGACATCTCGACGATGCCCTGTCCAGGCTTCAGGCGGGCAGGTGGCAGCTCCTGGCCCAGGACCCCGAGGCTTTGGCGGGCCTGGCTACCGCGGTCTGTGCCTATGCCGCCGCCCTGCAGGGCGAGGAGGAAACGGCTGCCGTCCTGCTGGGCGACCTTGCCCAGCCCGGGACACCGGCGGCGTGGCTGGTTGGACGGCTCACCCGTTACTTCGAACTCTCGGCCCAAGCCGAGCTCGGGCAGAGGGCCATTTCCATCCGCGCCCTCACGGCCGAGGCAGACAGCGACACGGAATCCTCGGCCCTGGCCCCGGCGCTCCTGTTCCTGTCCGCGGCCGCCCGGCTGGGAGACCGCCAGATGGGCCAGAAGCTGGACAGCCTGAGCAGCCGGGTGACCGGACAATTCGCGGCCCTGTGCTCGCGGCTCGCCGAGGGCATGAGGGAGGCCGACAGCGAACAGTTGCTAGGGGCGTCCAAGGACGCTGACGCATCCGGCAACGCGGTCTTCGCCAGGGATGCGGCCCGGAAAGCCGTCAGCTGCGCCAACGATGCCGGCAACCGGATCGCGCTGCGGATCGCCCAGCGGGCGCAGCAGTCACTCGATGACAAGTTCGGCAGTCCCAAAAACGGTCTGCATTCGCTCACCACCTCGACCCTGACGGCGAGGGAATGCGAAGTCGCGGTCCGCGCCGCTGCCGGCACGTCCAACCGCAAGATCGCGGAACAGATGCACGTATCGGTCCGCACGGTCGAGGGACACCTTTACCAGGTGTATTCGAAGCTGCATGTCGCCAGCCGATCGGAACTCAAAGATGTCATCTCAACTCCGGCAGACAGCTCCCGGCTCGGCTGACGCCAGCACGGTCCGGGCAACTGCCCGGACGGCTGACGCCGGCACGCTCCGGGCAGCTGTCCCGGGCAAGCAGAGGACGGCAGGAAGAACCGGCAATGGAAAGCCTGACTGAGACCGCCCCGCTGATCGAGCGATCGGCGCTGGTCAAGGACCTGGTGCGTTGCCTGCGCGACGACACCAGGTCAGGTGCACTCGTGGTCGGCGGGGCCGGGACGGGCAAGACCGCCATCGTAAAGGCCGTCATCCGCGAACTCGGTCCCCGCAGTCACATCATCCGGCTAACGGCCACCCCGGCTCTGGCCGCCGTTCCCTTTGGCGCCCTGGCGCCGTACCTGTCCCGGCTTCCCGACCGTGAACTCGACTCCTATGCCGCCGTCGTGGAGGCGATGGCGGGCAGCCTGAAGTCGGAAGCGGAACGCCCTCTGTTCGTCGTCGACGACGCGCATTGCCTCGACCACGGGACTGTCCGGCAGCTGGCGCAGGCCGCTGCCACCTGCGCCGCAGGTATCCTGGTGGCATGCCGGCCCGGGCCGATGATCCCGGAAGAATTCCTGTCCTTGTGGGACGACGGAATCATTGCCAAATTCGATCTTTCCCCGCTCAGCCGGACCGGAACACACCAGCTGTGCGAACAGGTCCTGCGGGCCGACGTCTCCCCGTGGGTCAGCGCGCTGTTTCATGATGCGGCAGGCGGGAACCCCCTCATGCTGATGTCCCTGATTCAGCATGCCCGTAGCAGCGGCGCACTGGGTTTCCGCCACGGCGTATGGTTCCTCCTGGCCAACCCGGACATGGCCCAGGTGCCCGCCGCCGATGTCGTTGACCGGCAGCTGCGCTCCATGACGCCGGAGGAGAAGACCGCAGCCACGATCGTTGCCCTGGCCGGACCGCTCTCCCTGGCCCAGATCCTGCGGATCAGCGGTCCGAAAGCCGTCGATGCGCTGGACACGGCAGGAATCATCGCTGTCTCCGCCGGGCACGACCGGCTGGTACGGCCCGCGAGTCCGATTGTCGGCGAGATCATCCGGCACCGGGTCCCGGCCGGCCGCAGTTCGGCCCTGCGCTCAAGCGTGCTGTCGTTTCCCTCGGCGCGGGCCGCCGTGCCGGGAGCGGCCCTGAACCGGTTGCGGTGGTCCCTGGACTGCGGCGTGGAGATCCCTCCGGTCCAGCTGCTGCACGCCGCTGTCGCCGCGAACACGGCCCTGGATCCTGTGACTGCCGCCCGGGCGGCCGGGGCCATCCGGGACGTCCGGTTCCTCTCCGAAGCACGCATCCAGCTGGCGTATTCGAACTACATCCTCGGGCACCCGGAGGCCGCCGTTGCATCCCTGGAGTCCGCGCAGCCGCTACGCGCCGGACGGTCGTCCTATCTGGCCGCCCTGCTCGCGGCCCGGATCGGGTCCGCGACGCCGGCCCGGAGGCTGCCCGCCGACGCGGGGAACCCGCCCCCGGGCTCTGTTCTGGCCCTTGAACCGCTGTCCGCTGGGGAACCGCCGTCCGCTGTGGATTCGTCGGCCGTGGATTCGCTGGCGCTGCCAGCCGTGCCGTCGACGCAGCCTTCGACACTCGATCCGGAGGAACAGCTCCGGGACGGGGCCGCCGCCGCCGGACTGGCCGCAGAACTGATGAGCCGCACGTGGGACAGCCGCTTCCTGGGAGCCGGAACCGGGTTGCGCGAACTCATTGAATCGGCCGGCACCAACCCCGAAATCCGTGTCCCGGCAGTTTCCCGCCTCGCCGAACTCCTAACGGCTCAGGGCCGCCTGCGGACAGGGCTTCGGCTGGACGGCGAGGCATGGAACGGCGCCCGCAGCGCGAGCGTGGCGCTGCCCCTGGTGTATGAGGACCTTGTAGTACGCCACTGCCTCAACCTGATCCGGGCAGGGGACTGGGACGGACTGGGACAGGTCCTGGACGATTACGCGGCCCGCGAGCCCGGACGGCTGCTCTACAGCGGCGGCATGCTCCACCTCATGCGGGGGTATTCGAGGCTTCGCCAGGGCAGGATGCGCGAAAGCCTCGCCGAGGTGCGGCTCGGCGTGGAAGAACTCACCATAGCCGACCCCCTCAACCTCCTGCCCTTTGCCCATGCCGTCGCAGCCTACGCGGCTGCAGCCGTCGGACGCCACCGTGAGGCCGGCCAGCATTCGCTGGCCTACCGGCTTTCGGATTACCGGGAACCGACAACCCTTCGCCTAACGGCGGAAGCGTACTGCCTGGCGGCGGACCCCGGAGACGGGCCGGACGGGAACAGTGCCCGGGCCCTGGCCCGGCTGGCGGATGAGGCGCTGCGCGAGGGTCTGCGGGGCGTTGAAACCGATATCAGGCGGCTCGCGTTCCGCAGCGGCGACACCTCGGGAGCCGAAGCCCTCGCGCTCAGCAGCAGCGCAGTCGAAGGCCCGGAGGCGCGCCTGCTGGAGTCCTATGCGCGAGCAGTTTCGGCCTGCGACGCTGCCGACCTCATTGGCATCAGCGACGACGCGCTCAACGGCGGCCACGGGCTCCTGGCCCTTGAAGCCGCCCAGCAGGCGGAGCGGATCCTGGCCGACGATCCGGACCGGTGGAGGCTTACCGCAGTCCAGCGCAGGGTCCATCACCGCCTCGTCGAGGCCGGGATGTCGGCGCAGCTGGAGCTTGTCCATAACGATCATGGCGCCGCGCTGACCCCCCGGGAGGCCGAAGTCCTGGAACTGGTGTCCGGCGGTGCCACGAACGGCGAGATCGCCACCGCCCTGTGTGTGTCGCAGCGGACCGTGGAGGGTCACCTGTCCCGGATCTTCGCCAAGCTCGGCGTCGGCCGGCGCGCGGACCTCCTGGACCTCGGCACGCCTCACCCCTGACACTGCACTCCCTGGCTCCCGTCACCTGTGACCGGTCCGCTGATGCCTCTGACCGGCCCTCGTGAGGCCATGACGGTCTGCCGCGCCCTCGGGCACACCCCTCCGGCACTTGCGCCCACACCTGGGCCCCCGGCTGCGCGGGCGGCCGCGTACAGCACGGGTGGCCCGGAGTGCCGGCGGGAGTATCCCCAAGTAGTGCGGCCGCAAACTGGCCGACAGAAGTCGGGTAAACGCTACTCGTGTGTAGATCCGGTCCTGGCGATTGACTTAAGTCAGTCCCACGAACAACTCACAAAGGTCTCAAAATGAGGAACTTCAGGGCGGTAATCGACCGCGGGTATGACCTGCAGGAAAGTGTGGCCTCAAAATCCATCTTGCTTGCTGGAGCAGCCACTGCCACCATTAGAGGTGGTCGTGCCATTACCTCCCTACACCGAACTCCTTCATTGGAATCGTACGGTGCCTTCACCGGCAGCCGTGCGCCAAGGTCGGAGCCGGCGGCGTCAGAGCCTTCTGAGACCGAGGCTCTCCCCCCAGCCGCCGCCGGCTCCCTTAACCGGTCTGCACCCGGGTCCCCACCGCTGAGAAACGCGGACCCGGCATGAGCGCCGTCGATGAGCGCCGCCGGGGATACCGGTCACGGGGGAGCCGCCTGACGCGCCGGACCCAGCCGGTCCTGGCCTCGAGCGCCGGACCGCTCGGCCAGCCCTGGGCCGCCGCCGACGCAGGCCGCAGCCAGAACGCTCCGGCCGCGCTGGCGGACGCGGAGCTGGTGGACTCGGGCAAGTCCTGGGCCAAATGCTACCGCCGCTGGCTCCGCATCACGGACGCCGCCATCGTCGCGATCGCCGTCGCCGCCGCCTACGCCTTCCACTTCGAGGAAGGCGGACCTGTTTTGTCACGCGGCGGAGCGGGAGGGTCGTACCTCGCCGTCAGCATTGCCTTCGTCGTGGCCTGGGTCCTGGCGCTCGAAGTGCACCGCACCCGTGAGGAGACCGTCCTCGGCATCGGCTCCGAGGAATACAAGCGGGTCCTCGACGCCACCCTGGGCGTCTTCGGCGGGATCGCCATCATCGTGATCGTCGCGGGCATCGATGTGGTCCGCAGCCACTTTGCCCTCGCGCTTCCGGCCGGTGCCCTGCTGCTGCTGATCAACCGGTGGCAGTGGCGCGGCTGGCTGAACCGCCAGAGACTCTTCGGCCACTACCTGTCGAAGGTGATCGTCGTCGGGGAACCGTCGGACGTCGAGTACGTGATCCGGCAGTTCGGCAAGGTCTCCGGTGCCGCCTACGAGGTCGTGGGGGCAGCCCTGCCCGCCGGCTACACCGAAAGCCACGTGCAAATTTCCGCCCAGAGGGTTCCTGTCCTGTGCGACGTCGACTCGGTCGCGGAGAAGGTCGCCGAAACAGGCGCGAACGCCGTGGTGGTGGCGGGACGGCTCCAGGGCGGTACCCGGTCCATCCGGCAGCTGGGGTGGGCCCTGGAAGGCACCCGCGCCGGCCTCGTGCTGGCCTCGAGCCTGACCGACGTCGCCGGTCCCCGGATTCATTGGCGTCCCGTTGAGGGACTGCCCCTCATGCACGTGGAACTGCCCCGGTTCACCGGCGGCAAGCACACGCTCAAACGGCTCGTGGACATCGTGGCATCCGCCGCGGCCCTCCTGATCCTCTCACCCCTGCTCGGCGCCCTGGCCTGGATCATCGTCCGCGACAGCCAAGGACCGGTGTTCTTCCGCCAGGAGCGGGTCGGCCGCAACGGCAAGCGGTTCAAGATGGTCAAGTTCCGTTCCATGGTCACTACCGCCGAACAGGACCTGGCGGCACTGCGGGACCTCAACGAGGGAGCGGGGCTGCTGTTCAAGCTCAAGAACGATCCCCGGATCACCACCTGCGGCCGCTGGCTCCGGAAGTACTCGCTGGACGAGCTGCCGCAGTTCTGGAACGTCCTGAGGGGGGACATGAGCCTGGTCGGGCCGCGGCCTCAGCTTCCGTGTGAAGTCGAGGGGTATGAGGGGGACGTGAGCCGGCGGCTGCTGATCAAACCGGGCATCACGGGTCTGTGGCAAATCAACGGCCGGTCCAATCTGGGCTGGGACGAGAGCGTCCGATGGGACCTCTACTACGTGGAGAACTGGTCTTTGACCGGCGACATCATGATCCTGTGGCGAACGTTCAGGGTCATTCTTCATCCGGTGGGGGCCTATTAGACGAACTAAACGCCGGTACTGGGCCGTGAACCGGCGCCGACAACATACTGATCGAACGGCCGGGCTCCGTAGGTCCGGGATCATGCGCTGTGAAATCATTCTTCAGATTCGAGCGAGCATGATCTCGCCGCAGCCATGTCGTACACCAGCTTTGGCTGCCAGACATCGTACACCCGTGCGCATCTCTGTGCTGAAGAATTACGACGCCGGACCTCCCGTTGAGTTCCGCGGCGTGCGGCTCCGCGCGGTGACCGCGCAGGAGGGCTGCGGGAACGTGGGATAATTAGGTTTAATCTGTGTGACGTATTTCCTGCGGCCGGCTGCCCGGCCGGCCGGGGTGCGCCGCAGCGAACGCCGATTCAGGAGTCCCCGCCATGGTTGCCACCCCAGCCCACCTCCGCCGCTCTGCCGCCGCGCTCGGAAACGACGAGGTCCTGAGGATCCGCAACGACTTCCCGATCCTGCAGCAGCACGTCAACGGCAAACCGCTCGTCTACCTGGACTCCGGGGCCACCTCGCAGAACCCGCTCAGCGTGCTCGAGGCCGAGCAGGAGTTCTATGAGCAGCGGAACTCTGCGGTGCACCGCGGGGCACACCATCTTGCCGTCGAGGCCACCGAGGTGTTCGAAAACGCCCGGGAGACCGTGGCCGACTTCATCGGAGCGGAGTGGGACGAACTCATCTGGACCTCCAACGCCACGGAGGGCCTGAATCTGCTCACCTACTCGTTCCTGAACGCCTCCCTGCCCGGCGCGACTCCCGACGCCGCCCGGTTCGCGCTGGCCCCGGGCGACGAACTCGTCGTCACGGAGATGGAACACCACGCCAACCTGATTCCGTGGCAGGAGCTGGCGGCCCGGACCGGCGCCATCCTGAAGTTCATTCCCATCGACGACGCCGGAGCCCTGGACCTGGAGGCCGCCGCCGGCATCATCGGCCCCCGCACCCGGATTCTGGCGTTCACCCACGCCTCCAACGTCCTGGGCACCATCAACCCGGTGGCCGCACTGGTCGGCCTGGCCCGGTCCGCGGGGGCGCTCGTGGTGCTCGACGCCTGCCAGTCCGTGCCGCACCTGCCCCTGGATGTCAAGGCGCTCGACGTCGACTTCGCGGTGTTCTCCGGCCACAAGATGCTCGCCCCCACCGGAATCGGTGCCCTCTACGGCCGTTCGGAGCTGCTCAACGCGATGCCGCCGTTCCTGACCGGCGGCTCCATGATCACCACCGTTACGATGGAACGTGCCGGGTTCCTGCCGAGCCCGCAGCGCTTCGAGGCCGGCACCCAGCGCATCTCGCAGGCCGTGGCGCTCGCCGCGGCGGTGAACTATCTCACTGAAACCGGGATCGACCGCATCCATGCCTGGGAGGTAGAACTCGGGCAGCGGCTGGTGCAAGGCCTGGGCTCCATCCCCGGAATCCGGGTCCTGGGCCCCGCGGCGGGGGAGGAACGGATTGGCCTTGCCGCGTTCGACGTCGCGGGCGTCCACGCGCACGACGTCGGCCAGTTCCTGGACAGCCGGGGCATTGCCGTGCGAGTGGGACACCACTGCGCCCAGCCGCTGCACCGCCGGCTCGGACTGACGGCCACGACCCGGGCCAGCACCTACCTGTACAACACCACGGACGATGTGGACGCGTTCCTTAACGCGGTCTCCGATGTCCGTGCCTACTTCCAAGCCTAGGACGGACATCCATGAGTCTTGACCAGCTCTACCAGCAGATCATCCTGGAACACTCCAAGGCCCGTCACGGCAGCGGCCTGGCCGCGGCGGAGGCACCTGCGGGGGCCAGCAGCGGGCAGTCCCACCAGCTGAATCCGACCTGCGGCGACGAGATCACGGTCCGGGTGTCCGTGGCCGGCGGGAAAGTCAGTGAGCTGCGCTGGGACGGCGATGGCTGCTCGATCTCGATGGCCTCGGCCTCCGTGCTGACGGACCTTGCCGAGGGCATGACCGTCGAGGAGCTGCGCGCCGTGATTGACAGCTTCCGCGAAGTGCTGCGCTCGCGCGGCAAGGTGGCGGCCGACCCGGAGCTGCTGGGCGACGCCGCCGCATTCGAGGGCGTATCCCGCTACGCCGCCCGGGTCAAGTGCGCCATGCTCTCGTGGGTGGCCGCGGAAGACGCCCTCGGCCAGGCGCTGGCGGCCTGAGCTCAGGGCGATCGGACAACGCGTCCGGCTAGGGTCGGCCAAGCCCCTTGTAGACCCACCCGGCGGCGCGCCACTTGGCCGGGTCCAGGACGTTACGCCCGTCCAGGATGCGTGGCGATGTCACCAGCGCCTTGGTCAGGTGGGGATCCAGCTCCCGATACTCCTGCCACTCGGTCAGCAGCAACACCGCGTCGGCCCGCTGCAGTGTCGTCTCAAGGTCCTGCTCCATCGGGAGTTCGGGGAAGCGCCGGGCCGCATTGGCCAGTGCCTGAGGGTCCGTGACAGTCACCACGGCGCCCTGCAGCTGTAGTTGCGCGGCTGCGCTCAAGGCCGGTGAGTCGCGGACGTCGTCGCTTTCGGGTTTGAAGGCCGCCCCCAGCACGGCGATCCGCTGTCCCAGCAAAGTGCCGCCGCAGAGCTCCCGGGTGAGTTCCACGACGCGGGTCCGGCGCCGCATATTGATGGCGTCCACTTCCCTCAGGAACGTCAGCGCCTGGTCGGCGCCCAACTCGCCGGCCCGGGCCATGAACGCCCGGATGTCCTTGGGCAGGCAGCCGCCGCCGAATCCGATGCCCGCGTTCAGGAACTTCCTGCCGATCCGGTCATCAAGTCCGATCGCATCGGCCAGCCGGGTGACGTCGGCCCCCGTGGCTTCACAGACCTCGGCCATGGCATTGATGAAGGAGATCTTGGTGGCGAGGAACGAGTTGGCGGCCGTCTTCACGAGCTCTGCGGTGGCGTAGTCCGTCACCAGCCGGGGCGTCCCGCCCGCGAGGGGAGCCTCGTAGACCCGGTCCAGGACGGCCACGGCGGGATGGTCCTCGCTGCCGTCCGGTATCCCGTAAACGAACCGGTCCGGGTTCAGGGTGTCCGTCACGGCGTGACCTTCGCGCAGGAACTCCGGATTCCAGACCAGGGTGGCACCCGGCTCGGTATCGGCCAGGACCTCGGCCAGCCGTGCGGCGGTTCCCACCGGGACCGTGGACTTCCCGGCGACGACGTCGCCCGCTGAGAGATGGGCGGCAAGGGCCGCGACGGCGGCATCCACGTAGCGCAGGTCGGCGCCGTTCTCGCCGCGCTTCTGCGGCGTTCCGACGCAGATGAAGTGGACCTCCGCGCCCCGGGCGGCCGACATGTCGGTGGTGAACCGCAACAGCCCCGACTCTTCAAGCTCGGAGAGGAGATCATCCAGCACAGGTTCGTAAAACGGGGCGTGCCCCGCTGACAGCTGCGCCACCTTGTGTTCGTCGACATCGATGCCGACAACCTCATGCCCCAACTTTGCCATGCACGCGGCATGGACCGCGCCCAGATAGCCGCAACCGATAACCGAGATCCGCATACGCTCGCTGTCCTCCCGTCGTGGCCTGTTCACAGAGTACGCGGTGGCGCGGGGATCATACAGTCTCGTGGAGTGCTACTGCCGGCATCCCAACGGGGCATGAATTCCGGCTAAATTCCGGCACGCCGGCGGAGGCAACCGCCGGCGTGCCGAATGCTAGCTGACCAGCCCGGCGATGCCGATTGCCGCCGTCGCGGCCCCCAGCACCATGGAGATGCTGACGAGGACCACATGGACGGTCAGGAAGCGCGTGGCCTTGCCGTTGGCGTCGCGGGCCCGCGGGTCCTTCATGACGCGCCGCAGGAACTGCGGCCAGACGACCAGGGACCAGATGCCGGAGACAATCAGGACGAAGGCGAGGAACGCGGGCAGCTGCATGGTGCTAGTGGCTCTCGAGCCAGGCCTGGGCCTGCTGGGACTGAAGGTTCAGGGCCTTGCCGACCATCGGTTCTGCGGCATCGGCGATCTTGCCGCCAAGGAACGGCACCGAGGAGGTCACGTTGCCCTCGAGCTCGATCCGGGTGCTGCCGCCGTCGGACACGAGACGCTGGACAGCGTTCACATCCAGCGGTGCGCCGGCGACCTTCAGCGAGATCTTGCTCTGCCGGGAACCGTCGGCGGCGGGCGCCTCCCAGGCTTCCAGCTGCGTCACCTTCAGGCTCTCGCCGACAAATTTCCGGGCGATGTCCGGCATCCGGGTGGTGGGGATGGTCCGTACGGTGGTCGTGCTGAACGCGCCGGCGGGATCTCCGTCGAGGGCGAAGGATTCCAGCGTGCCGCCAACGAGCTCGCTCGTGTGGCGCAGGAAGTCTTCATCGACGAAAACCGCGGTAACGCGGTCGACGCTGTGCGGAACGGTAGTGGATGCACTCAGGGCCATTGGGGGGTCCTCCGTGGTGTGGAAGTGGACGTTTCGGGCTCCAACATCCT
This sequence comes from Arthrobacter humicola, assembly GCF_039531445.1. Classification (NCBI taxonomy): domain Bacteria; kingdom Bacillati; phylum Actinomycetota; class Actinomycetes; order Micrococcales; family Micrococcaceae; genus Arthrobacter; species Arthrobacter humicola. The sequence goes on along the minus strand of NZ_BAAAQB010000025.1, from coordinate 171,085 downwards.
ACGTGGTGTGGCTGGCAGGCTCCGATTCGAGGTTTTCCAGATCACGGGCAGCGGCGGTGATGTTCCGCGACATCGCGGGAAAAATGACGCTGTGGAACGGCAGCACGGCGAGCCAGTAGAGGCGGCCGCTCAGGCCCTTGGGGAAGAAGATGGCGCGCTGGCGGTAACGGCTGCCGGTGCCCTCCGGCTCCACGGAGAGCTCAAGCCACGCCCGGCCCGGGGCCCGCATTTCGGCCCGGAGCCGCAGGAGCCGGCCGCGGTCGATCCGCTCGACCCGCCACCAGTCCACCACTTCGCCCTCCGCCAGCAGGTGCGGGTGCCGGCGGCCGCGCAGCAGCCCCGCCCCGCCGGTGAGCTTGTCCAGCCAGCCGCGCACCTGCCAGGCCAGCGGCAGCGAATACCAGCCGTTCCGGCCGCCGATGCCCTCAATGACAGTCCACACGTGCCTGGGGTCGACCTCGCTGTGGAAGCTGCGCTCGTCCAGGTACACCGTGTGGCCGGACCATTCCGGGTCGCTCGGCAGGGGATCGGCGTCGACGCCGGCGCTGGCCCACGTGGTTTCCACCTGGCCGTCGCGTTCCTTGCCCAGGGCGAGGGCGACGGCCTTGCGGTAGGGCGTCAGGCCGCCCTCCGGCACCGGGATGTAGCCATCGATGTCGTGCTCCCGGGCGACGGCGTCGTGCTGGAGCGATTCGACGAGCGGCAGGGACATGGCGAGCGGGATCGGGGTGGTCAGGGCCACCCACATGCCGGCCAGCTTGGGCGCGGGCACCGGCAGCGCCAGGACCACCCGGTGCGGCAGGCCGGCCTCGGCGGCGTACTCCTTCATCATGCCCGCGTAGCTGAGCACCTGGCGGCAGCCGATATCGAACGTCCGGTTGATGGGTCCTTCCAGCGACGCCGCGGCCACGAGGTAGTACAGCACGTCCCGGACGGCGATCGCCTCGATCTTGTTGCGCACCCAGCTCGGGGCGGGCATCAGCGGGAGCGTCTCGGACAGGTGCCGGATCATTTCGAACGACGCCGATCCGGACCCGATGACGACGCCGGCCTGGAAGACCACCGCGTCCACCGGGCTGTCCAGGAAGACTTTCCCCACCGCCTCACGGGAACGCATGTGGGTGGACAGCTCGGCGCCGGCCGGATGCAGCCCGCCAAGGTACACAATCCGGTCCACCCCGGCCGTGGCCGCCGCCCGGGCCGCCGTCGCGGCCATCGACTGTTCCTTGGCCTCAAAGCCGGCGCCGGCCGCCATGGAATGGACCAGATAGTACAAGACGTCGACGCCGTCGAGCGCCGCCCGCAGTGCCTTGCCGTCGTCGAGGCTGCTTTGGACCACTTCGACGTCGTCCAGCCACGGCACGCCGGCGATTTTGGCCGGTGTCCGGACCAGGACTTTGACCCGGTGTCCCGCTTCGAGCAGCCGGGGGACCAGGCGCCCGCCGATGTAGCCGGTGGCCCCGGTGACGAGCACGGACTTGTTCATGGTGACTCCTTCTCATCCGGCAGGTTGGCGGGTGGCCTACCAAGCCATTCGGAGCGGGGGCCGCGGCGGATGGCCGCCGCCCGTCCCTTTCGCCAGCCTAGCCCCATGTGACCTTCCGATGGGGCCTTCCGGGGACCGGGGAGCGTCCGGGGACGGGCACAGCCCGCGGAGCCCGGGTGCGGCCGCCCCCGGGCTCCGCGGTAGGCTTGGAAGACCCGGGATTCTTGCGAATTTCGGCTATTCGTGTTGCCTGCATTTCCGTGATCACCTCAGGAGCAACAGCTATGAGCCTCAACGGCCCGTCTCTCACCGGCCTGCGCCGCGTCCTCGCCGAGGACCGCACCTACGCCCGCGTCCGGGCCGAGGCCTCCCGCGGATTCGCCGGCCGCAGCGAGGACTACCAGATCAGCGCCCCGGCCGGCCTCCGGGCGACGCTGCTCGCGGAAGTGGCCGACGGCATCTCGGCGGGTCCTGACGCAGGTGCCGGCCCGGCCCCGGTCGTCCTGGCCGTCACGGCCACCGGCCGGGAGGCCGAGGACCTGACGGAGGCACTGCGTGCCTACCTGCCGGCCGACGCCGTCGCCGAGTTCCCCAGCTGGGAAACCCTCCCGCACGAACGGCTCTCGCCGCGCTCGGACACAGTAGGCCGCCGGCTGTCCGTGCTCCGCCGCCTGGCCCACCCCGAAGCGGCCGGCGCCGGCGCGCTGCGCGTCGTCGTCGCCCCGGTCCGGGCCGTGGTCCAGCCGATCGTGGCAGGCCTGGGCGAACTGGTCCCCGTCACCTTGACCACCGGCCAGGAGGCCCCGTTCGGCGACGTCGTGAAGAGCCTTGCGGCGGCCGCCTACGCCCGGGTGGACATGGTCACGCGCCGCGGCGAATTCGCGGTGCGCGGCGGCATGCTGGACGTCTTCCCGCCCACCGAAGACCACCCGATCCGGGTCGAGTTCTTCGGCGACGAAGTCGAACAGATGCGGTGGTTCGCCGTCGCCGACCAGCGCTCCCTCTCCGCGCCGGGCGTCCACCATCCCACCGAGCTCCACGCCCCGCCCTGCCGCGAAATCCTCATCACGCCCTCGGTCATGTCCCGCGCGGCGACGCTGAAGTCCCAGCTGCCGGCCGCGGCGGACATGCTGGAAAAGATCGCCGGCGGCATCGCGATCGAGGGCATGGAGTCCCTGGCGCCGGTGCTGGTGGACGCCATGGTCCCGTTCCTGGACCAGCTCCCGTCCGGCTCCGTTGCCGTCGTGATCGAACCGGAAAAGGTCCGCACCCGGGCCCACGACCTCGCCGCCACGAACGAGGAATTCCTCGAGGCGGCCTGGTCCACGGCCTCCGACGGCGGGACCGCACCCCTGGACCTGAGCTCCGCGGCGTCCGAGGCCCTGCATTCGGCCAGCTTCCGGTCGCTGACAGACACCCGCACCACGGCCCTGGCCCACGGTGTCTCGTGGTGGTCCATCACTTCCCTGGCCACGGACGAGGACCTGCTGCCCGACGTCGATGTCCTGAACCTGCATGCCCGCGAACCCCGCGGCTACCAGGGTGACGTGGCCGAAATGATGGACTTCATCGGCTCCCGAGTGCGGGACCAGTGGCGGATCGTGGTGGTCACCGAGGGCCCGGGCCCGGCCCAGCGGCTCGCCGAACTCTTCCATGACAACAACATCCCGTGTGCCCGGGTGGACAGGCTCGACGACGAGCCGCAGGCCGGCCTGATCGAGGTGACCACCGCCGCCGTCGGACGCGGCTTTGTCCTGGACCCGCTGAAGGTGGCGCTGCTGACGGAGGCGGACCTGCTGGGCCGGACGTCCGCCGGGTCCACGAAGGACATGCGGCGGATGCCCTCCAAGCGGCGGAACGCCGTGGACCCGCTGCAGCTCGTGGCCGGCGACTCGGTGGTGCACGAACAGCACGGCATCGGCCGGTTCGTGGAACTGATCCAGCGCAAGGTGGCCGGGGGAGGGGACGGGGTGCGCGAATACCTCGTGCTGGAATACGCCCCGTCCAAGCGCGGCGCCCCCGGCGACCGGCTCTTCGTGCCCACCGACCAGCTGGACCAGGTCACCCGCTACGTCGGCGGGGACACCCCCGCGCTGAGCAAGATGGGCGGGGCGGACTGGGCGAGCACCAAGTCCAAGGCCCGCAAGGCCGTCAAGGAAATCGCCGGCGAGCTCATCCGGCTGTACTCGGCCCGGATGGCCTCGCGCGGACACGCGTTCGCCCCGGACACCCCGTGGCAGCGCGAACTGGAGGAAGCCTTCCCGTACGTGGAAACCCCGGACCAGCTGACCACCATCAACGAGGTCAAGGCCGACATGGAACGCGAGATCCCCATGGACCGGCTGATCTCCGGCGACGTCGGCTACGGCAAGACCGAAATCGCCGTGCGGGCCGCGTTCAAGGCGGTCCAGGACGGCAAGCAGGTGGCGGTGCTGGTGCCCACCACGCTGCTGGCCCAGCAGCACTACGAGACCTTCACCGAGCGGTTCTCCGGGTTCCCGCTTCGGGTCAAGCCGCTCTCCCGCTTCCAGGGCTCGAAAGAAGCCAAGGAGACCGCCGAAGGGGTCAAATCCGGCGCGGTGGATGTCGTCATCGGCACGCACCGGCTGCTGTCCAAGGACTTCGCGTTCAAGGACCTGGGCCTCGTGATCGTGGACGAGGAGCAGCGCTTCGGCGTCGAACACAAAGAGGCGCTGAAGAAGATGCGCACCAACGTGGACGTCCTGGCCATGAGTGCCACCCCGATTCCGCGGACCCTGGAGATGTCCCTGACCGGCATCCGCGAAACGTCCACCCTCGCCACGCCGCCGGAAGAACGCCACCCCGTGCTGACCTACGTGGGGCCCTACACGGACAAGCAGACCTCCGCTGCTATCCGCCGGGAACTCATGCGCGAAGGGCAGGTGTTCTTCGTCCACAACCGGGTCTCAACGATCGACAGCACCGCAGCCAAGATCCGCGAGCTGGTCCCGGAAGCCCGGGTGGAGGTCGCACACGGCAAGATGTCCGAGAGCAGGCTTGAGCAGATCATCGTGGACTTCTGGGAGAAGCGCTTCGATGTCCTGGTCTGCACCACCATCATCGAAACCGGACTGGACATCTCCAACGCGAACACGCTGATTGTCGACGGCGCGGACAAGTACGGGCTCTCGCAACTGCACCAGCTGCGCGGGCGCGTGGGCCGCGGCCGCGAACGGGCGTACGCCTACTTCCTGTACCCCTCGGAGAAACCCCTGGGCGAGGTGGCGCTGGAGCGGCTCAAGGCCGTCGCAACCCACAACGAGCTCGGCGCCGGCATGCAGCTGGCCATGAAGGACCTCGAAATCCGCGGCGCCGGCAACCTGCTGGGCGGAGAACAGTCCGGCCACATCCAGGGCGTCGGATTCGATTTGTACATCCGGCTCGTGGGCGAGGCCGTGGCAGAATACCGCGGCGAGGCCGAAGAGAAGGCCGCCGAGATGAAGATCGAACTGCCCGTCAACGCGCACCTGCCGCACGATTACGTGCCCGGCGAACGGCTGCGCCTGGAGGCGTACCGCAAACTCGCCGGCGCCATCACGTACGAGGCGATCGACGAGGTCCTCGCCGAGCTCGTGGACCGCTACGGCGAACTGCCGCTGCCGGCGAAGAACCTGATCGACGTCGCCCGCTTCCGGGTGGGCGCCCGCGAGGCCGGACTGTCCGACGTCGCGCTGCAGGGCAACTTCATCAAGTTCTCCCCGGCCCAGCTCCCGGAGTCCAAGCTCATGCGGCTCACCCGGATGTACCCGGGCGCGCAGGCGAAGCCTGCCCTGGACGCCGTGCTCATCCCCAAGCCCAAGACCGCGAGGATCGGCGGCCGGGACCTGCAGGACGCCGAAATCCTCGAATGGGCCAACGGTGTCATCCGCAACATCTTCACCGACGTCCCGCTGGCGGTGAAGTAAAGAGTGATGGGAGGACACCATGCCGCGTCGGGAGCCGCGGCGTGGGTAGCTATTGCCTCGACCGGCCCCTACGCCCTGGGCTGGTACCCGCTGGACCCCACGGGGATCGTGATCGGCGCCATGGCGACGGCGGGGACCGCGCTGGTCTGCGACTGGGACCACCGTGCCAGCACCGTGGCGCACGCCCTGCCGCCGCTGTCCAACATGGTGGCGCGCGGCATCGAGAACGTCAGCGGCGGCCACCGGCAGGGCACGCATTCGGTGCTGGGCGCGGCGTTCTTCGTGCTGCTGGCCACGATCGCCGGGCAGTTGCAGGTGCAGACCCGGTGGGGGCTGCTGTCCGTCGGGGCGGGCCTGCTGTGCATGTTCATGATCAACATCGCCGCGAAGGCACTGAAGCTCTTTCCCAAGTACGGCTGGATCAGCAACTGGGTCTTCGCGCTGGTCATGGCGGGCCTGGTGACGTGGTTCGCGCCGCACCAGTGGACCTGGCTGCCGATCTCGATGCTCACCGGCGTGCTGGTGCACATTGTGGGTGACATGATCACCACCGGGGGAGTGCCGTTGCTCTGGCCGCTGGTGATCAAGCCGCCGAAGGTGCTGCGGAAACTGCCGCTGCTCAAGAACGTCTGGAAGGCCAACGGGGCGTTCTCCATCCCGCTGCTGGGCCGGGCGGGCTCGCGAAGGGAATGGCTGGTCCTGATCCCGGTGAGCGGCTACGCGATGGTGGGCATGTTCGGTGCGGGACTGGCCGTGGCGAAGGCGCACTTCCCCGCGGCCCTGGCGCTGGGCACCGGACTGGTCAAAGGCCTGTTCACGCTAGTGCAGGCAGCTTAAATGACTGAAGCTCCGGACATCCGGAGCTTCAGTCATTTAAGGATCGGGAAAGCCTAGTTTTCGCCGGCCGAATCCGAGCGGCCCAGCAGCGTCTGCGGGATCCAGAAGGCGAGGGCGAAGAGGACCAGGCAGACGGCCATTGGCCAGGGGTTGTCCAGAGTGAGGAAGGTCAGCGAGTAAATCGCTCCCAAGAACAGGACCATCATCGGCACGAACAAGGCGATGCTGGATCCGAGGCTGTTCTCGACCCGCCGGGACTCGGTGTTGTTGCTGGACATTCGTTCCTCCTCGGCCCCTGGGGGCTCAAAACTGTGGGCACTGCCGGCGCGGATCAGTACGCGGACGAACCCTGTTCACCCGTGACGATCGCGATGCCGGAGCTGGCGCCAATACGTGTTGCACCTGCAGCAATCATAGCCTGTGCATCAGCCAGGGATCGCACGCCGCCGGAGGCCTTGACGCCAAGGTCCGGGCCGACGGTGCGGCGCATCAGGGCGACGTCCGCGGCCGTGGCACCGCCGCCGTTGAAACCGGTGGAGGTCTTCACGAAGTCCGCCCCGGCCGCAACCGCAGCCTCGCAGGCGAGCACCTTCTGCTCATCGCTCAGCATCGCCGTTTCGATGATGACCTTCAGGATGGCGCCGCCCTCGTGGACGGCCTCCGCGACGGCGGCGATGTCATCCACCAGCGAGCCCTTGTCATTGGCGCGGGCCGCGGCGATGTTGATGACCATGTCCACTTCTTCGGCACCGTCCAGGACGGCGCCGCGGGCCTCGAACGCCTTGACGTCGCTCGGGGTGGCGCCCAGCGGGAAACCGACCACGGAGCAGGTCAGCACGCCGGAACCCTTGAGCGCGGTCTTGACTGTCTTGACCCACACCGGGTTCACGCAGACCGACTTGAAATGGTACTCGGCCGCCTCGGCGCAGACCTTGAGGATCTCGGCCTCGCTGGCCTCCGGCTTGAGCAGGGTGTGGTCGATGTAGGAGGCAATGCCGGGCGTGCCCTCGGCGGCGGCTTCGTGGCTCATGGTGGTCCCTTTCCTGGCGGGCCTGGGACGCTGCGGTCCTTTACCCGGGCCTTGTGGGCCTGCGGGCCCTGTCGGCGCCGCATGGTTCGCGGCTTATCAGGTGACCATCTTGCCATAGGACCGGCCCGGCGGATGTGCCCGCCGGGCCGGCCCCTTACGATCAGGCAGCCTCCGCGAGCGGGCTTCCCATGGTGGCCTGCAGCAGCTGGGAGGCGCACACCGACGCGGCGGAGCCGGACGCCACGAGCAGTCCCAGCCGGACGCCGTCGTAAGCCGCGGCGTCCCCGATTGCCCAGATACCGGGCACGGAGGTGCGGAAGTCCTGGCCGATGACAATTCCGCCGCCGGGTGCGGTGGTGAGTCCTGCCGTGGCGGCCAGTTCGTCCCGGGCGATGCGCTCCTCGGCGAGGATCACGAGGTCGCCGTTCATGCTGGAGCCGTCCTCGAACACGATGCCGGATGCCGGCAGGACCGACCCGGCGAGGGTGGGAACGACGGCGGCGGGCCGGACAGTGGTGCGGACGGGACGGACGCCGCGGGACCGGAGCACGGCCTCGGCCTGGCCGGCGGCGGAGCCGGTGCCGACCAGGATGCCCAGGGGGCGCCGGCCCAGGACCCGGGTGACGTCCTTGACGGCGTCGCCCAGCCGGGCGGCGTCGTCGATCGTGGAGTAGCTCAGGCACCGGGCGGCGCCCTCCACCGGGGCCTCGGCGGGGGCGGACCCGGTGGCGATGACGAGTTCGTCGTAGCTGAATTCCATGCCGTCGGCGGTGGTCACGAGGCGGTTCCCGGCATCGATGTAGCTGGCCGGCTGGCCGAAGCGGACGGACACCTGCGGCAGGACGGCGAGCTCCAGCAGTTCCTCGGGCGCGTCATCGCGGTTGCTGAGCACCGTGATGGCACCGGCAAACGGGGTCCGGGTGAGCTGGCGGACCAGGGCCAGGGCGGCCGGGCCGGCGCCGGCGATGACGATCCTGGGCCGGGCGGCCGTGGTGGCTGTCGTCGGAGAATCGGCGGTGGATGCAGCGGCTGCCTTCGAGGAAGACGTGCCGGAGGTGGGAGACAATGCCGGAGCGGACATGTGCTGGCCCTTTCGCTGGGGTGGCCATCGTGTGGCCGGTGTGCTTGATGAACCCCAGCCTAGGCGCCCGATTTTTCCGGGGTGTTTCCCGGGTGTTGCCTCTTCGGCCCTGTCCGTTCGCCAGTATTTACCGGCCGGTAATGCCGTGCGTCACATCCCGGCGGCGAGCCCTCCGCAGAGACCCCTCCGCCGCCGGCATTAGACCCGGATCCGGTAGCCGCGCTTCACCACGGTTTCGACCAGACGGGTGTCCGGCAGCGCCGACCGCAGCCTGCTGACGGTCATGTCCAGGGCGTGCACGGAGCCGCGCAGTTCCAACAGGTCCGAGAGCGCTTCGCGGGACAGCACGGCCCCGCCGGCGCCGATCAGCGCGCGCAGCAGCAGCAGGGGCGCGGGCGCCATGTCGACGGGTTCGCCGTTGATCCGCAGCGAGCGGCCGCGCAGCTCCACGCTGCCGGAGACGGTGTCCAGCCGGCGGACGTGGTTGAGGGCGAGGTGCTCGCACACCAGCCGGATCAGGGCGCCCATCCGGAACCGTTCCGGGATCAGCGGTTGCAGGCCGGCGTCGATCAGCGGCTGCGCGGTGATGGGACCGACGACGGCGGTTGCCACAGTGGTCTTCAGGCTCTCCACGAGCTGCTTGTAGACCCCCATCTCGTGCGCCGTGCTCCACATCGCATCCACGGCGGGGGCGCTCGTGAAGGTCAGGACATCCAGGTTGCCGCTGCACGCGGCCTCGATGAGCTTGGGCAGCCGGTCGGCGCCGTCGGGTTTGACCCAGCGGTACGGGGTGACCGTCAGGACGGTAGCGCCGGACATGCGCAGGCGCTCGAGCTGGCGGACGTCGGTGTAGCCGTGCAGCTGTACCGCGACAGTCTTGCCCCGCACGCCCTCGGCAAGGAGCATGTCCACCAGTGTGGAGGTGGTTTCGTCGCTGCTGATCCCGACGTCGGCGAGCCCGGCCGCACGGACGGCGCCGCGCGCCTTGGGCCCGCGGACGAACATGCGGGTGGAGGACAGGGTCTCGAGCAGCTGTTCGCCAATGCCGAAGGTGTCCGCCGCCTCGCACCAGCGGCGCATGCCGTAGGCGGTGGTGGCGATGCAGAGGTCGGGCCGGGCGGCGATGATCGCCCGGGTGTCCTCGACCAGGCTCTGGTCCTCCCGGACCGGGGCGATCTTCAGCGCCGGGGCGTGGAGCACCTCGGCACCGCGGCGCTCCAGGGCCTCGATGAGGTCCTGGGAGCGGCGGTGCGAGGTGACGCCAATCCGGAAGCCGTCCAGCGGAAGGTCCTTCTCGGACCCGTCCTCGGCGATGGCGTTCAGTGCGGTCATGAAAATCCCTACGCTTCCATCAGTGATGCGGCCAGGCGGTCGAGCTCTGCCGCGGCCTCGGCGCAGCCCCGGTTGGCCTCGGCCACCCGGACGACCTCACCGATCACCAGGACGGCCGGGTTGCTGCAGCCGGCGGCCGCGGAGGTGATGGTGCCCAGCTCGGCGATCGTCGTGCGCTGGCCGGGGCGGTAGCCGCGCTCGACGACGGCCATCGGCATGTCGGACCGCATTCCGGCCCGGCGGAGCCCGGCGGCGAGGTGGTGCAGGGTGCCGATGCCCATCAGGACCACAATGGTGCCGCCGAGCCCGGCGAGGTGCTTGAGCTCGTTCTCGGTCAGCGGGGCGTGGCCCGACACCACGGTGAACATGTGGCTGACTTCGCGGTGGGTGACGGGGATGCCGGCGGCGGCCGGCACCGAGATGGCGCTCGTGACCCCGGAGACCACGCGGACCGGAACACCGGCAGCGACGCAGGACGCGACTTCCTCGCCGCCGCGGCCGAAGACATAGGGATCCCCGCCCTTGAGGCGGACCACATTGTTGCCGGCCAGCGCGCTTTCCACCATGAGCTTTTCGATGTCGGCCTGGCTGACCTTGTGGTGGCCGGGTTTCTTGCCCACGTCCACGAGGTCTGCGGACGTCAGGGACGGCAGTTCCTGGTAGGGGGCGAGCCGGTCGTAGAACACGACGTCGGCATCGCGCAGCGCCGCCACGGCGGCGACGGTCAGCAGTTCGGGGGTCCCGGGGCCGCCGCCCACCAGCGTGACGTGTCCCGCCGGGCCGGCAGCCGGCTCGGCCGCGACCGGAATGCCCGCGGCACGGCAGCGGTTCAGGAGCGTCTCCCAGCCGGGCTGGCCGTCGTCGACCGCTGCCACCAGGAACGGGCGCTCGGGCAGCGGACCGTCGTTGCCGGCACCCTGCGGGGTGCTGAGGCGGTACACGACGGCGCCGGCGGCTTCATAGCGCCGCACGGCCTGGCGCGCGGCGTGCTCGGAGCCGGTGACGAGGACTTCGCGTCCGGTGAGATCAATGCTGAGCTGCATGGCTATACCTCGTTCTCATCAAGCTGTCCCGGGGTGGTGGCACGGACCGGAATGGACGCGCCGATCAGCACTTTCCCCTTTTCCTCTGCCGTGGCGGGGCGCATCTGGCCGCGCTCGTCGGGGACGAAGGTGATGGAATCGTCCTTCTGGTCGGGGGCATTGACGAAGGAGCGGAAGCGGCGCAGGCGCTCGGGGTCCTTCAGGGTGTCGGCCCATTCGTCGACGTAGGTGTCAACGTGCTTGGCCATGGCGGCCTCGAGGTCTTCAGCGATGCCCAGGGTGTCGTGCACCACCACGTCCTCCACGTGCTTGATGCCGCCGTCGAGCTCTTCCTGCCAGCGCGCGGTGCGCTGCAGGCGGTCGGCGGTGCGGATGTAGTACATGAAGTAGCGGTCGATGTACTTGATCAGGGTTTCGTCGTCGAGGTCCTTGGCGAGCAGCTGGGCGTGCGCCGGGGTGGCGCCGCCGTTGCCGCCGACATACAGGTTCCAGCCGTCCGCGGTGGCGATGACGCCCACATCCTTGCCCCGGGCCTCGGCACATTCGCGGGCGCAGCCGGAGACACCCATCTTCAGCTTGTGCGGGCTGCGGAGGCCCCGGTAGCGCAGTTCAAGCTGGATGGCCATAGCCACCGAGTCCTGGACCCCGAAGCGGCACCAGGTGGAGCCGACGCAGGACTTCACGGTGCGCAGGCTCTTGCCGTAGGCCTGGCCGGATTCGAAGCCGGCATCCACGAGTTCCTTCCAGATTTCCGGGAGCTGCTCCAGCCGGGCGCCGAACATGTCGATCCGCTGGCCGCCGGTGATCTTGGTGTAAAGGCCGTATTTGGCGGCGACGGCGGCGATCACGCCGAGCTTCTTCGGGGTGATCTCGCCGCCGGCGATGCGGGGGACCACCGAGTAGGTGCCATCCTTCTGCATGTTGGCCAGGGCGCGGTCGTTGGTGTCCTGCAGGGTTCCGCGGCCCGCGTCCAGGACGTAGGCGCTGTTCTGGCTGGCCAGGATGTTGGCGATGGTCGGCTTGCAGATGTCGCAGCCCGCGCCGGTGCCGTACTTGGCCATGATCTCCTCGAAAGAGGTCAGCTCCAGGACGCGGATGGCATCGAACAGTTCCTGGCGGGACAGCTCGATGTGCTCGCACAGTGCCTTCGAGACTTCGACGCCGGACTTCGTGAGTTCGCTTTCCAGCAGCTTCTTGAGCATCGGCACGCAGGAACCGCAGCTGGTGCCGGCGCGGGTGCAGCCCTTCAGCTCGCCCAGTTCCTGGACGGGCGCGTTGCCGTCGCAGGCACCGCAGCCGTTGACGGTGTCACGGATGGTTCCGGCCGTCACGTTGTTGCAGGAACAGAGAATGGCATCGTCCGGCAGCTCGGTCTCCGGGGCCTCGCCTCCGCCGGCCGCGGTGAGGTAGGCGCCGGGCTCGGCGGACAGCTCGCGTCCCAGCATGGGGCGCAGGGACGTATAAGGGGCGGCGTCGCCGACGAAGATGCCGCCGAGGAGGGTCTTGGCGTCGTCCGTCGTGACGATCTTCTGGTAGACGCCGCGGGCGGGGTCGGCATAGACGATTTCGAGGGAGTGTTCCGTGCGGGCGAAGGCGTCGCCGAAGCTCGCCACGTCGACGCCGGAGAGCTTGAGTTTGGTGGCCGTGTCGAAGCCGGGGAAGGTTGCGTCGCCGCCGTGCAGCCGGTCCGCGACGATTTCGGCCATCGTGTTGGCCGGGGCCACGAGGCCCAGGCACATGCCGCCGAAGTTGGCGACCTCGCCGATCGCCCAGATGCCGGGAACTTCCGTGGAGCAGTCGTCGGAGATGACGACGCCGCCGCGCTGGCCGAGCTGGAACTGCTGCGCTTCGCCCTCAGCGGCGCGGAACAGCTCGTCGCGGGGCCGCACGCCGATCGCGACGATCACGATGTCGGCGTCGATGATCCGGCCGTCGGCCATGAGGACCCCGGTGACCTGGCCGTCGTCGTCGGAGAGGACCTCGGAGGGGAACACGCCGCCGTGGACGGTGAAGCCCTTGGCCTCGATGAGCCGGCCGAGCGCTTGTCCGGCGCCCTCGTCCAGCTGGGTGTTCATGAGCCATGGGGAGCCGTTGATGACGATCGGGGTGGCGCCGAGCTGTTCGGTGCCGGCCGCTGATTCGAGGCCCAGAAGACCGCCGCCGATGGTGACCGCGTTGACCTTGCGGCCGAGCTTCTCGGTGAGGTCCGCGATCGCCGTGTTGATGGACCAGACGTCCTCGAGGGTGCGGTAGACGTGGGTGAGTTCGGCGCCCGGGATGGGAAGACGGGCCGCGTCCGAGCCCGTCGCGACGACGAGCTCGTCATAGGGGTAGACCGTTCCGGCCGCGGTCCTGACCGTCTTGCCGGCGGCGTCGATGCTGGTGACGCGCTCGCCGGTCTTGAGGTTGAGGGCCGCGTGGTCCCACATGGAGGCGCTGCCCAGGGTGAGGTCGACGTCGCTGTCCGTGAGTGCCTTGCTCAGTGCGACGCGGTCGTAGGGGAGGTGCGCTTCCTCGGTGAGGACTGTTACGTGCCAGCCATCGAGTCCGCGGGCGTGCATGGCGTCGGCGAAACGGTGCGCCGCGGGGCCGCCGCCGGCCACCACAATACGGCGCGGGGCGGCGCTGGCAGCGCCCTGGTTCGGGTGGCTTGAGGGGTGTCCGGTCACGGTGGGCCTTTCGCATGGGCCGCAGACGGTGCTCTGCAGCTTGTCGTTCCAGACTAGGCAACGGGAATTTCGCTTCAGTTTCCCTTATGTTTCGTGGTCTTAACTTCTGCATCACGAATGGATTTCCGGCCGGGTGAGCTCTCTTTTACGCGTTGGACACATCGGGCGCGCCCGGATGAAACACCGCGGGCCTAGCTTGAATATGTGGCCGCAGCAGCGGTTGAGCCCGTAAGGGATGTATCAGAGAGGGGCCGGGATGACCGCCGTACTTGAAACCGCAGTACACGACCTTGAGGGTCAGACCGCAGAGCAGGATGTTGTGTCCGTAGCCGGCTGGCACCGGGTATGCGCCGTGGCGGACCTGGAACCCGCGTGGGGCGAGGCCGCATTGATTTCCGGGCGCCAGGTCGCAATGTTCCGGACCGTGTCCGGTGAGGTTTTTGCCGTCGCCAACGAGGATCCGGCCACCGGGGCGAATGTCATGGCCCGCGGCATCACGGGCTCACGCGGGGACCGCCCGACGGTGGCTTCGCCGTTGCACAAAGAGGTCTACGACCTCGTTACGGGCGAGTGCCTCGGCAGCCCGGAACTGCGCATCGCAACCTTCGGTACCCGGATTGTGGGCGGGTACATTGAGGTTGAGCTCTAGACGCCCAGAGCTCTAGAGGCCCAGGGCCTCGCGGACGTCCGCGAGGACGCTGTCCAGCGCGGCGCGGGCCTCGTTCCGTGCCGCCGGCAGTTCGGCGGCCGAGCCGACGCTGCGGATGACTTCGAGGTAGCACTTGAGCTTCGGTTCGGTGCCGCTGGGCCGGATGATGACGCGGCTGAGGTCCTTTGTCAGGTACAGCAGGCCCTCGGTTGGCGGCAGTTGCTCGCTGCCCGCGGCCAGGTCCGTGACGGACTCGACGCCTGAGCCGCCGAACGATTCCGGCGGGCTGACGCGCAGCCGGTTCATCATGGCGTCCAGCAGGCCAAGGTCCGCCACCCTGATGCTCAGCTGGTCGCTCGCGTGGAGCCCGTGCACCAGATAGAGCTCGTCCAGGGTGTCGAAGATGGTCTTGCCCCCGGCCTTTGCCGCCGCCGCGAGTTCGGCGATCAGCACCGCGGCCGAAATTCCGTCCTTGTCGCGCACCAGCGACGGGGCAACGCAATAGCCCAGGGCTTCCTCGTAGCCGTAGACCAGGCCGGGGACGCGCGCAATCCACTTGAAGCCGGTCAGGGTTTCCTCATGGGCGTAGCCTGCCGCGGCCGCGATCCGCGCCAGCAGCCGGGAGGACACGATCGAGTTGGCGAATACGCCGGCCGGTGCCTTGCCGGCGGCGGCCTGCCGCGCCACGATGTGGGCCCCCAGCAGGGCGCCGACCTCATCGCCGCGCAGCATGCGCCACGCGCCGGTGGCCGGGTCCTTCGCCGCCACAGCCGCCCGGTCGGCGTCGGGGTCGTTGGCGATCACGATATCCGCGTCCACGCGCGCCGCCGTCTCCAGGGCCAGGTCAAGGGCTCCGGGCTCTTCCGGGTTGGGGAAGTTCACCGTGGGGAAGTCCGGGTCCGGCTGCGCCTGTTCCGTGACGAGCGTGACGTCGGTGAAGCCGGCGGTGTTCAGCACGGCCACCGCCGTTTCCCCGCCCACGCCATGCATGGGGGTCAGGACGATCTTCAGCCCGCGGGCCGGGAAATGCTCCGGGGCCGCAAGGGCCGCGACGGCGGCCTCGTAGTCGGCGGCTATGGAGGACTCCAGCACGGTCCAGCCGTCCGCGGCCAGGGCGATGGTATCCAGGGCGCCCACGGCGTCGATCTTCGCCGCAATCAGGGCATCGTAGGGCGCCACAATCTGAGCGCCGCGGCCGCTGTCCTCGACCGCGTGACGGCCCAGATACACCTTGTACCCGTTGTCTTGCGGCGGGTTGTGGCTGGCGGTGACCATGACGCCGCCGTCGCAGTCCAGCGCCCGCACCGCGTAGGCGAGCAGCGGGGTGGGCAGGGCGGCCGGCATGAGGAAGGTTTCGACTCCGGCAGCGGTGAGGATCGCGGCGGTTTCTTCGGCGAAAACATCGGAGTTGTAGCGGGCGTCGAAGCCGACGACGGCGCGCGGCCGGGTGCCGGGGGAGGCCTGCCCGACGGCGCTGGTGAGGAAAGCGGTGAAGCCCGCCGCGGCGCGGCGCACCACCACCCGGTTCATCCGGTTCGGGCCGGGGCCGAGGGCCGCCCGGAGTCCGGCGGTGCCAAACTGCAGAGTGCCGCTGAAGCTGTCGGCCAGTTCCTGGCCGGCCACCGCGACGCCCTCGTCGGCGAGGCGGACCAGCTCGGTCAGGGCTGCGGCAGTGGCGGGGTCCGGGTCCTGGTCGGCCCAGTCGCGGGCGTCGCTCAGGAGTCGGGCGAGTTCGGCATCAGAAGACGTCATAGGAACCAAACTATCGCCAATCGTGTGCGTTTCCTCCCCTGACAATCGGGAGTTGGGGTTTCAGTTGCATCACGCCCGGCGCGGAGAGCAGGCAGGACGGCCGGGTCCGGCCAGCCCGGGCGCGCTGGCAACGGCCCTTGACACCCAAATTTCCGGACACGTAGCGTCTGGAATATGAAGATGGGCCGTGGAGTGGAGTGGGCGGTGCACAGTTGCGTCAACATGGCATGGACACCGCCGGGCGAGCCCGTGAACAGTGCACGCCTCGCCGAGTTCTATAAGCTCCCCGCCGCCTACCTGAACAAACAGTTCCAGTCGCTGGTCCGGGCCGGGGTGCTGGACTCGGTCTCGGGACCCCGCGGCGGATTCCTTTTGGCGCGCCGGCCGGAAAACATCACTGTGCTGGACATCGTCCTGGCCCTGGAAGGCGCGGATCCAGCCTTCCGGTGTGAAGCGATCCTGGGGAACGTCCCGGAGCCGGCCCTGCAGGAGAACTTCGCGCGGACGTGCCTCATTTCCCAGACCATGCGCCAGGCCGAGCTCGCCTGGCGGCAGGCGCTGGCGCGCCAGAGTATCGCCGGGATAGCGGACTCGATGGAGCGCCGGTTCCCGGCGGACAAGGTGAAGGTCCTGGACTACCTGGCGGCGGAGTAGCCTCGGCTGACAGTCCAGGACAGTGGAGAGGCACGGTCCGTGACCGGAACCGTGCCGCGAACACACTGATCAGAGTTTGGCGATGATCTCCGCGAGGAGCTTGGAAATGCGCGGTCCGGCGGCCTGGCCGGCCTCGAGGACTTCCTCGTGGCTCAGGGGCACGGGGCTGATCCCGGCGGCGAGGTTGGTCACGAGCGAGATCCCGAAGACCTCCATGCCCGCGTGACGGCCGGCAATGGCCTCGAGCGCGGTGGACATGCCGACCAGGGACGCGCCGATCCGCTTGGCGTACTGCACCTCGGCAGGGGTTTCGTAGTGCGGTCCCGTGAACTGCGCGTACACGCCCTCGTCCAGCGAGGGGTCAACCTCGCGTGCCAGGCCGCGGATCCGGGACGAGTACAGGTCCGTCAGGTCCACGAACGTGGCGCCTTCCAGCGGTGAGGTGGCCGTGAGGTTGATGTGGTCGCTGATCAGCACGGGCGTGCCGGGAGCCCAGCCCTCGTTCAGGCCGCCGCAGCCGTTGGTGAGCACCAGGGTCTTGCAGCCGGTGGCCGCGGCGGTGCGCACGCCGTGAACCACGGAGCGGACGCCCTTGCCCTCGTAGTAGTGTGTGCGCGCGCCCAGGACGAGGGCCCGCTTGCCCTCCTTGGTCAGCACCGAGCGGATGGTGCCCACGTGCCCCTCCACCGACGGTGCGGTGAAACCGGGGATTTCGCTGGCGGACAGGGTGGCGGTGGTCTCGCCGATCAGTTCGGCGGCGTCGGCCCAGCCCGATCCGAGGACCAGCGCGACGTCGTGGGAATCGACACCCGTCTCTTCGGCGATGTAGGCGGCGGCGTCTCGCGCGGCGTCGAAGGGGTCCGCGTTCAGGAATTCTGTATAGCTCACTGGTACAAGCTATCGCGTGCCGGGCCCGCTGCCCAGCACCCGCGCCGCCCGGGCGCCATAGCGGGCGGCCGCACCCGCGGCGCCCCGGATTCTTGGTGGCTCCGGTTCGGATGGTGGACAATGGTTGATTGTGACTACGCATCCTGACTTCAGCTCACCCCGTATTGCAATTCTCGGCGGAGGGCCTGGCGGCTACGAAGCCGCCATGGTCGCCGCCTCGCTGGGGGCGCAGGTCACCATCATCGAGCGTGCGGGACTCGGCGGATCCGCGGTGCTGACCGACGTCGTTCCTTCCAAGACCCTCATTGCGACGGCGGACCTGATGACCCGCGTCGGCGAGGCCGGCGAGCTCGGCGTTAAATTCGACCTCGACGGCGGCGACTGCAGCCCGACGATGCGCGCTGACCTCAAGCACATCAACGACCGGCTGCTGCGGCTGGCCCGGAAGCAGTCGGAGGACATCCAGTCCGGGCTGGAACACCAGAACGTCCGCATCCTGATCGGTTCCGGCCGCCTGCTGGACAACCACACCATCGAGGTCCTGACCGCCGACGGCACCGAAACGGTGGAAGCCGACACCATCCTGCTCGCTGTCGGAGCCCACCCCCGCGAGCTGCCCACCGCCCGTCCGGACGGTGAGCGCATCCTGAACTGGGCCCAGATCTACAACATGGACGAACTCCCCGAAGAACTCATCGTGGTCGGTTCAGGCGTGACGGGGGCGGAGTTTGCCTCGGCCTACAACGGGCTGGGCTCCAAGGTCACCCTGATTTCCAGCCGCGACCGGGTGCTGCCGGGCTCGGACACCGACGCCGCCGAGGTGCTTGAGGGCGTCTTCGAACGCCGCGGCCTCAAGGTGCTCTCCCGCGCCCGCGCCGAGACCGTCGAACGCACGGACGACGGCGTCGTGGTCACCCTCGGCGACGGTTCGAAGGTGACCGGCAGCCATTGCCTCGTCTGCGTCGGCTCCATCCCGAACACGGCCGGCATCGGCCTGGAGGAAGCCGGCGTCGCGCTCACCGAGAGCGGCCACATCAAGGTCGACGGCGTCTCGCGCACCACGGCGCCGAACATCTACGCCGCCGGTGACTGCACCGGCGTCCTCGCACTGGCGTCCGTGGCCGCCATGCAGGGACGCATCGCGATCGCGCACTTCCTGGGCGACAGCGTCATGCCGCTCAAGCTGCACCAGGTGGCGTCCAACATTTTCACCTCGCCCGAGATCGCGAACGTGGGCGTCTCCGAGGCTGAGATCGACTCCGGCAAGTACCAGGCCGACGTCATCAAGCTGTCCCTGCGCAGCAACGCCCGCGCCAAGATGCGCAACCACCGCGACGGCTTCGTCAAGATCTTCGCCCGCAAGGGCTCCGGCACAGTGATCGGTGGGGTCGTCGTAGGCCCGAACGCCTCGGAGCTCATCTTCGCGATCTCCCTTGCGGTCACCCAAAAACTGCACGTCGACGACGTCGCCAGCACCTTCACCGTGTACCCGTCGCTGAGCGGCTCCATCTCCGAAGCGGCGCGCCGGCTCCACGTTCACATGTAGCAAAACGGAGGCCGTAGCCATGCAAAGTCCTCGCACCGCTGTTGAGTCCGCGGAACAGAACCCCGGGCTGCCGTCCGGCCCTCAAGAACGGTTTGCCGGCTACGGCGTGATGGGCGTTCCTTTCAGCTCCGGCTACATCCTGGCCCTGCGGCATTTTCCTGCCTCCTCCGTCGGCCCGGGCTACAACTCGGTCTGGATCCGCGATCCTGTCGGCGTCTGGACGATGCACAGCACCACCAATCCCGGGTCCTCATGCCCCCGCTACTTCGGCAGCGCCCTCGGATCGGCGTCGACGGGCGGGATCTCCATCCAGTGGCGTGACGACTACTCTTTCCGCGTGGAAGTCGGAGACGAGGTGGACCTGGGCTGGGACGTGACGCTGGCTGCAACGCCCATCACCCGGCTCATGTCAGCGGTGGCCGGGTCGGTCCCGGAGCAACTGTGGCGCAACCGGACGTTCCTGCGCGCCATGGGGGCTGTCGCCGGCCCGGTGCTCGGGGCCGGGCACATCGGGCTGACCGGCAAGGTGCCCAACGGCCAGACCTATGGGGCGCGCCCGCGGCAGATGTGGTTTGTCCGCGAGAACGAAGCGCACCTGCAGGGGCATAATCTGGGGCAGGCTTCAGCACTGCCCGTCCAGGACAGGCTCGGGGACTTCTGGATCCCGCAGCGAGGCATCTTCATGATCGGCTCGTCAGTGTTCGAGCCCTTCGACCCCGCCACGCACCTCGCCGCGGGGCACTGAACCTTTCTCCTCTAGAACGGGTACGGTGCGATATCCGGCCGAACGGTCAGCCACTGGATTTCCGTGAAGGATTCCATGTTGGCGTGATGCCCGCCGATCCGCGAGCCGTTGCCCGAGTTCTTGACCCCGCCGAAGGGCGAGTTCGCCTCGTCCGAGACCGTCTGTTCGTTGATGTGGACCTTGCCGGAGTCCAGCCGGTCCGCGATCGTCATGGCCATGCCGACGTCGCCGAGAATCCCGATGGAGAGCCCGTACTCGTTGTCGTTGGCCAGGGCGACGGCCTCGTCCACGGTGGAGAACTTCATCACCGGCGCCACGGGGCCGAAGATTTCGTCCTTCCACGCCGGACTGGCGAGATCGAGGTCCGCGAGCACAGTGGGCCGGTAGAAGCGGCCGTCGTGGCTGCCGCCGGCGGCCAGCCGCGCGCCGCCCTGCACCGCATCCTGGACGATCGTGTCCACGCGGTGCAGCTGCTTCTCATCGATCACCGGGCCCAGCGCCACCGTTCCGCTCTTGGGATCGCCCACCGGCAAATGACTGGCCTTCTCGGCAAGGGCGCTGACGTAGTCCTCGTAGATGTCCTCGTGCACAATGTGCCGGCCGGACGCCATGCAGATCTGTCCTTGGTGCATGAAGGAGCCAAACGCGGCGGCCGAGACCGCCTTGGGAAGGTCGACGCCGGGCAGCACGATCATCGCGTTGTTCCCGCCGAGTTCCAGATGGGCGCGCTTGAGCAGCCGGCCGGCGGCTTCGCCCACCTTGCGGCCTGCCGCCGTCGACCCCGTGAAGGCGATGACGCGGACCTCGGGCGCCTCGACGACGGCCGCGCCGATCTCGGCACCGCCCGGCAGCAGCGACAGCAGGCCCGGCGGAAGGCCGGCTTCCTCGAACACCCGGACCAGGGTGACGCCGCCGCAGACCGCCGTGCGCGGGTCAGGCTTGAGCAGCACGGCGTTGCCGAGGGCCAGGGCCGGGGCGACGGCGCGGATCGAGAGGATGAGCGGGAAGTTGAACGGCGCGATCACCGAGACGACACCGACGGGGCGTCGTCGGGCGAAGGACCAGCGGTTCTCGTTCGAGGTCAGCACGTCGCCGGCCGGGAGCGAGGGCAGCGCCGAGGCGTCGTAGCATTCGTTGGCCGCGATGTGGGTTTCCAGCCCGGCCTTGGGCGGGATGCCGCCCGATTCGCGGACGATCCAGTCCCCGATTTCCGCGGCGTGTTCCTCCCAGAGCTGTCCCGCGCGGCGCAGCACCGCGGCGCGGTCCTCCGGGTTGCGGGCGGCCCAGTCCTTCTGCGCTGTCGCGGCGACGGCAGCGGCTTCGCGGACATCCTCCACTGAGGCCACGCCATAGTGGCCCAGCGTCTCGCCGGTTGCGGGTTCGACGGCGTCGCCGATCCCGCCCCGTCCGGGCCGCCAGCCGTTGAGGTGGATCTTGCCCTCCCAGAGGGCGGAGTCGAGCAGGGACATGTCCTGTCCTTTCGTCGTGAGGTCATGCTTCTGGACCGGCCGGTCGAATCCGAACCGGACCGTGCCTTCGTCCATCTCATGTCGGCGGACCGCTGCCGTCAAGGGTTCGGGCGTCAAGAGTGCTGGAGTTGGGAGTCCCGTCGCCAAGAGTGCGTGTGCGCCCGGCCCCGGGGGGACCTTCGGCCGTATCGCGACGCGGCCCGGCGCGGACACCATGGAACATGGCCAAGATCTATATCCCGTACGGGACCGTTGAAGGACAGACAGCACAGATCGCCGACTACATGGCCGAACTGATCCGGGCGCACGGGCACCAGGCAGAGACGGCGGACCTCAAACATTCCGGCGACACCCTTCCGGGCGGCTACGACGGCGTGATCGTGGCGGCCTCGGTTCACATGGGCAAGCACGAGGGGCACGTCAAGGACTTCGTCAAGAAGAACCGCGCCGAGCTCGAACGGTTGCCCTCCGCCCTGGTTTCGGTGAGCCTGGCCGCCCACGGGGACGAGGAGAACGCGGAGAGCTACGTGGCGAAGTTCGAGGAAGACACGGGCTGGCGGCCCTCGCACGTCGGATTGTTCGCCGGCGCGCTGCTCTACAGCCACTACGGGTTCATCAAGAAGCACATGATGAAGAAGATCGCCAGCGACAAAGGGTCCCCGGACACGGACACCACCCGTGACTACGTCTACACGGAATGGGACGGCGTCCAGCGCTTCACCGAGGACTACCTGGCATGGCTGGCCAAGCTGGGCAGTCAGAAGTAGGACCTTGTTAAGGCGTAGGGCTCAGGAGCGGGCGTAGGGCGGAACAGCGTCGCCGGGCGCGAAGGGCCTGAACCACCGATCGAACGCCAGACTACCGGAGTCGGCGTCGGCACGGTCCTGGCTGTCGGCGTCGTCGTCGGGGTAGAGCGCGTCGCTGTCCGCGTCCTCCAGGAGGACTTCCTCGACGTCGGCCCGCCAGCCCTCCGGAAGGTCCAGTTCGTAGATGTCCTCGGTGATTTCGGCCTGATCGAGGAGGCAGCGGACGGCGAGCTCCGCGGCGAGGCAGCCCGGCGCGGTCCAGCCCCGGACCAGGGATGCGGTGACATCCGCGGCGACGACGATGAATTTCTGGGTGAACTTCGCGTCGTAGCTGTCCGCGAACTGCGGCGGCAGCGAGGACAGGACCGAGGTCCCGGCGATATCGGCCGGCGTGACAACGTCCAGGGTGCCGAGCGTTCCGAGATCGCGGAACAGCTGGTCAATCAGGATGCTCGACGAATTCCACAGGAGTCCGGCCAGCAGGCGGGTCTGGCGCACGGATTTCTGACGGTCCTCCGGCGGGACGGCGGCCATTTCCTCCAGGTCTTCGGGATCGAACTGGAGCCGCTGTTCGGCCGTCATGTCGTCCGGGTGCGGATCGAGTCCGAGCAGTTCCAGGCTCAGCCCGGTGAGTTTTTCGGCGTCGGCCAGTAGTTCTTCGGTGATGTCGTCGTCGTCGGCGCTCATGCCCCCGATGCTACCTGCCGTTTGTTCCTGGCCCGATTCGCGTTACGCGGCAGGGGCTTGCCGGGTTCTAGGCGGCGGCTGCCCGGGGATGCTCTGACGTCGAGCTTCCGTGCGCCATCCGGACCGCGGCAAGGTAGCTGATTCCCGCGATCAGGGGGACCACGCTGGCCGCGGTGAGCGATGCCAGCGGCCCGGACCGCGCGATGAGCGTGATCAGGAGCGGCAGCACGCCCAGGGCCACGAGCAGCCAGCCGGCCAGCGCGGTGCGTTTCAGGCCGAGCACGGCGGCCGGGAATGCCAGCGCGACGACGCTGACGGCTATGACGGGTCCGTTGTCACTGAGGAAGCTGCGCAGGGCCGCCGGGTCGAAGGCGAGCCAGATGCAGGCCGCGATGAAGGCGGAGGACAGGGCGAGCAGCAGGGGAGAGGTCACCGCCGGCCAGAACCACGCCGCGACCGCGAGGAGGAGCATCGGCGCCACCCAGGCGAGCGTTATCAGCGTTCCCGCCGTTCCGCCAGGATCCTGCATGGCGTCGCCACCGATAAAGATTCCCGCGAGGACCGTGAACAGGGCCATGACGGCCGCCCCGGTCCGTGTCAGCGCCGTGGCGCGCCGCTGTGGATCCTTTTCACGTGCAAACACAACACCCATCACGACGGCGACCACAACAATCGCGCCGAGCGCCAAAATGACCGGAACGTTCATGGGATGCCTCCTGCAGACGAACGGGGCTTACGTCCATTGGATTCCTGCCCCAGCGGCTGTGCCAAGGGGAGAAAGGCCCGTTTCACGCTTCACAGCACCCGGCGGCATCGATGTTCCTCTTCGGGGGATTGGTGACCGCCAGCCCCAAGTAGGCCGGCCGGCTCTAGAGACGGTTAAACTCCTGCTGCCACAGTGCCTTATCCCATCTCTCCTGCAGCTTTCGGTCCATGGTCCATTTACTCTCCCATGTGTCGAAGTTGGCTTTGAAGGTGGGCACGTAGTAGTTGGAGCCCTTGCGGCGGGTTCTCTTCTTGAGTCTCAGCAAGAGGCCGAGCAGGATCCACACTGCGGTGAGAATTACGACCAGGAAGAATATCGTCTCCACGGGCAACCAGTCCTCGAAGGGGTTTAGTGCCTCCAGTTTAATCCAACTGGCGCCGGATAACGAAGCGTGCCCCTTCCCGCCGGCAGTGCCACTGCCCGTACCGCTGTCGCACGGACAAGAGTTCTGTTTGCCGGTAGGGAATGATTGCCGGAAATGGCTCCTGAGGCGGAGAGTCGTCTCTTGGCCGGATGCTTAGCGCGTCCACCTTGTAGAGCGAGCGCATCGTTGCGCCGGTACTGCAGTGTGTCTGAACAATGCCGCAGCTTCCGTGCCGTGGCCGACAACTCCCATGCGGGTGATCAGGGAGTAAAACCCCTTTCTCCGGGCGTGTCGCCCGTGTAATAGTGTCGTTATGTTCATTTTCGTGCTAGTGGCGATCGTGCTACTGGTCTTGTTTTGGCAATACATCGTGGCGGGGCTCGGTCTTTGGGTGCTCGTGCTGCTTTTGCGCGCCGTGATCAACTGGACGGTGGCCGACCCGACGCCGGGTTACCGCCGGAAGGCCGTTCAGACCCGGCCCGTGGTCAAGCCTGTTCAGACCCGGCCTGTGCCCGCGCTGAAGCCTGCCCGCGAGCTGCCCGAGCCGGACTATCTGCCCAGGTGGACTGTCAGCCGCCGGCTGGACGCCGGCCGCGAGCATGCCCAGTGGCAGAAGATGTTCGACAACACGGCGCAGTAGAACGCTGCCGAGCCGGCCTCCGGGGCTTCAGAACCTCGGTCCCGTCCAGCGATGCCTCGCGGGCACCGGTGGTGGAAATCGCGCGGCTAAAGTTCGCCGCCATGCTAGCCTTTTGCGCGTTCAAAGCGTGACGTCGTCCCCGCGGTCAGGCAACCGCCCCCTGAAAGTGGGCCTCGATGATTCCTTTGATGTCGTCGTGGCAGCCGCCGCAGCCCGTGCCGGCACGGGTCGCCGCGGAAACCTCGGGCACCGTGGAGCAGCCGTCGGAGGCCGCGGCGGCAATGGCCGTTCCGCTGACGCCGGCGCACCGGCAGACCGTCCGGGCAGGGTCGGCGGCTCCGGGCGATGCGAGCTGGTCCGGCCCGTCCAAGCGCAGCAGCAGCGAGCGGTCAGCGGGGAGTTCGGCGCCGCGCTCGAACAGCTGCACGAGCTCGGCCGAAGTGCGGGGCATACCCACGGCCACGAGACCCTCAAGCACGCCGGCGCGGGTGATCATCTTCACGTGGCGGCCGTGCTCGGGATCGGCCCACTGGGCAATCTGCAGCCGGGCGCGGCCGTTCACTGCTCCCGCGGTGAGGGCTTCCTCGTCCCACGGTTCGGCGGACACATCCCCGGCCACGGCCATGTTCATGCCGCGGGCCTTGAGCACGATCACGCCCGGCAACTCCGCGGCAAGCGCCGGCAATGCTTCCGCCTCGGCAGGAGCGCCGGACGCCAGCAGGGTCAGATACTCGGCGAGCCATTCGGCCTGCCGCCAGCCCGGGCCCACCAGCCCGGACGGGCCGCGCGCGGTCCGGCACTCCACGCATTCGGGGTCCGGGCAACGGACCTCCGCGCAGTCGCCGATCGCAAAGATGTGGGGCTCGTGGTGGGCGCGGAGCTTGTGGTCCACCAGGATTCCGGCGGCCGTGGAGAGGCCGCAGCCTTGGGCCAGTTCGGTCCGCGGCCGGACGCCGCAGGAGAGGACCAGGAGGTCGCCGTCGATCGCGGAACCGTCATCCAAAAGCAGCGCGGAGAAACCGCCGTCGGGGGCGTTGTGCTCGACGCCGGTGGAGCGGGCGTTGCCGGCCACCCGCACGCCGCAGTTCCGCAGCGAAGCCGCGAGCACGGCGCCACCGCCGCGGTCGATGTTCCGGCCCAGGGGATGCGGGCCGTTGTGCACTACGGTGACCGTGGCGCCTTCCTCGGCCGCAGCCAGTGCGGTCTCCAGGCCCAGGACGCCGCCGCCCAGGACCACCACGCGCTTGCCGCCGGCCACCGCCGAGTGGAGCACGGACGCGTCGCGGAGATCGCGCAGGGCTGTCACGCCCGGCGGCAGCACCGGGGCGGCCGGGTCCGGGTTGAGCCCGGTGAGGTTCGGGATGACCGGCCGGGAACCGGTGGCGAAGACCAGCCGGTCGTAGCCCGGGGTGGATCCGTCGGTGAGGACAACCTGCTGGCGGGCGCGGTCCACGCGCCGGACGCGGACGCCCAGCCGGACGTCGACGCCGTCGGCCACCAGCGCGGCCGGGTCCGCGAGGGCCAGGGCGGCCTGCGTGGTCCGTCCGACGCCGAGATCCGCCACGAGGACCCGGTTGTACGCGGCCTCGGACTCTTCGCCGATTACCGTCAGGTGCGCGATGCCGCTGCGCACGGCAGGCAGCAGCTCGTCGATCAGCCGGGCGGCGACAGGCCCGAAGCCCACCACCACAATCCGCTCAGTCATGAGGTCTCCTCTGCTTGAAGAACGCGGGCTTGAACACCGCTGTGATCACCGGCCGGGACGTCCCCGGACACTGCCGGGCGAATCCACACGTTGCTGGTCTTGAACTCAGGCATCCCGGAAATGGGGTCCGTGGCCGCCTCGGTGAGCCGGTTGGCGCTCTCGAGTTCCGGGAAGTGGAACGGCAGGAACACCGTCTCCGGGCGGATGTCCGTGCTGAGCTCGGCACGGCAGCTGACCTCGCCGCGCTCATTGGAAATCGAGACGTAGTCGCCGTCTGCGATGCCCTGGGCGGCGGCCGCGGCGGGGTGCAGCTGCAGCCGCGCCTCCGGCCGGGCCTCGACCAGCGCGGCCACCCGGCGGGTCTGCGCCCCTGACTGGTAGTGCTCCATGAGACGGCCGGTGATCAGCGTCATCGGCTTGCCCAAATGATCAGCGCTGCCGCGCTCCGCCGCGGACGCGGAGCCCCGAGAAACAGAACGACGCCGGGGCGTCACCGCCGTAAAGACGGCCCGCCCGTCCGCATGGGCAAAAGCGTCCAGAAAGAGTCGCGGCGTGCCGGTGCCACCCGACGGGTACGGCCAGTAGGCGGCCTCGCCGCGGTCCAGCATGGCGTAGTCGATTCCGGAGTAGTCGGCCAGGCCGCCGGAGGACGCGAGCCGGAGTTCCTCGAACACCGTCTCCGGGTCCTCGCTGAAGGTGGAGGGTGCGTGCAGGAGCTCGGCCAGGCGGGTCATGATCCACAGCTCGCTGCGGACACCGGGCGGGGGAGTGAGGGCCCGGCGGCGGCGGAGCACGCGGCCTTCGAGGTTGGTGAGGGTTCCCTCTTCCTCGGCCCACTGGGTCACGGGCAGGATCAGATCCGCCTCGGCGGCGGTTTCGGAGAGGAAGAAGTCGCACACCACGAGGAAGTCCAGGCTGCGCAGGCCCTCGATCACGGCGTTGGCGTCCGGGGCGGACACCGCCACGTTGGCGCCGTGCACGAAGAGGCACCGGACGCCGTCGGGCTGTCCCAGGGACTTCAGGAGCTGGACGGCGGGGAGGCCGGGACCGGGGATCAGGGTTTCGGGCACACCCCAGACCTTTGCCATGTAGGCGCGGGCGGCGGGGTCGGTGATTTTCCGGTAGCCGGGGAGCTGGTCGGCCTTCTGGCCGTGTTCCCGGCCGCCCTGGCCGTTGCCCTGGCCGGTGAGCGTGCCGTAGCCGCTGCGCGCGGAGCCCGGCAGGCCCAGCAGTAGCGAGAGGTTGATGGCGGCCGTGGCGGTGTCAGTGCCGTCGACGTGCTGTTCGACGCCGCGGCCGGTGAGGATGTAGCTGCCGCCCTTGCGGGCGCCGTCGGCCAGCCGGCGGGCGGTGTCGCGGATCAGTCCGGCCGGGACGCCGGTGATCGACTGGACCCGTTCCGGCCAGAAGCTTCCGACGCTGCGGACCACGGCGTCGTAGCCGGCGGTCCGTTCCGCGATGAACGCGGCGTCGGCCAGGCCCTCGTGGATCACCACGTGGGAGATGCCCAGGAGGAGGGCGAGGTCGGTGCCCGGCAGGGGCTGCAGGTGCAGGCCGCCGCCGTCGGAGGTAAACGCGGCGGTGGCGGAGCGCCGGGGGTCGACGACGATCAGCCCGCCGGCGTCGCGTGCGCCTTGCAGGTGCTGGACGAAGGGCGGCATGGTCTCGGCGACGTTGGAGCCGAGCATCAGGATAGTGCTGGCGGCGTCGAGGTCCGCGAGCGGGAACGGCAGCCCGCGGTCCAGGCCGAAGGCGCGCATGCCGGCCGCAGCCGCGGAGGACATGCAGAACCGTCCGTTGTAGTCGATCCGCGAGGTGCCCAAGGCCAGCCGGGCGAATTTGCCGAGCTGGTAGGCCTTCTCATTGGTGAGACCGCCGCCGCCGAAGACTCCGACGGCGTCCGCTCCGTGTTCGGCGCGGGCCTTCTTCACGGCGGAGACGATCCGCATGAGCGCCTCGTCCCAGCTGACCGGGCGGTGGACGCCGTCGTCGTCCTTCAGCAACGGTTCCGTGACGCGGCCCGGGTGGTCCAGCAGTGACGCGGAGGTCCAGCCCTTGCGGCACAGGCCGCCGCGGTTGGTGGGGAAGTCCCGGCCGTTCACAGTGAGGAGAGGCCCGTTTGCGGGTGACACAGCGGCGGCGGGTGCCGGCGCCGGTGCGGCGTCAACGGGGTCTGACCCCGGCTGGGGAGCCGGGGTCAGAGCCGCTGGAGAGGTGAGCGTCATGGCGCACTGCAGGGCGCAGTAGGGGCAGTGCGTGTCGGCGCCGGCGGTCATGTTAGACGTGTCCCATCGCGTTTCGGTTGGCGTTGCGGATGTAGCAGAACCAGCAGACGGCCAGCATCAGGACGTATGCCCCGACGAATCCGTAGAAGGCCGAGGTGTAGGAGCCGCTGGCGGTGTTGGAGGCGTTGAGCACCTGCGGGATGATGAATCCGCCGTAGGCACCGATGGCCGAGATCAGGCCGAGCGCCGAGGACGCGAGCCGCTGGGTGGTGTGCGTGCTCGCCCCGGAGCGGGCGGCCCGGCTGGAGGTGGCGAAGATGATCGGGATCATGCGGTAGGTGGCGCCGTTCCCGAAACCGCTCGCGGTGAACAGGAGCAGGAACAGGAACAGGAAGAGCCAGAAGTTCTTCATGGGCAGCGTCCAGAGCATGGTCAGGGTGATGACGGCCATGGCGGCGAAGGCTGCGACGGTCATGCGGGCCCCGCCCATCCGGTCCGCCATGCGTCCGCCGTAGGGGCGGGCCAGGGAACCGACCAGCGGGCCGAGGAAGGCCAGGGACAGGGCCACGGTGCCGACGGAGATCGAGGAGAATGCCGGGAAGTAGTCCTTGATGAGCTTGGGGAAGACGCCGGCGAAGCCGATGAACGAGCCGAAGGTGCCGATGTACAGCAGCGCCATGATCCACAGGTGCGGTTCCTTGAGCGCCGCCAGCGAACC
Organism: Arthrobacter humicola; assembly: GCF_039531445.1. Classification (NCBI taxonomy): domain Bacteria; kingdom Bacillati; phylum Actinomycetota; class Actinomycetes; order Micrococcales; family Micrococcaceae; genus Arthrobacter; species Arthrobacter humicola. Next base: position 142,067 of record NZ_BAAAQB010000025.1, on the reverse strand, counting down.
CGCGACGTCGCCCTTGGCGCTGGTGAGGTTGTTCATGTACTTCCAGGCGCCGAAGGCGGCCAGCAGGATCAGAGGAACCCACATGAACCCGGCGACGGGCAGGTTCACGGTGCCGGCTGCCAGCAGGGTGATGGCGATCGGCACGGCCAGTTGTGCGACGGCGGCGCCGAGGTTTCCTCCGGCGGCGTTCAGGCCCAGGGCCCACCCCTTTTCCCGGGCCGGGTAGAAGAAGGTGATGTTCGCCATCGAGCTGGCGAAGTTGCCGCCGCCGAATCCGGCCAGGGCCGCCACGAAGAGCATGACGCCGAACGGGGTGGCCGGGTTGGCGACGCACAGGCCCAGTCCGATCGTCGGGATCAGCAACAACAGTGCGGAGACGATGGTCCAGTTGCGGCCGCCGAAGCGCGGCACCATGAAGGTGTAGGGGATCCGCAGCGTGGCGCCCACGAGGCTTGGCATGGAGATCAGCCAGAAGATCTCGTTGGTGGAGAACTTGAAGCCTGCGGCGGGAAGCTGGACCACCACGATCGACCACAGCTGCCAGACCACGAATCCCAGGAACTCGGCGAAGATGGACCAGTTCAGGTTGCGACGGGCGATCGAGCGGCCGGCCGATTCCCACTGTTCCTTGTTTTCCGCATCCCAGTTGGCGATCCAGCGGCCGGGCCGGTGCTCGAGGGTAAGGGTGTCGGCAGTGCGGGCGGCGCCGGCATCTGCGGTGCCGATTTCGGCGGTGCGTTCAGCAGTCACTTAGGAGACCTCCTTGGGGGGTGTTGTCCTTCAACGGTAGGTACGCCGCGTTTCAGGGACGGTCGCGGTTTATTAACGTGCTGTGACGTTTGCCTATCGGGGCTTATGTGACGGTGTGAGAATCGCTGTGACGACCACCACGTGAGACGAACCAAAATGTCCAAATAGTGGAACGTTTGTCCATTGGGTGGACGATGGGAACTATTATCAGACATATACGAATCCCTAGCCGGCGGCCCGGGGCATCGGGCCCTGGGGAACATCCGTCCGGTCATCATGAAAGCGTTACTACATGTCCTCCACTGCAACCTCCGCGGAGCATGGGTCTGCCAAGCAGGTGAACTCGCGCGGCCGCGTGATCGTCGCCAGCCTGATCGGCACCACCGTCGAGTTCTACGACTTCTACGTGTACGCCACCGCCGCCGTGCTGGTCTTCCCGAAGCTCTTCTTCCCGGGGCAGAACGAGACCACGCAGCTCCTGGCATCCTTCGCCGTGTTCGGCGTCGCGTTCATCGCCCGGCCGCTCGGCTCGATCGTCTTCGGCCACTTCGGTGACAAGTTCGGCCGCAAGGGCACGCTCGTGGCCTCGCTGCTGACGATGGGCATTGCCACCTTCCTGATCGGCTGCCTCCCGACGGCGACCGTTCCCGGCTGGACCTTCTGGGCCCCGGCCCTGCTCGTCGTGTTGCGCTTCGCCCAGGGCCTTGCCCTTGGCGGGGAGTGGAGCGGCGCGGCGCTGCTCGCCACCGAGAACGCCCCGGCAAACAAGCGTGCCATCTACGGCACGTTCCCGCAGTTGGGTGCGCCCATCGGCTTCATCATCGCCAATGTGCTCTTCCTGATCTTCAGCTACACCCTGACCCCGGCGGCATTCGAGGCGTGGGGCTGGCGCGTGCCGTTCCTGGCCAGCGCCGTGATGGTGATCATCGGCCTCTACGTCCGGCTCAAGCTGATCGAAACCCCCGCCTTCACCAAGGTCCTCGAATCCAAAGAGGTCGCCAAGCTGCCGCTGGCACGGGTCTTCAAGACCAGCTGGCGCCCGCTGATCCTCGGCACGTTCATCATGCTCGCAACCTATGTGCTCTTCTACCTGATGACCACATTCACGCTGACCTACGGGACCCGGGCGGCCAGCCTGGACGCGGCGAAGGCCGCCGCCGTAAAGGCCGGCAAGCCGATGACCGATGCCGCCGCCGCGGCATTCGTGCCGGGTCTGGGCTACACCCGGAACGACTTCCTCTGGATGCTGATCGCCGGCGTCGTCTTCTTCGGCATCTTCACGCTGGTCTCCGGCCCGCTGGCCGAGAAATTCGGCCGCCGCAAGATGCTGATCGCCGTGACCTTCGGCATCCTCGCCTTCGGCCTGCTGTTCGTTCCGCTGTTCAGCGCCGGCTTCGTGGGCGCCATGGCACTGCTGGTCATCGGCTTCTCGCTTATGGGCCTGACGTTCGGCCCCATGGGCGCGCTCCTGCCGGAGTTGTTCCCGACCAACGTCCGCTACACCGGCTCCGCGATCAGCTACAACGTCTCCAGCATCCTTGGCGCGGCCGTGGCTCCGTTCATCGCCGTCTGGCTCTGGGAACTGGCGGGCGGCAGCACCGTGCTGGTGGGCGTCTACCTCGCCTCCATGGCCGTGCTGACACTGATCGCCCTGTTCGTGAGCAAGGAAACCCGGGACCTCGACTACGAGAACAATGTAGCCTGACGTTCCAGGCCTGCCGCTGACGGAAATGCCCGGCGTGTTCGCTGAACACGCCGGGCATTTCCGCGTCCGGCACTTCCTTATCTCATCGGTCCGTCCCTGGTGACTGCCGGCGGGACTAGCTCGCGTAGCGCTCGACGAAGTTCCGGAGGATTTTCATCGGTTCGGTGGCCGCGAACTGCCGGGCGTCCTCCATCAGCATCTCGGCCGATTCCGGCGGGAAATATCCGGCATGGCGGTAGATGTCGATCCTGGTGATCAGCCCCTCGGCGTCGAGTTCAGGATGGAACTGGGTGGCGTAGAGGTTGGTCTTGATCCGGAACATGTGCACCGGGCAGGCGGCCGAACTGGCCAGGAGCACCGCGTGGGCAGGCAGGACGGTGCAGGCTTCCTTGTGGCCGGTGAAGGCCGTGAAGCTCTCCGGCAGCCCGCGGAGGAGGGGATCCACGAGCCCCTCCTCCGTCAGCTTGATGGTGACGCCGCCCAGGCCTTCACCGTACGTCCGGTCGATCACGGCGCCCTGGTGCCGGCCCAGCGTGCCCACCCCGTAGCAGGCGCCCAGGAACGGGAAATCCTCAGCGACGACCCTGTCCAACAGCGCGGCGAGCTCACGCTCCACCCGGTGCTGGGTGTCGGTCTTGTGCTCGGAAGGGTCGCTGGAGGTGAACGGGCTTCCGCCCACAATCACTCCGGAGTAGCGCGACAGCTCCAGCTCAAGCAGCGGTCCGGCTTCCATCCGGACGCGGTGCAGCTGCCCGGGTTCCAGTCCGCCGTAGCGCAGGTAGGCCCGGTATTCGTCCTCGGCGGCCTCGTCCTCGGCGCGGGAGGCGAGGAGCAGAAATGGCTTCACAGACCAAGTTTGCACGGGCGGGACGCGGGGGCGCCAGAGGCGCGCCTGCGTCCCGCCCGGGGGATGCTGAGGGCCGAAGCTACTCGGCCGCGCCGTCCTCGATCAGGGCGATGATGGCGCCGGCGGAGACCGTCTCGCCGGCAGCGGCGGAGAGGCCGATGACGATGCCGGCGCGGTGCGCGGTGAGCGGCTGCTCCATCTTCATCGCTTCGAGCACGACGACGAGATCGCCTTCAGCGACGGCGTCGCCCTCGGCGACGGCCACCTTCACGATGGTGCCCTGCATGGGCGAGGTCAGCGCGTTGCCGCTCGCGGCCACGGCTGCGCCGCCGCTGCGGAGGCGCTTTTTGGCCTTGGCCGGCTTGGCGCCGGCCGTGGTGCTGACCGAGCCGAGTGATGCGGGCAGGACGACTTCCAGGCGCTTGCCGCCGACCTCGACGACGACGCGCTGGCGGTCTCCGGCGTCGGCCGCTTCAGCCTCGGTGCCGGTGGGGGCCCAGGCGGGAATGTCGTTGACGAAGGCGGTCTCGATCCAGCGGGTGTGGACCTTGAAGGGGCCCTCGGCCGGTGCGAAGTCCGGGTTGGAAACCACCGCGAGGTCGAACGGGATGACGGTGGGGATGCCTTCCACCACCATCTCCTCGAGCGCGCGCCGGGACCGCTGCAGGGCCTGGGTGCGGGTGGCGCCGGTGACGATCAGCTTGGAGAGCATGGAGTCGAAGTTGCCGCTGATGACATCGCCCTGCTCCACGCCGGAATCGATGCGGACGCCGGGGCCGGTCGGGTTCTTGAGCGTCGTGATGGTGCCGGGGGCGGGCATGAAGTTCCGGCCCGGGTCCTCGCCGGTGATGCGGAATTCAATCGAGTGGCCGCGGACTTCCGGGTCCCCGTAGCCGAGCTCCTCGCCGCGGGCCAGCCGGAACTGTTCGCGCACGAGGTCGATCCCGGTGACCTCCTCGGAGACACAGTGCTCTACCTGCAGGCGGGTGTTGACCTCAAGGAAGGAGATGGTGCCGTCCTGGCCGACGAGGAACTCGCAGGTGCCCGCGCCGAGGTAGCCGGCCTCTTTCAGGATGGCCTTGGACGATTCGTAGAGGCGCCGGTTCTGCTCCTCCGTCAGGAAGGGGGCGGGGGCCTCCTCGACGAGCTTCTGGTTGCGGCGCTGGAGCGAGCAGTCGCGGGTGGAGACGACCACAACGTTGCCGTAGGCGTCGGCGAGGCACTGGGTTTCGACGTGCCTCGGGGCGTCCAGGAAGCGCTCAATGAAGCACTCGCCGCGGCCGAAGGCGGCGGTGGCCTCGCGCACGGCGGATTCGAAGAGTTCGGGGATTTCCTCGCGGGTGCGGGCTACCTTGATGCCGCGTCCGCCGCCGCCGAAGGCCGCCTTGATGGCGACGGGCAGGCCGAACTTGTCCACGAAGTCGAGGATTTCCTCGGCGGAATTGACCGGATCGGCGGTGCCGGGGACCTGCGGGGCGCCGACCTTCTCGGCGATGTGGCGGGCCTGGACCTTGTCGCCCAGGGCGGAGATCGCCTCGGGGGAGGGCCCGATCCACGTGATGCCGGCGTCGATGACCTTGGCGGCGAAGTCGGCGTTTTCGGCCAGGAAGCCGTACCCCGGGTGGATGGCGTCCGCGCCGGACTGGCGGGCGACGTCGATGATCTTGTCCATTACGAGGTAGGACTCAGCGGCGGTGTTGCCACCCAGCGCGTAAGCCTCGTCGGCGAGCCGGGCGTGCAGCGCGTCGCGGTCAGGATCCGCGTACACGGCCACCGAGGCGATGCCCTCATCGCGCGCGGCGCGGATGATGCGCACCGCAATTTCTCCGCGGTTGGCGATCAGCACTTTGCTGAGCGGGCGGCTGCCCTCTGCTGCAAGTGACTGCGTTGATCCCGGCACGGTGGTTGCGGACTGCTCCGAATTTGCTGACAAGGCGTCTCCTTCTTTCCTTCAGGGAGCCTAGCGCGGTTTTGAGGGTTCCGCCGATATTACTTGCGGATTCCGCGCGTAAACGGCCCTTCCTTTGTAGGGTTGCCACAAAGGGCGGCGAATTGGCTCATTCCGCCGTCGCTGGCCGTCCCTCTGCTCTCACTCGGCACGGACGTCCGCCGGGTCAATGGCCCCGCCCGTCCAGAGCTCGGTGATTCCCACATTTGCCTGGCTGAGCAGCGCCCGGAGCGTGGAAATGGAAAGCCCGACGACGGTGTGGGGGTCGCCGTCGACCTTCCGGATGAACGCCCCGCCGTAGCCGTCGATCGTGAAGGAGCCGGCACACTGGAGCGGCTCGCCGGTGGCGATATAAGTCTCGATCTCCTCGGCGCTCATGTCCATGAAGTGCACCTCGGCCGAGGACACCGAGCCCAGCGTGGCGCCGGAGCCCCGGGCGGTGATGTCCCCGCCGCCGTCGTCTGTGTTTCCGCCGTCGGTGTCGCGGCAGTCCACGAGCCAGTGCCCCGTGTGCAGGACGCCCATACTGCCGCTCATGCGGAGCATGCGCTCACGGGCGACGTCGGCCGTGTAGGGCTTGCCGTGGGCCTCGCCGTCGAACTCGAAGACTGAATCGCAGCCGATGACGAGGGCGCCGTCGGCCTCAGGCAGCGAGGCGACGGCCTCGGCCTTGGCCCGGGCGAGCAGGAGGGCGGTGTCATGCGGGTCCGTCACGCCGTAGTGGGCCTGGACGGCGTCCTCGTCCACGTCGGAGACAAGGACCTCGTGCCGGATCCCGGCGTGGCTGAGCAGCTTGGTGCGGGCGGGGGACTGGGAGGCAAGAATGAGGCGGGTCACTGATCCAGCCTAATCCACAGCAGCTCAGCAACGCGGAGTCACTTACGGCCCATCCGGAGGCCTCCAGGGGCGCCAGGTAGCGCCGTCTGTTAGCCCTCGGCCGGGGCGAAAGACTCTGGCTGCGGATACTTGCTCATGGTGTGGTTGCCTCGGGACACTACAGAGAATCGAGCAGCCCATGACCGGATGGCTAGTGGCAAGCGTTGGCACCGTTGGGGACGGAACATATTTTGGCTGGGACGGCTTCACCATCCAGTCGGGAAACCTGGTAGTGATCGTCGTGATGATCATCCTGTTTGTCCTGGCTCTGGTCCTGCCTTTTCCCGGCGGGAAGCGGCGGAAATGACCGCCCAGGCGACACCGGGGCCTGGCACTCCGGTCGAGGAACCTGACGCCCACACCTGGACGGGCAGAGCCCGCCGGTGGCTCCTTAAGAAGCTTCCTCCGGACAAGCTCTTGCCCGAGGACCAGCCGAGCTATGTGGCATCCTGGGCGTACGTCTTCGGCATGGGGGCGATCGCTTCACTGCTGTGGATCGTCATTTCGGGGATCGTGCTGGGACTGAACGGACCCCAGTGGTACCACGTTTCATCGCTGGGGCACTTCGTCAACAGCACCCATCTGTGGAGCGTGGAGCTCTTCTTCATCTTCATGGTGGTGCACCTGTGGCTGAAATTCTGGATGGCGGCCTGGCGCGGGGGCCGGGTCCTGACCTGGATCACCGGCGTGATCTCCTTTGTCGTTTCCATCGTGGCGGCCTTCACCGGATATCTGCTCCAGACGAACTTCGATTCCCAGTGGATTGCCTTCGAAGCCAAGGACGCGCTGAACGCGGTCGGAGTAGGCGCCTGGTTCAACGTCGCCAACGTCGGGCAGCTCTTCACCTGGCACATCACACTGCTGCCCCTGGCCGTGGGCGCCGTGGTGATCCTGCATGTCCTGCTGGTACGGGTCCACGGCGTTGTCCCTCCGCTTGAGGCCGCGGAGTCCGACGCCCAGCTGCTTCACAACCGCCCCGAGCCCGCGGAACTTCCGGAGCCCACCGCACCACCGGAGACCGCGGAATCCGGGGGCGCAGTGCGATGACCAGGAAAACCAACAGCATGTCTTGGCGGAAGACGGACGACGTTGCCAGCCGGCCCTGGACGGGCAGCGTCCGCGAATATGACCTCATCAAGGAACTGATCATCGGTGTTGTGGTGGTCGGGCTGCTCGTGCTCGGCGTATCCGCCCTCTTCGGGTCCCCTGATGAGCCCAGCGTCAGCTTGAAAGCGTGGGCCACGGCCGCCCCGGCGGATTTCGTTGGCACCGCGGCAAAAGAACTGGCCGGTACCAGCGACTCTGCGGGGTACGGCCCGCCCTACAACTCGACTCCAGGTGCGTCGCAGACGATCGGCCCCGTGGACCTGCAAAGTCTCTCCGGCGTCCGCCTTCCCGTAGACACCGCCAATGACTTCGTGATCGTCCCGCTGGCGACGCTGCCGTCTCCGCCGGCAGACCTGGCACGTTGGATGGCGGCCACGGATCAGCAGCGCTCAGGCTGGGCAGCCGCCTATTCCGACGCCCTCGCCGCCGCGCCCGATAACGACCCCGCCAAGGTAGCCGACGGCGATTACGGCCCGGTCCCCGCGCTGACCGGCGCGTTGCTCGACATGGCGCGCCAAGGCAATTTGGACGGCGTGCTGCAGAACGGCGGAAACTTCTACAACACGGACTACACGCGCAGCCTCCTGTTCCTGGGGGACGGCAGCTACTTCCCGGGTCTCGCAGCAAGCCAACACCTCTCCGGGGATCAGTGGGGCGTCATGAACGAAACCGGCGATACGCCGGGGCAGTCCTGGTTGTGGCTCTTCTCGCTCCTTTACCAGGTGGAACCGTTCAAGTCCGCCCCGAATGCCGATGCGCTGGTTGTCGTCACAATGTTCGTGCTCACGGCATTGCTGACCCTGCTGCCGTTCATCCCCGGTCTGAGGTCGCTGCCGCGTTGGATCCCCCTTCACCGCTTGGTCTGGAAGGACTACTACCGCAATCGCTGAGTGACCCCGCGTTGCTCTAGCGGGCGGCGCATTACCGTCGTACCGCGCTGGCGAACGTCAGCGTGCTGCGACCTCTTCAGACTCGGCTTCGGGCTCGGCCTCAGTGGAGGCCGACGCGGCGTGTGCCGGCTGGTGGAGCTTGGCGCCCTCGACATCGACGTCCGGCAGGATCCGGTCCAGCCAGCGGGGAAGCCACCAGGCCTTCTCGCCGAGCAGGTACATCACGGCGGGGACGATCGTCATGCGGACCACGAACGCGTCCACCAGCACGCCGAAAGCCATGGCGAAGCCCAACGGCCGGACCATGTTCAGGTGCGAGAAGATGAAGCCGGAGAACACGCTGACCATGATGATGGCGGCGGCGGTGACCACGGACGCGGCATGGCTAAAGCCGGTGCGGACCGCGTGCTTGGCCGATTCACCATGCATGAACGACTCGCGCATGCCCGAGGTAATGAAAACCTGATAGTCCATGGCCAGGCCGAACAGCACGCCGATCAGGATGATCGGCAGGAAGCTCAGCACGGCACCCGGATTCTCGACGCCGAACACGCCCCCCAGCCAGCCCCACTGGTAGACGGCGACGACGGCACCGAACGCGGCGGCGAGCGAGAGCAGGAAACCGCCGGTGGCCAGCAGCGGCACCCAGATAGAGCGGAACACGAGCAGCAGGAGGATCAGCGAGAGGCCCACCACGATTGCCAGGTACGGCGGCAGCGCGTCACCGAGCTTGGTGGACACGTCGACGTTGCCGGCGGTCTGCCCGGTGAGCCCGATGCTGACCCCGGTGGAGTCCTTGATCTGGGCCTTTTCGGCCCGGAGTTCGGAGACGACCTGGACCGTGCTCGCGCTGGCCGGACCCTCGTTCGGGATGACCTGGAATACGGCGGTGCGGCGGTCCTCGCTCAGGGCCAGGGGCACGGCGGCGGTGACGTTCTCGGTCTTGCGCAGGATGTCCGCGACGTCGAACTGCTTGGCCGTGGCGTCGGTTTCGCTGAGTCCTTCGGGGAGGTCGCCCACCACGATGATCGGGCCCGTCATGCCCTCGCCAAAGCTTCGCTTGGTCACGTCATAGGCCCTGAAGGCTGGCGAGGCGACCGGCTCGGAGCTGGCATCGGGCAGGGCAAGCCGCAGTTGGCTCGCCGGCAGCGCCACGATGCCCAACAGCAGGACGCCGGCCAGCAGGGTCAGGACCGGGTGCCGGGTGACGAGGCCACCCCAGCCGTGGGTGCTGCGGCGTTCGTCGCGGGCCCGGTCCTCGGTCTCGTGGCCCGGGGCGGCGTTGTGCTTCTCTGCCTTGGCCCAGGCTCGCTTGGAGATCAGTTTCCGGCCCACAAGGGAGAGGACGGCGGGCGTCAGGGTCAGGGCAACGACGACGGCGACGGCTACCGTCGCGGCGGCCGAGAGACCCATGACGGCCAGGAACGGAAGGCCGGGGACCACGAGGGCTGCGAGGGCGATGATGACAGTAAGGCCAGCGAAGAGCACAGCGTTGCCGGACGTGCCGGTGGCCAGCGCCACGGATTCCTCGGGGTCCATACCGCCGAGCAGCTGGCCGCGGTGGCGGTTGACGATGAACAGGGAGTAGTCGATCCCGACGGCAAGGCCGAGCATCAGCGCCAGCATCGGGGAGATGGAGCTCATATCCATGGCGCCGCTGAGGGCGAAGGTGCCGCCCACACCGACGGCGACGCCGACGATGGCCATCAGCAGCGGAAGCCCGGCAGCGATCAGGGTTCCGAGCATGATGATCAGGACCAGGGCTGCCACCGCGATGCCGAGAATTTCGGCGGTGCCGAAGATCTCGGAAATGTCCTCGCTGATCTCCTTGCTGGGCAGGGCGGTCACATTGGCGGCGGAAACCTCCTTGACGATGTTCTGGACTTCCTGCCGGACCTCAGGCTTGAGGCCGTTGATGGAGGTCTTGAACTGGATCTGCGCGATCGCGGCCTTGCCGTCCTCGGAGACGAAGCGCAGGCCCTTCGATGCCTCCAGCTGACGTGTGCCCAGGGCCAGCTTTGCCTGGCCGGCTTCCAGTTCCTTGGTGCCGGCGTCGAGCTTTGCCTGACCTTCGGCGAGGGCCGCCTTCTGCTGGCCGAGCTGCGCCTCGATGACGGCGGCCGGCATGCCGGCCGCCGTCATCTGCTGCTCGGCAGCGTCAAGCTTGGCCTTTCCTGCGGCCAACTCGGCCGCGGCCTGGTCCAGCCGGGCTTTGCCGGCAGCGGACTGCTCCTTGCCCGCGGCGAGGTCGGCGGCGGCCTTGTCCAATTGCGCCTGGGTGGCAAACGGGTCAACTGTGCCCTGGACATCGGGTAGCGTCTTCAGCTTTGCCAGCGCAGCCGTGACCGCATCCTTTCCGGCCTGGCTGAACTGGGCATCGTTGGCTTCGAACACGACGCTCGCGGAGCCGCCGGAGGACGAGGGAAGCTCGCTCTTGAGCTTGTCCGCCATCTGCTGGGTTTCGGTGCCGGGAATCTGGAAGTTATTGGACAGGGTGCCGTGGAAGGCGGCTGCCGCACCACCGACGGCCACCATGATGGTGAGCCAGAGGGAGATGACGAGCCAGCGGTGACGGTAGGAGAACTTGCCGAGACGGTAAAGCAATAGGGCCATGTCAGTGCCGATCTGGGGAAGGGGTGGCGGGGGAGTGGGAAGCGAAACCGGAGCCCAGCAGGCCCATGGATTCGATCAGGAGCTGGCGCAGGACGGACAGGGAATCCGGGCTGAGGTCGCCGCCGCAACGGGCGAACCACACGTCCAGGGCTGCTTTGCCGCAGGAGATGACCGAACCGGCGAGGGCACGCAGATAGAGTTCGTCGATGTCGTGGCCGGCCGTCCGGGCAAAGCGTTCGCGGGCGGCCTCGATGATTTGTTCGGTGCAGTGGTCCCAGGCTTCCAGTTCGGAGCGGCTGAGCTGGGGATTGGTCTGGCCCAGGCTGTAGATCTCGGCTACCGGTGCAACCGTCATGGGATCGGCCAGTTCAACGAGGGCTGCCCGCGCCGAGTCCAGGATAGGTTCGTCGGCCGGACGCAGCCGGAACTGCTGGAGCGCCGTGTCCAGAAATCCGAATGTCACCGAGGCCAGCGCCGCCTCGGTGCTGCCGAAGTAGTTGAAGAAGGTGCGGCGGGATATCCCGGCGGCGTCGGCAATGTCCTCCACCGTGAAGTTTCCGGGGCCCCGCGACCGGAGCAGGTTTAGTGCGGCATCAGTGATGGCCTGCCGGGTGGCCGCCTTATTTAGTTCGCGGCGTGACGGGACGCCGGGTTCACCGGATGCGGCAGCCTGGCCGCCGGCAGAGGATGGTAGTGAAGACACGCCCTTACACTACGTGCATGTTTGCACTCTGGGCAAGTATTTTCAGGGCTTGAGGCTCAGGGTTTGAGTTCGCCGGCCGCGTCGCCGGAGCCGGTCAGGTAGATCGACTGGCCCGTCGCTCCGGGCTCGTTGTGTGAGAGTGGAATGGCAAAGACGGCCGTGCCGTACGCGCAGATCTCCGTCCAGTTGGGCCCGATCGCTGACGTGTCGAAGCGCATGGCGACGATGGCGTTGGCGCCGCGCTGCTCGGCTTCGGAGACCATCCGGGCCATGACCTGCTGCCGGCTGTCGTAGAGCGCCCGGGTCATTTCCCGGACCTCGCCGCCGCCCAAGGAACGGAAGCCCGCCATGACCTGGGCGGTGACGTCCCGGGAGCGGACGGTCAGGCCCATGACTTCGCCGAAGACGGCGTCGATCCGGTGGCCCGGGATGTCATTCGATGTGACGATCAGCATGCCCAGAGCCTATCCATTTTGGGGCCTGGGCGAGGGCAGCCATGCAGCGGGATTCACGTCTGCGCCAGGGCCGGGATCCGTTGCCGGATTCACAGCAGGATTCACAGGAACCTGAAAGCTGGGAGACAGCTATCTCTGCTCAGGCGGGTGCAGACTGGAAACGCTGGTGGTACCGACTTCCCAAGGAGAGCCGTCAGCAACAAAAAGCCGTCACCGCGCGGCAGATCCAGGAGACACACATGTCACGCACAACCAAAATCGCGCTCGGCCTTGGGGCCGCGGCGGTGGCACTCGGCGCCGGGCTCGGAGTCGCCGGGATGGCCTCTGCCACGACGACGCCGAGCCCCACCCCGTCCCCCAGCTCCAGCGCCCCGGGTGGCACCTTTTCCGACGGGCACGGCATGCACGGTGGGCGCCACGGCCATGGACCTGCGGGCGCCGAGCTCGGCACCCGTGTCAAGGACCTCGCCGCCAAACTCGGCGTTGACGAGGCCAAGGTCACCGACGCCCTGAAGGCCTTCCGCGACGCGAACAAGCCGACCACCCCGCCGGCCGAAGGGCAGAAGCCGGACCGCGCCGCGATGGAGAAGGCATTGGCCGCATCCCTGGCGAAGTCCCTTGGCATCGATGAAGCCAAGGTCACGGCCGCCCTGGAGGAAATCCGGACCGCGGAGCAGGCCCAGCACGCGGCCGCGCTGAAGCCCCGGCTGGACCAAGCCGTCAAGGACGGCACCCTGACCCAGGCTGAAGCGGATGCCGTCACCAAGGCGGCGGAAAAGGGCGTGATCGGCGGGCGCTAAGGGCCAGCCCCCTCTAGCCCGGTCAACGGCAGAAACGGCGAAGTCTCCGGGAAATTCCGGGGACTTCGCCGTCGCACTTTGCCTGTCCGACCGGACCGGCTAGGCCGTGGCGTTCGCCAGTTCGCGCTCCGCCGTCGGCCGCGCTGAGGCCGGATCAGCATCCGGCGCGGCCACAGCGTCGGCGGAAGCGTCGGTGAGGTCGTCGCTGAACGGATCGCCGTTCCGCGGCGCGTTGTAGAGGGTCTCGTTCAGGATGCCCTGGCGCTTGGCCACGATTGCAGGAATCAGGGCCTGACCGGCCACGTTGACGGCGGTGCGGCCCATGTCCAGGATCGGGTCGATCGCCAGCAGGAGCCCGACGCCGGCCAGCGGCAGTCCCAGCGTGGAAAGCGTCAGCGTCAGCATCACGACGGCGCCAGTGGTGCCGGCGGTCGCGGCCGAGCCGAGCACGGACACCAGCGCGATCAGCAGGTACTGGGTGAAATCAAGCTGGATGCCGAAGAACTGGGCCACGAAGATCGCAGCGACGGCGGGGTAGATCGCGGCGCAGCCGTCCATCTTGGTGGTCGCGCCCAGCGGCACCGCGAAGGAGGCATAGGCGCGCGGGACACCCAGGCTCCGTTCGGCCACCCGCTGGGTCAGCGGCAGCGTGCCGATCGAGGAGCGGGAGACGAAGGCCAGCTGCACGGCGGGCCACACGCCGGAGAAGTACTGCTTGACGGACAGGCCGTGGCTGCGGATCAGGACGGGGTAGACCACGAACAGCACCAGCGCCAGGCCGATGTAGATGGCCACCGTGAACTTGCCGAGTGAGCCGATGGTGTCCCAGCCGTAGACGGCCACGGCGTTGCCGATCAGGCCGACGGTGCCGATCGGCGCGATCCGGATGATCCACCAGAGGACCTTCTGGATGACGGCGAGGGCGGAGGCATTGAGGTTTAGGAACGGCTCGGCGGCCTTCCCCACCTTGAGTGCGGCGATTCCGACGGCGATCGCGATCACCAGGATCTGGAGCACGTTGAAACTGACCGCGGTGGTGGCCACGCCGTCGGTGACGGTGGTGGTCGCGCCCAGGCCCAGGAAGTTCTTGGGGAAGAGCCCGGTGAGGAAGGCCCACCAGTCGCCGGACTTGCCGGCGTACTTGGCTTCCTGGTTGATGCCGGTGCCGGCCCCGGGCTGCAGCAGCACGCCGAGTCCGATCCCGATCAGCACGGCGATCAGCGAGGTGATGGCGAACCAGAGCAGCGTGTTCCAGGCGAGCCGGGCCGCGTTGGAGACCGCGCGCAGGTTGGAAATGGAGCTGACGACGGCGGTGAAGATGAGGGGAACGACGGCGGTCTGCAGCAGCGATACGTAGCTCGAACCAATGGTCTGCAGGGTGGTGCCGAGGGCATTGGGGTTCGCCTTGGTGCTGCCCGTGTACTTGGCGAGAAGGCCAAGGCCGAGGCCCACGATCAGCGCGGCGATGATCTGGAAACCGAACGAACCGGCCCATTTGGGTAGCTGGAACCCGGTCTTTCCAGCGGATGCGGGGGTGCTTGTCTGAATGCTCACCGGAACACGCTAGGACCAGCGCCGATAGCACGGCGAAAGGATGTTGAGAAATATTACGCGGCAAGTTGTTAGGTCCGGTCGCGCAATCCCAGGAAATACGCCGGAAGACTACCCGATTGTGAAGTTATTCCAACCTCCGGTGTGGCCTTTATCTCCCCTGGGGGACGGTGGGGTGTTCGAGCGAGCACGCCTGGGCCCACGCCATCTCCCTGGCCGGGCTTGCGAGGCTAGGGAGATGGCGGGAGGATGGCTGCTCCCGGGAACCGCCCTACCCCAGCAGCGCGCGCTTGAGGGTGTCGAGGCCCACCGAGCCGATGTTCAGGGCCTTGGTGTGGAACGCCTTGAGGTCGAAGCCGGGGCGGGATTCAAGCTCGGCCCGGATCTGCTCCCACAGCCGCTGGCCCACCTTGTAGGAGGGTGCCTGTCCCGGCCAGCCGAGGTAGCGGGTGAACTCGAACTTCAGCTGCCCCTCGCTGATCGGCAGGTTGGCGCGGAGGAAGTCAAAGCCGTTCTCCGGGGTCCAGGTGCCCGACCCCCAACGCTCGGGCACCTCCAACTCCAGGTGCACTCCGATGTCGAACACCACGCGGGCGGCCCGCATGCGCTGCATGTCGAGCATGCCCATGTGGTCGCCCGGATCCTTCAGGTAGCCCAGTTCCTGCATGAGCTTCTCGGCATAGAGGGCCCAGCCTTCGCCGTGGCCCGAGGTCCAGCACACGCTCCGGCGCCACTTGTTCAGCAGCTCGCGGCGGTAGGTGGCGGTGGCGACCTGCAGATGGTGGCCGGGCACTCCCTCGTGGTAGACGGTGGTGGTTTCGGCCCAGGTAGTGAAGGTGTCCTCACCGGCAGGCACGGACCACCACATCCGGCCCGGACGGCTGAAGTCCTCCGAGGGGCCGGTGTAGTAGATGCCGCCTTCATCGGTGGGGGCGATCTTGCACTCCAGCGTCTTCATGACGTCCGGGATCTCGAAGTGGACGCCGGCGAGCTCCGCCACGGCCTTGTCGGAGAGTTCCTGCATCCAGGCCTGGAGGGCGTCGGTGCCCTTGAGCTGGCGGGCGGGATCGTTGTTCAGGATCTCCTTGGCTTCCTCGATCGTGGCGCCGGGCCGGATTTCCCCGGCCACCCGTTCCTGTTCGGCGATCAGGCGGTCCAGTTCCTGCACGCCCCACGCGTAGGTTTCCTCCAGATCCACGGTCGCGCCGAGGAAGGACCGTGAGGCCAGCGCATAGCGGCTGCGCCCGACGGCGTCCTTGGCCGGGGCGACGGGCAGGAGTTCGGACTCGAGGAATCCCGCAAGCCGGGCGTAGGCCACCCGGGCGGCCGCCGTGCCGGCGTCGAGCTTGGACTGCAGTTCCGGCGGGAGCGGGCCGTCCGCAGTCGTGGCGCCGGCCGTGAGGTTCGCGAAGAAACCGTCGTCGGCTGCGTGTTTGGTGGCCTGCTCGATCACGATCGATACCTGGCGGGCTGCGGCCACCTTGCCGTCCTGCATCGCCGAGCGCAACGATTCGATGTAGCCGTCGATCGCGGCGGGGACGTTGTGGGCCCGGCCGGCGATGTGGTCCCACTGATCGGCCGTATCCGTCGGCATGAGGTCGAAGATCGCGCGGATGTCCTGCGACGGCGAGGCGATGTTGTTCAGGTCGGCCGCGTCCCAGCCCGATTCGTGGATTTCCAGCTGCAGGCCCAGCCGCTCCCGCATGGCGTCGAGGGTGACGGCGTCGACGTCGTCCACCGGCTCCAGACCGTCCAGCGCCGCGAGTGCCTCGCGCGCCGCGGCCGCGAATTCCTCGTGTCCGGCGGGGGAGAAGTCCGGGTATTCGGTCTCGTGCCCGGGCAGGCCGAGCTCGGTGGCGAAGCTCGGGTTAAGCCGGATGAGGGTGTCCGTGTAGGCGTCGGCGACGGCGTCAATAGCTGTCTGCTGGCGCGCGGGGGCCGAGTTGTCTGAGGCTATGGTTTCGGTAGTCACCCGACGAGACTAGCCCGGCCGTCGCGGTTATGAAAGACTCGCTGAACTTTTTTCGGTGGCGGCCCAGCCGGGCCGCTTGGCCGAACGGCTAGCCGAGGCTGCGGCGCCAGGCGTCCGGACCCGGCTTGGGCGCGAGCCGCAGCTGCTGCCGGCGGACCCAGTGCCGGACGCCGGGAGCTTCCGGTGCCGCCTGCGGGGCCTGCCCCATGGACAGCACGACGGCGGTCAGCGCCGCCAGCTCCTCCGGCGTCGGCTCGCCCTTGACGACGGAAAGCAGTGCCGGCGACGCATCGCTGCCCGGCTGCTCAGCCGGTTCCAGCGGTTCAGCGGGTTCGTGCACGGGGGTCACAGCGGGATGTTCCCGTGCTTCTTGGCGGGCAGGGCGGCCCGTTTGTCCCGGAGGGCGCGCAGCCCCTTGATGATCTGCACCCGGGTCTCGGACGGGGCAATAACCGAGTCCACGTAGCCCAACTGGGCCGCCTGGTAGGGGTTGAGCAGCTCTTCCTCGTACTGGCGGATCACCTCGGCACGTTTGGCCTCGACGTCGCCGCCGGCCTCGGCCACCGCGGCGAGTTCACGGCGGTACAGGATGTTGACCGCGCCCTGGGCGCCCATGACGCCGATCTGGGCGGTGGGCCAGGCGAGGTTGAGGTCCGCGCCGAGCTTCTTGGAGCCCATCACGATGTAGGCCCCGCCGTATGCCTTGCGGGTGATGACGGTCAGCTTGGGCACGGTGGCTTCGGCGTAGGCGTAGAGCAGCTTGGCGCCGCGACGGATGATGCCCTGGAACTCCTGGTCCTTGCCCGGCAGGAAGCCCGGGACGTCCACCAGGGTGATGATGGGGATGTTGAAGGCGTCGCAGTGCCGGACAAAGCGGGCGGCCTTTTCCGACGCGGCGATATCCAGAGTGCCGGCGAACTGCATGGGCTGGTTGGCAACGATGCCGACCGTGTGGCCCTCCACACGGCCGTAGCCGATGATCACGTTCGGGGCGTAGAGGGACTGCATCTCCAGGAAGTGGGCGTCGTCCACGATCTGCTCGATGACCTTGCGCATGTCGTAGGGCTGGTTGGCCGAGTCCGGGATCAGGGTATCGAGGGCGAGGTCGTCGTCGTCGATCTCCAGCTCCTGCTGGTGGTCGAGCACCGGGGCCTCGGCGAGGTTGTTGGAGGGCAGGAAGTCCAGCAGTTCGCGGACGAACTCCACAGCGTCGGCCTCGTCGGAGGCCAGGTAGGTCGAGGTGCCGGTGTTGGCGTTGTGCTGGCGCGCGCCGCCCAGGGTCTCCATGTCCACGTCTTCACCCGTGACCGTCTTGATGACGTCCGGGCCGGTGATGAACATGTGCGAGGTCTTGTCCACCATGACCACGTAGTCGGTCAGAGCGGGGGAGTAGGCCGCACCGCCGGCCGAGGGGCCCATGATGAGGGAGATCTGCGGGACCACTCCGGAGGCGTGGACGTTGTTGCGGAAGATGTCCGCGAACATCGCCAGGGAGGCGACGCCCTCCTGGATGCGGGCACCGCCGCCGTCGAGGATGCCGACCACCGGGCAGCCGTTGCGCAGTGCAAATTCCTGGACCTTGACGATCTTCTCGCCGTTGACCTGGCTCAGCGAGCCGCCGTAGACGGAGAAGTCCTGGCTGTAGACGGCCACCGGGCGGCCGTCCACGGTGCCGTAGCCGGAGACGAGGCCGTCACCCAGCGGCTTCTTCTTCTCCATGCCGAACGCGGTGGAGCGGTGCACGGCCAACGCGTCGAACTCGACGAACGAGCCGGCATCCAGCAGGAGGTCGATGCGCTCGCGGGCGGTTTTCTTGCCGCGTGCGTGCTGCTTGACTACTGCCTCCGGGCCGGAGGGCTGCTCGGCACGGGCCTGGCGGTCGCGGAAATCTGCAAGCTTTCCCGCAGTCGTGGTCAGATCGTGGCTCATCAAGTGTCTCCGGCTCTGTTGCTAGGTTGTTCGGTGCCCGGCCCGCTGGCTCCTTTGGCTGGAATCCACAAAAGCAGGGCTCTGCTGGCAAGTCTAGTGACGGTATTGGCCGGTGCCGCTGTAGGGAACCTACAATTTTCGCGCCGCAACGCTCCCGCGCCTCCTTGTTACCGGCCAGTAACATTGGTCGGCTAGAGTGGGCTCATGACTTCAAGCAATGATGCTTCGGGCGCCGCTGCAGGGCCGTACCAGGCCGCCGGTTCCCTTCAGGACCGCACCATCCTCATCTCCGGGGGCAGCCGCGGCATCGGGCTGGCCATCGCGCTCCGCGCGGCCCGGGACGGCGCCAACATCGTCCTGATGGCCAAGACCGGACAGCCCCACGCCAAGCTGGAGGGCACCGTCTACACCGCCGCCGAACAGATCGAGGCCGCCGGCGGTCGGGCGTTGCCGCTGGTGGGCGATGTCCGCAACGACGCCGACGTCGCCGGCGCGGTTGCCGCCGCCGTCGAACGCTTCGGCGGGATCGACATCGTGATCAACAACGCCTCGGCGATCGACCTGTCCAAGACCGACGCCCTGGACATGAAGCGCTACGACCTCATGCAGGACATCAACGTCCGCGGCACCTTCCTGATGAGCAAGCTGGCTCTGCCCGCGCTGCGCGAGTCAGAGGCCGGGCAGATCCTGACGCTCTCGCCGCCGCTGAACCTGGACCCCAAATGGGCCGGGATGCATTTGGCCTACACCATGGCCAAATACGGCATGAGCCTAACCACTCTGGGCCTGGCCGAGGAGCTCAAGGTGGACGGCATCAGCGTCAACTCGCTCTGGCCCTGCACCTTGATCGACACCGCCGCGATCCGCAACATGCCCGGCGGCGACATGATCGTCAAAGGCGCCCGCGGCCCGGAGATCATGGCCGACGCGGCCCACGCCGTGCTGACTGCCAGCAACGCGATACCGGAATCCGGCAGCTGGAGCGGCAACTTCTACACCGACGAGCAGGTTCTCGCGGCGGCCGGCGTGACCGACTTCAGCCCGTATAGCCTCGGCGCGCCAGAGGGCAGGCTGGTCCCGGACATCTTCCTCTGAGCTTGCTGAGTGTTTTCGGCGGCATCCCCCGCGGAAATTCCCCTCGTTTGCGGACCCGACGCCGGGAATCTCCGGTGTGTCGGGCCGACACGCCGCGCGCGCCGGCCAAAGGTGGGGAGTACCAGCGGAGGTGCGTGAGTGAACGTGGCCGGAGCCGGGGCGCGCTTTCCTCGGTAGGATTCAAGGATGGAAGCCGTGCAGGAAACCCCGGACCGTCCGCCGCTGGACCTCAACGCCCTCAGCGATGAGGCTTTCCTGTCCGCCAACGGGATTCCGCGCCTGACCGTGGTGGAGACCACCGGCTCCACCAACGCCGATCTCCTCCGCGGCGTGACCGAGGATCCCGGCGCCTGGCCGGACCTGTCGGTGCTCACCGCCGAATACCAGACCGCTGCGCGCGGCCGGCTCGACCGGCACTGGGAGGCCCCGGCCCGTAGCTCCGTCTCCGTCTCGCTCGTGCTGCGTCCGGTCAACGCGACCGGCCGGCCGCTGCCGACCCACAGCTACTCGTGGCTCTCCCTGCTCGCCGCCCTTGCCCTGCGGGAAGCCCTGACGGAAACCGCCGGCATTCCGGCGGAACTCAAGTGGCCCAACGACGTCCTGGTGCGCGGCAAGAAGATCGCCGGAATCCTGGCCCAGCTTGGCCCGCTCGGCGGCGTCGGCACGCCGCCGGTCATACTCGGCACCGGTCTGAATGTCACCCTCACGGAGCCGGAACTCCCGGTGCCCACCGCCACGTCCGTGCTGCTGGAGAACCCGGACACGGTGGACCGGACAGAACTCCTGAAGAGCTATCTGTCCCGCTTCGCCACCTTGTACCGCAGCTTCTGCAACGCCGACGGCGACCCCGCCGCCGGGATGGCCGGCGGCCCTTCGCTGCACAAGAGGGTGGAACACCTGCTGACGACTCTCGGCAAGCAGGTCCGCGCCCAGCTGCCCGGCGACCACGAGATCATCGGCCACGCCACGCGCCTGGACGAATACGGTTCGCTCCTGGTGGTTGACGCGACGGGCCATGAACATGTGGTGACCGCCGGGGACGTGGTGCACTTGAGGCCGTGGAACCCGGCGGCAGCAGACGGACAGGGTGGAGGCGGCCGCGGCGGAGCAGAAAGCGGTTATGCGTAAAGTGCTCCTGCCGGGTGAGCAAGTGATTGTTGTAACCCGGCCCCAGCCCAGGATGCTGATTGTCCCGGCGCTGTTGTTCGTTGTGGTGCCGGCACTGGCCGCGTACGCCTGCGCCTGGGTCGTCAAGGGCGGCCCGGCGAAGCTTGTGCCCCTCATCCCCCAGGAATGGACGCCCTGGCTGATCGCCGTGTGCCTGGGGCTGGCGGCGTGGGTCCTGCTCGGTTATTGCCTCCCGCGGGTCATCACATGGCAGGCCACGCGCTACATCCTGACCAGCCAGCGCTTAGTTACCCGCTACGGCATGTTACGGCGGCGCGATCAGCAGATCCCGCTCGCCGCAGTCCGCCATGTGGCCATTGAGCAATCGTTGTTGCAGCGCCTATTGCGCTCCGGGAATATATCCTTGGAGACCGGGTACCCCTTGGGAACCAAGGTTCCCGACGTTCCAGAGGTCGCGACATTCCGAAACTTCATTCTTGACGCCATCGGCGATCTCCCCAGGGGCGACGCCTTCGGGGCCGAGGGCACGACGAACAACCCGGGCGAGGACTTGCCGTGGGAGATGAGAGAAGGTGGAAGAGATGAACGCTGAGAACGTCCACCAGGACACCGACCTCGCCGCCCCGGATTTGCCCCGGGAACCCGAAGACGCCATCTCGGAGCCGGCAGCCGTCACCCCGGCGTCAACGCCTGAGGCCACCCACGACGGCGGCTCCGGACCCGGTGCCGCCGGCATCGACGACGCTCCCGCCGTCGTAGAGCCCGCCGACGCCAGCGCGCACGTTGACCCGGCCGCCGAACCGGCCGCGGCCGATGCCGCTGAACCCGTCGCTCCGCCCACCGGAACCATGTCCGCCGAACGGCTCGCCGCCAAGGCCCTCGAAGCCCGTCTGCTGGGCGGCGAACGCAAGCTCAAACGCCGTGAAGTCGCCGCCGGTGCCGGGCTTTCGCTGCTGTCCGCCCGGAAACTCTGGCGCGCCCTCGGCTTTCCCAACCTCGGTGATGAAGACGTCGCGTTCACCGAACGCGACCAGTCCGCCCTGTCCACGATCGTGGACCTGGTGCGTGCCGGCAAGCTCACGGAGGAAGCCGCCATTTCCATCACGCGGGCCATCGGCCAGATGACGGACCGGATGGTGGTGTGGCAGATCGAGGCCCTCGTCGAGGACATGGTCCAGAAGCAGGGAGTGCCGGATGCCGTGGCCCGCAAGCGCCTTGTCAGCGAGCTGCCGAACCTCATTGACGCCCTTGAGGAGATGCTCGTTTACTCCTGGCGCCGCCAGCTCAACGCCGGCGTCCAGCGCCTGGCCGTCCGGGCCGAAGCCGGGCTGCAGTCCAGCGAAGAGGGCCGCGAAGGCGACGAGGACGACGCGCCGCTGCCCCTGGCGCGGGCCGTAGGCTTCGCGGACCTGGTGTCCTACACCAGCCTGTCCCGGCGGATGAATGAGAAGACGCTCGCCCAGCTGGTGCAGCGCTTCGAGAACAAATGCGCCGAGATCATCTCCGTCGGCGGCGGCCGGCTGGTCAAGACGGTGGGCGACGAAGTCCTCTACATCGCCGAAACACCAGCGGCCGGCGCCGAGATTTCGCTGGCCCTGTCCCGGGCCTTCACGGAGGACGAGATCCTGCCGCAGGCCCGCGTGGCGATGGTCTGGGGCCGAATCCTGTCCCGCCTGGGGGACATCTACGGACCCACCGTCAACCTCGCCGCCCGCCTGACCGCCCTCGCAGATCCCGGCACCGTGCTGGTGGATTCCATGACCGCGGCCGCCCTGGAGGACGACGAACGCTTCGTCCTGGTGCCCCGCGCGGCCGAGGACGTCCGCGGCTTCGGCGAAATCCACCCGGTACAGCTGCAGCCCGGCAGCGGCCGCGGCCTCGTCCTGGACTGAACGCAGGACTAAGCGCAGCGCTAATCACCCGCCACGCGCAGGACTAAGGGCACGGGCTTCTCAGTTGTGCGGCGCATATGCAATAGTCGGACCGGCAGCTGCCACCCGGCCGGGTGTGTGACCGCCGCCAACTTTCGCGAGCACCACTTCAGCTAGGACGGCCATGAACCCTACCTCAGACGCCCCGCTTCCCGCTTCGGACGGGGCGCGGGGACCGCGCCTGCGCTGGGGCTGCGGCACGGACCGGGGCCTGCGCCGTGAGATGAACGAGGACTCCTTCATTGCCGCCGAGCCCGTCTTCGCGGTGGCCGACGGCATGGGCGGCCACGAGGCAGGCGAAGTCGCCAGCAGCATTTGCGTGCGCACCCTGGCGGAGCTTCCGCAGGTGAAGACCGGCAGCCGGGACGCAACGGCAGGCCTCGTCCAGGACTATCTGCTCATAGCTGACGAGGGCATCCGCCAGGCCACGGACTCCCGCGCCGGAACCACGCTCTCCGGCGTCATAGTGGTGGAGCAGCCGGACGGCCCGTACTGGCTGGTCCTGAACATCGGCGATTCCCGCACCTACCGGTTCAGCCACGGTGGCCTCACCCAAGTCAGTGTGGACCACTCTGAAGTGCAGGAACTGGTGGCCGCCGGCCAGATCACCGAAGCCGAGGCCGCCGTCCATCCGCGCCGGCATGTGGTGACGCGCGCGCTGGGCACGGGAGACGAATCCGAGGCCGACTACTGGCTGATACCGCTCGAGGACGGTGACCGGATGCTGGTGTGCTCGGACGGGCTCAACGGGGAACTGAGCGACGAGCGGATTGCCGGCATCCTTGGATCCGAGCCGGACCCCCAGGCGGCGGTCGACGAACTGATCCAGGCCGCCCTGCGGAGCGGCGGACGGGACAACGTCACCGCGATTGTGGTCGATGCCCGGACCGCCGTCGGGGATACGCCCGTCTGACCGGCGGGCTGCCGGCCGGACAGCCTGCTGATCGGACAATGGCAATGATCTAGGGCAGGATAGGTCTGTGAGCACAGGAAAGACCGCAGCAGAGACTGAAAAAGCAGCCGACGAAGCCCAGGGGCACGTCACGGATCCTGAACGCCCCGCGGGGGAGCAGGTCCCGTCCGGGGATGTCCGCGCGGAGTACGAAGACCTCGTGGAGGAGGTCCGCAAACATCGTTTTGCGTACTACCAGGAGGACGCGCCGATCATCTCCGACGCCGAGTTTGACGAGCTCTACCGGCGGCTGGAAACCCTCGAGGCCATGCATCCGGAGCTTGTGGCCAACGATTCGCCCACGCAGGAAGTGGGCGGCGAGGTGTCCGCCGCGTTTGCCGCCGTCGAACACCTGCAGCGCATGTACAGCCTGGAAGACGTCTTTTCCCTCGAGGAGCTTGAGGCCTGGATTGCCAAGGCCGAGGCGTCCGTCGCCAAGATCGGCAACGGCGGCAACCCGCCGGCGTGGCTCACCGAACTGAAGATCGACGGCCTGGCCGTCAACCTGCTTTACCGCGACGGCGTGCTGGTCCGGGCCGCCACCCGCGGCGACGGCACCACCGGCGAGGACATCACGCACAACGTCCTGACCATCAAGGAAATCCCGCAGCAGCTCAGCGGCACGGGCTTCCCGGCGGAAATGGAAGTCCGCGGCGAGGTCTTTATCCCGTCCAAGGCGTTCGCGGAGTTCAACGAGGCCCTGATCGAGGCCGGCAAGGCGCCGCTGGCCAACCCGCGCAACGCCGCCGCCGGTTCGCTGCGGCAGAAGGACCCGGCGGAAACCGCCAAACGGCCGCTGCGGATGTACGTCCACGGCATCGGCGCCCGAGAGGGACTCCAGACGGTCAGCCAGTCAGACTCCTACCGCCAGTTGGCCGAATGGGGCCTGCCCACCAGCCCGTACTTCGAGGTCCTCGCCGGGCTGCAGGACGTGCTGGACTTCATCAAGCGCTACGGGGACAAACGGCATAGCCTGACGCACGAGATCGACGGCATTGTGGTCAAGGTGGACGACTTCGCCACGCAGCGCGCCCTGGGCTACACCTCCCGCGTGCCGCGCTGGGCCGTGGCATACAAATACCCGCCGGAGGAAGTGCACACCAAGCTGCTGGACATCGCCGTCAACGTCGGCCGCACCGGCCGGGTCACCCCCTACGGGATCATGGAACCGGTCAAGGTCGCCGGCTCTACCGTGGAAATGGCCACCCTGCACAACCAGGAAGTGGTCAAGACCAAAGGCGTTAAGATCGGCGACATCGTGGTGCTGCGCAAGGCCGGAGACGTCATCCCGGAAATTGTGGGCCCGGTCTTGGCGCTCCGCGACCAGCAGGACCCGCCCGTCCGCGACTTCATAATGCCCACCGAATGCCCGGCCTGCGGCACGCCGCTGGCCCCCGGGAAGGAAGGGGACGTGGACATCCGCTGCCCCAACTCCCGATCCTGCCCGGCGCAGCTGCGTGAACGCGTCTTCCACCTCGCCGGCCGCGGCGCCTTCGACATCGAGGCCCTCGGCTGGGAAGCCGCGATCGCCCTGACCCAGCCCGCCGAGCCCGAAACGCCGCCGCTGACCACCGAGGCGACACTGTTCGAGCTCACCCCGGAGCAGCTCGCGGACGTCCGCGTCCGCCGGGAGAAGCGCTCCAAAGGCGTGGCCACCGGCGAATTCGAACTCGTGCCCTACTTCTATACCAAGGCCACCACCAAGACCCCGTCCAAGCCCACGGCCACCACGGACAAGCTCTTCCGCGAACTTGAGAAGGCCAAGTCCCAGCCGCTGTGGCGTGTCCTGGTGGCGCTGTCCATAAGGCACGTCGGCCCGCGCGCCTCCCGCGCCCTCGCCACCGCGTTCGGCAGCATGGACGCCATCCGGCAGGCCTCCGAGGAAGAGCTCGCCAGCGTGGACGGCGTGGGCCCGGTGATTGCCCAGGCGTTGACGGAATGGTTCGCCGAGGACTGGCACCGCGACATCGTGGACCGCTGGGCCGCCGCCGGTGTCCGGATGGCCGACGAGCGCGACGAGTCCACACCCCGGACCCTGGAGGGGCTGACCGTCGTGGTCACCGGAAGCCTCGAGGGTTTCAGCCGTGACGAGGCCAAGGAGGCCATCCTGATCCGTGGCGGCAAGGCGGCCGGCTCGGTCTCCAAGAACACCAGCTACGTGGTGGCTGGCGATAACGCAGGCACCAAACTGGACAAGGCAGAACAGCTCGGTGTCCCGGTCCTGGACGAGGACGGCTTCCGGGCACTGCTGGCCAACGGCCCGGCCGGTGCGGCCGACAGCGACACGGATCCGGAGCTTGACCCGGACCTTGACTCGGAAGACGACGACGGCGACACCCCCGGCTTCGACTCGGCGGCGGCTCAATGAGCTCCCACCCCTCCGTCCCGCCCGATGCCGAGCCCGGCACGGCGGCGCTGCTGGAACTGGCCAAATCGGCCGCAGCCGCGGGTGCCGCGGTCCTGGCCACCCGGAAGGCCGCCGCCCTCGACGTCAGCAACAAGGGCGACTCGGGAGACTGGGTGACGGCCTTCGATCTCGCCGCCGAAGCCGCCGTCCGGGACGTCATCACCGCCGCCCGGCCGCACGACATCATCACGGGGGAGGAGGGCGGGACGGTCCTGCCGACGGAGCCCAGCGGCTACCGCTGGTCCATCGATCCCCTCGACGGCACCACTAATTTCATCCGCAACATCGTCTACTACGCCACCTCCGTGGCGGTGGCCGACCCCGACGGCGTCTGGCTGGCCGGCGTCGTCAGCGCCCCGGCGCTGGGCCGCACCTACTTCGCCTCCCGGGGCGAGGGGGCCTGGCTCGAGGAGCAGGGCCGGCTGACGGCTCTGCTCGGTCCCGTCCCCGGGCGCACCGGACAGATCCTGGCGACGGGCTTCAGCTACGATGCCGGGGTCCGGGCCGAACAGGCCGGCGGCCTGGGCGGCCTGATGGACGGCTTCGCGGACATGCGCCGCCTGGGCTCGGCGGCGCTGGACCTGTGCCTCGTGGCGGACGGCACCCACGACGCCTACGGCGAACGCGGGCTCAACGAGCACGACTTCGCCGCCGGTGCGCTGATCGCGGAGGAGGCCGGCTGCTGGGTGCGGCGGCCTCGGCTCACCAGCCCGCTGGCCGGCGGGCCGTCCGACGACGAGCGTCTGGCAGCCTGGACGTGCGCCGGTTCGCTGGAACTCTCCGGTAAGTTTCCGCTCTGACGGGTGCTCCTCACGCCGGGTCCCGGCAATAGTGATAGTTCAGTCACGGAAACAGCCCTTGCGCACGTAGCCGGTGTCGGCCACCCGTACCATTGACAGGTGCCTTCGCAGATCCTCATTCGCCCCGCCGTTCCGGCCGACTTCGACGCCATAGCGCGCATCACCCGGGACGCCTACTTGGCGGCGGGCTACTTTGAGAGCGCCGACCACCCCTACATGCGGCAGATCCAGGACGTCACCACGCGGGCGGCGGACGCGACGATCTGGGTGGCCGAGCGCGACGGCCGCATCCTCGGATCCGTGACACTGGCGGTCGCGGGGGAACCCTATGCGGACATCGCCCGGAGCGACGAGCTTGAGTTCCGCATGCTCGTGGTGGACCCGGCTGTCCAGCGCAGCGGCGCCGGCAAGGCCATGGTCCAGGCCATCATCGAACACGCCAGGTCCCTGCCGGGAATCCACGCAGTGGCCCTCACTACGGGCATCAGCTGGGAAAGCGCCCACGGCCTCTACCGCAAGACCGGCTTCGTCCGGGCACCGGACCGTGACTGGCTGGTGCCGGGCACGGACATCAAACTGCTCGTCTACCGCCAGGCCCTCTGACACAAAAGCGCGCGTTTTATCGGCCTGCCGGCCATCCGCCCTAGAGTTGTGCCGATCCCTGCGGCAACTGCGAAAGGCACCCCATGCGCAAAACCTTCGGCACCGGCTCCACCTGGGAACAGACGCTCGGCTATTCCCGGGCCGTCCAGGTGGACAACACCCTCTACATCTCCGCCACCGCCGCGAGCGGCGAGGACGGCATAGTGGGCGAGGACTTCTACACCCAGACCAGCTACATCCTGCAGAAGCTCGGGGCAGTGCTGGCCGAGGCCGGCTTCGCCTTCGAAGACGTGGTGCAGTCCAAGCTGTACCTGACGGACATCAGCAAGTGGGAAGAGGCCGGCCGCGCCCACGGCGAGGTCTTCGGCGACATCCGCCCGACGCTCTCCCTGGTCCATGTGCTGCCGTTCCTGGACCCGAAGATGCTCGTCGAGATCGAACTCGTCGCCCAGAAGAGCGCCAGCTAGAAGCGCTCGAGCCCGGGCCGGGCGGGACTCTGGCGGAACGGCCGGACTTGGGGTAAGACTGGCGCATGACCAGGGCGCACGGACAGGGCCCCAGCCGGGTCCCCATTTTAGGCCAGCTCCGTTCCTATGACCGGGCATGGCTGCGTGGCGATCTGATCGCCGGCGTCACCGTCGCCGCCCTGATTGTCCCGAAGAACCTGGGGTACGCCGGCATCGCGGGGATTCCGCTGCAGAACGGCCTGTATGCGGCTGCCGCGGGCGCGCTCATGTACGGGATCTTCGGCAGCTGCCGGCAAATTTCGATGGGTCCCAGCTCGGGTCTGGCGGCGGTGGCCGCGAGCGCCGTGCTCGCGGCAGGCATTACCAACGACGTCGATATCGCCTCGTTCGTCGCCGGTATCACCCTTGCCTCAGGGGTCCTGTTCCTGCTCCTTGCCGTCCTCAAGATGGGCTGGATCGCGCAGTTCCTCTCCCGTGCCGTGGTCACAGGCTTCCTCTTCGGTGCGGCGATCGACGTCGTGATCGGGGAGCTCCCCAAGCTCACCGGGACCGAGGTCACCGGCTCCAATCCGATCCAGGAACTGTGGTCCTGGCTGGGGACGCTCGGCGAGGCGCACCGGGCGACGGTGATCGTCGGCGTGATCGCGCTGGCCGTCGTCTTTGGGCTCAAGGCAATCGCTCCCAAGGTCCCCGGCGCCCTCGTGCTCGTGGTGGGCGGACTGCTCGCGGCGGCATTGTTTGATCTCGGCGCCAAGGGCGTGGCGCTGGTGGGTGACGTCCCCCGGGGGCTGCCGGCGCTGAAGATCCCGGACGGCCAGCTCATGTGGGACCACGCGGGCACGGTCGCGGTCGCCGCCGTGGCGTTGGTCCTGATCGGCTTCTCCCAGACCGCGGGCGATGCGCGCGCGTTCGCCGCCAAACACCGCTACCAGATCGACATCAACCAGGAATCGACGGCGCAGTCCCTCTCCAACCTGGCCGCGGGCGTGTTCCAGGGGATGCCGGTCTCGACAAGCCTCTCAGCGAGCTCGCTGAACGACCACTCCGGGGCGAAGACCGGGCTCGCCTCCCTCACCTCGGGTGTCACGGTCCTGCTTACACTGCTGTTCCTGGCGCCGCTCTTTTCCAACCTGCCCAAGCCCGTGCTGGCGGCTCTGATCATCGAGGCCGTCGTCATGGGCATGATGAACGTGCCGGAGATGCGGCGGCTGGCCCGGGTACAAAAGGTGGACTTCTGGATCGCGGTCGCTGCGATCCTCGGAACCCTGGTGTTCGGCGTACTCGCGGGAGTCATCATCGGCATCGGACTCTCGCTGATCTGGCTGGTCGCGGTGGCCACCCACCCGGCGATGCCGTCTCTTGGCCGCGAACCGGGCACGCAGGTCTTCCGCGAAGCCGACGGGCACCCCGGCGACGAGATCCTCCCCGGCGTGGCCGTGATCCGGTTCGACGGCGGCCTGTTCTTCGCCACCGCCGACGCCCTGGAGGATCGCCTGCGCGACGTCATCCATGCAAAACCGGAACTGACCGGGATCGTGATCGACTGCGGGGGGATCAACTTCGTAGATTCCCAAGGCGCGGCAAAGATGGCGGACGTCGTGACCCTGGCCCGGGACGCCGGCGTCAACCTGCGCCTCACCCGCCTGAAGCCGGCGGTACGGGCCATCCTCGAACGCGACGGCGTGATCGAACTCATCGGGGCGGACAAGATCCACGGCAACATCCACAGGGCAGTCGAGGCGGAACAAGCGGCCGCAGAACGGGGCCGGGCGGACACCGGCTAGAACCGACGCGGGCACTTACGGTCCATCGCGGCAGTCCTGATGGGCCGTAGATAACCCCGCGTTGCTTTGCGGAGGCCTAGAGGCCGGTTCCGGCGGGGAGTCCGTAGCGGTGCTCGGGCCGCCCGGTGGTGCCGTAGCGCAGCTGGATGTCGACGGCGCCGTCGTCCGCGAGCGAGGACAGGTACCGCTGGGCGGTCGCCCGTGACACCCCCACCCGGGCAGCGACGTCGGCGGCCGAATACTGCTCTCCGGGAACCAGGGATTCGAGCACCGCGGCCTCGGTGGCGGACCGGGGCCGCGCGGAGGGGGCGACGTCGCCCGCGATCAAGGCCCGCTTGGCGCGGTCCACCGTCTCCTGGTTGACGGATCCCGGCTGGGCCAGGATACGGCGGTAACGGGCATAGGAGCGCAGCTGCTGGGACAGGGCTTCGGCCGTGAAGGGCTTGAGCAGGTAGCCTAGGGCGCCGCGGCGGAATGCGAGCCGGAGCGAAGCCGTGTCCGAGGCCGCGCTGAGGATCACGGTGTCCACGTCCAGCTGGTGCAACAGGTCCAGCCCGGAAGCATCCGGCAGGTAGACATCCAGCAGCACAAGGTCCGGGCGCAGGCTGTGGATGGCCTGCAGCGCCTGCGACGCCGAACCGGCCGGGGGCAGCGCGAGGAAACCGGCCACGGAATCCACATAGGCGGCGTGCAGCTTGGCGACGTGGAAATCATCGTCGACTATCAGCACCCTGAAATCCTCAGACATCGGTGTCCTTTCCGGTTGGTTCTGTTGTCCCGGGCAGGGTGGCGACGAACACGGCGCCCGGGCCGCCGGGGGAGCCGGGGTCCAGCACCCGGACGTCGCCGCCGCGCCGGCGCGCGAACTGCCGGGACAACGCCAGCCCCAGCCCCTGCCCTGCGCCCGCCCGCGCCGGCCGTTCCGACGTCGTATAGCCTTCCGTGAACACGGCCTCGGACCCTGCGGCTGCAACCCCGGGTCCCAGGCCGTCGCCGGAATCCGCGACGACAATGTGCAGGGTGCCGGCGCCGCCGTTGACCCCCGGTTCGTCCAGCACTTCCACTTCCACCCAGCGCTCGGACGCGGAACCGGCGACGGCGGCATTCATGGCGTTGTCGATCAGGTTCCCCAGGACGGTGGTGACATCCTGCGGCTCAGTGACGCGGCCGCGGACCACGGATTCCGGGCCGAGGCGAAGGCTCACGCCGCGCTCGTCCGCCTCAACGCCCTTGGCGCCGAGGAAGGCCTGCAGATACGGGTCCTGGAGCAGCTCGGCCTGGTCCACCGGGAATGTCAGCGGCCCGGTGGCTGCCAGCCTGGCCAGATAATCCTGGGCCTGCTGGGGCTTGCCGATGCTCATGAAGCCGGCGATAGTGTGCAGCTGGTTGGCGAACTCGTGGCGCTGCGCCCGCAGGGCCGCGGACATCGTGCCGACTGCGTCGAGCTGCCGGGTCAGCTGCTGCAGTTCGGTCCGGTCCCGCAGCATCACCACCCAGCCCAGGTCCTCACGACCATGCAGGGCCTTGCGCGCGCTGGCCACCAGTACCCGGTCGCCGGCCACGAGTTCCACGGCGTCGCCCTCGGCCGCGTCGGCCCGGGTCAGGGCCTTCAGCTGGGCCGGCACCGGCGCGGTGCCCCAGGCGGTGCCGGCGAGGTCGGGAACACCGAGCAGCCGCTGGGCGGCGGCGTTGAAAACACTGACCCGGCCGTCGGCCGCAATGCCGATCACGCCGTCGTCGACCCCCTGCAGTACCGCCACCTGGTCGTGTACGAGGGTGCTGATTTCCTCAGGCTCCAGCCCGAGCGTGAGCCGCTGAAGCCGGCGCCGGAGCAGGAAGGACGCCAGTACCCCGGCGAGCAGTGCCCCGGCGGCCGTGGCGGCGATGGGAGCGATGTCCCTGGCCAGGCTCTGGCTGATCGTTTCCGTCGAGTAGCCCACGCTCACCTCACCCACCACTGCCGTGGACTCCGGGGCGAACACCGGGACTTTGGCGCCGGCGGAGGGCCCCAGCGTGCCCGTGTTCCGGGTGGTGACCTCCTTGCCGGCCAGGGCTTCGGAGGGGTCGGTGCTCACTTTCTCGCCCAGCCGCTCCGCATCCGGGTGCGCCAGGCGTATGCCGGTCTCGTCCGTAATGACCACGAACAGCGCCCCGGTGCGGGTGCGGGCACCCTCCGCGGCAGCCATGAGCGGCCCGGCCAGCAGCTCGGCCGCCGGGGGAGCAGCGGGAAGGGCGCTGATGGACTGGACCTCTGCCCGCACGGTCGGGTCCGAAGCGACGGTCCGGGCCAGGGTCAGCGCCTGGTTCTCGGCCTCGCGCCCCAGCCGGTCGTAGGTGAGCCAGGCATGGACGGCGCTGCTCAGGAGCACCACCAGCGCCACGACGCCGAGCTGCAGGAGCAGCGTCTGGGTGGAAAAGCGCAGGGCGGGCAGGGCTGTGCGGCGCTTCATCGGGCTCCTGCCTGGGGTTCGTACGGACTGGTTGAGATCGTGAGCAAAATGCGCAAAATGCGCAAAATGCATCCAACAAGCAGTATGCCAATCAATTGAGCCAAAGACCCAGCCGTGACGGACGCCACTCTAACGTCTGTAGTGCGCATCACACCGGAGTGGTGTCATTCAATGAAGAAGGAGCCGGCCGTGCTGGTATTACTAGGATTCGCCATGATCGCGGTATTCATGGTGCTGATCATGACGAAGAAGTTGACGCCTGTTTTGGCGCTCATCATTGTTCCCACGATTTTCGGACTTTTCGCCGGGGCGGGCCTCGGTATCGGCCCCATGGTGCTGGACTCCATGAAGTCCATGACGTCCACGGCCGCGCTGCTGATGTTCGCCATCATCTACTTCGGGCTGATGATCGATGTCGGCCTCTTTGACCCGCTGGTCCGGTTCATCCTGCGCAAGCTGGGCAACGACCCCGCCAAGGTGGTCCTCGGCACGGCTATCCTGGCCGCCGCGGTGTCCCTCGACGGAGACGGCTCCACCACCTTCATCCTCACCACCGCGGCGATGCTTCCGGTCTACCTGCGGCTCAAGATGAGCCCCGTGGTCCTGACCTGCGTGGCCGGCCTGGCCAACGGGACCATGAACATCCTGCCCTGGGGCGGTCCCACGGCCCGCGCCGCCTCCGCCCTGAAGATCAGCGTGTCCGAGGTCTTCGTCCCGATGATCCCCTCCCTCATCGCCGGCCTGGTGGTCGTTTTCGCCTTCGCCTGGCTGCTGGGCCTGCAGGAGCGCAACCGCCTCCGCGCCGTTGCCCCGGAAATCTGGGGTACCGGGGACGCCCGGATGCCCGACGCCGGTCCCTCGCGCGGCGGCACCGGCACCGGCCGCTTCGGCTTCGGCCGCAAGGTGACCGGCCCCGCCGGCGGAACTACCGCCGTCGGAAGCCCTGCAACCGGAGGTTCCTCCGTCGCCGTCCTGGAACGCGCCGAGGACCTCGTGGACGAGCGCGACTCGGCCATGGCGGACACCGCACTCGACCCCAACCGTCCCACCCTGCGCCCCAAGCTCCAGTGGTTCAACCTGGGCCTGACGGTCGCCATCATGGTCCTGCTGGTCGCGGACCTCGTGCCGCTGCCGTTCGTGTTCATGGTCGGCTCGGCCATCGCCCTGCTGGTCAATTTCCCCAAGGTCAAGGACCAAAGCGCCCAGCTGATCGCCCACGCACCGTCGATCGTCGCCGTCGTCAGCATGGTCATGGCCGCCGCGGTCCTGACCGGCGTCCTCAACGGCACCGGCATGGTCAAGGCCATGTCCACCTGGCTGGTGCAGATCATTCCCGCGGACATGGGACCGCTCATGGCCGTCATCACCGGCGTCCTGAGCATCCCGATGACGTTCTTCATGAGCAATGACGCCTTCTACTTCGGCGTCTTGCCGGTCCTCAGCGAAACGGCAGCACACTACGGCATCGGCGCCGCCGAAATGGCCCGTGCTTCCATCACCGGCCAGCCCTTCCACCTGCAGAGCCCCCTGGTCCCGGCCATCCTGCTCCTGGTCTCCCTGGCCAAGGTGGACCTCGGCGACCACCACAAGAAAGTACTCTGGCGCACGGCAGTCATCTCCCTGGTAATGCTCGGCGTAGGAGTAGCCACCGGAGCCATCGGCATCGGCTGACACTCTCCGCGGCATAACGCGGACATTCTCCGCGTGCTCGCTCGTTCCTCGCTTAGACGCACGCTTCCGAATGCCCGCGCGCTGCCGCTGGCAGCGGACCACGGCAGGCGGGGAACCCAACGACGATATCGAGGCTGCCTGGTTCGGAGATTCTCCGGACCAGGCAGCCGTCGTTGGTGAGTGGCGCACTCCGGTGGTGGGACGGACATCCTGCCGGCTGCGTCTAAGCGAGGACGAGCGAGCAGCCAAAGGATCGTCCGGCCCGGCGCCGGGAAGGTGAGGCGGTTAAGGAGACCGCGGCGGGCGGTAAGCGGAGTTCAACCCACGTAGACTGGGACGGAAAATAATCCTTTACTTGCAGGGGAGATCCATGGCTGCGATCAACCGCGACGACGTCGCGCATCTCGCGCAACTCGCGCACATCGAGATGAGTGCCGAAGAGCTCGACAGGATGGCCGGCGAACTCGCCGTCATCGTCGAATCAGTGAAGTCCGTCAGTGAAGCTGCCGGTGATGACGTCCCGGCCACGTCGCACCCGATTCCGCTGACCAACGTGTTCCGCGAGGACGTCGTGGGGCACACGTTCACCGCCGAGCAATCCCTCTCCGGTGCCCCCGACGCGTACGAAGGCCGCTTCAAGGTCCCGGCAATCCTGGATGAGGACTAAGACCATGACTGAGAACAACGAACTGATCCGCCTCTCCGCCGCCGCGCTCGCCGACAAGCTGGCCGCCCGCGAAGTCACCTCCGTCGAGGTCACCCAGGCCTACCTGGACCGGATCGCCGCCGTCGACCGCAAGGTCCACGCCTTCCTGCACGTCAACACGGAGGAAGCCCTTGCCGTGGCAGCCGAAGTGGACGCGATCCGCGCCGCGGGAGGCGCCGCAGCCGAGGAACTGCACGCCCTCGCCGGCGTGCCGATCGCCGTCAAGGACCTCATCGTCACCATTGGCCAGCCCACCACGGCCGGCTCGAAGATCCTCGAAGGCTGGTACAGCCCCTACGACGCCACCGTCGTGGAGCGCCTGCGCGCCGCCAAGATGCCGATCCTGGGCAAGACCAACCTGGACGAATTCGCCATGGGCTCCTCCACCGAGCACTCCGCGTACGGACCCACCCACAACCCGT
Source organism: Arthrobacter humicola (assembly GCF_039531445.1). NCBI lineage: Bacteria > Bacillati > Actinomycetota > Actinomycetes > Micrococcales > Micrococcaceae > Arthrobacter > Arthrobacter humicola. The sequence goes on along the minus strand of NZ_BAAAQB010000025.1, from coordinate 107,505 downwards.
GGGACCTGGACCGCATCCCCGGCGGTTCCGGCGGCGGTTCGGCTGCCGCCGTCGCGGCCTTCGAAGCCCCGCTGGCCCTCGGCACGGACACCGGCGGATCCATCCGCCAGCCCGGCGCCGTCACCGGCACCGTCGGCGTCAAGCCCACCTACGGCGGCGTCTCCCGCTACGGCGCCATCGCCATGGCCTCCTCGCTGGACCAGATCGGCCCGGTCTCCCGCACCGTGCTGGACTCGGCCCTGCTGCACCAGGTGATCGGCGGCCACGATCCCCGCGACTCCACCTCCCTGCCGGACCCGCTCGAGGACCTCGTGGCCGCGGCCCGGACCGGCAACGTCCAGGGCATGAAGATCGGCATCATCAAGGAACTCCACGGCGAGGGCTACCAGGCCGGCGTCGAGAACCGCTTCAACGAGTCCCTGGAGCTGCTCAGGGGAGCCGGTGCCGAGATCGTCGAGGTCTCCTGCCCCAACTTCAAGTACGCCCTGGGCGCCTACTACCTGATCATGCCCTCCGAGGCCTCCTCCAACCTGGCCAAGTTCGACGGCGTCCGGTACGGCCTGCGCGTCCTTCCCGAAGAGGGACCGCTAACCATCGAACGCGTCATGGGCGCCACCCGCGCCGCCGGCTTCGGCGACGAGGTCAAGCGCCGCATCATCCTGGGCACCTACGCGCTGAGCGCCGGATACTACGACGCCTACTACGGCTCGGCCCAGAAGGTTCGCACCCTGATCCAGCGCGACTTCGAGGCCGCGTTCGCCAAGGTGGACGTGCTGATTTCCCCGACGGCCCCCACCACGGCCTTCAAACTGGGCGAGAAGCTCAACGACCCGCTCGCGATGTACCTCAACGACGTCGCCACCATCCCCGCCAACATGGCCGGCGTCCCCGGGCTCTCCCTGCCCGGCGGTCTGGCCGACGAGGACGGACTGCCGGTCGGCATCCAGCTGCTGGCCCCGGCCCGCCAGGACGCCCGGCTGTACCGTGTCGGCGCCGTGTTGGAGTCCCTGCTCGAGGCGCAGTGGGGCGGCCCGCTCCTGGACCGCGCCCCCTCACTGACGGCCCCTTCACCGACTGATTCAGCACCGGCGGTTGCTGCTGGCGCCCCCGCGAGCCACGGAGGTTCACACTAATGACTGACGCAACCCTGAGCTTCGAAGAGGCCATGGAGAAGTACGATCCCGTCCTGGGGTTCGAAGTCCACGTCGAACTCAACACCAAGACCAAGATGTTCTCCTCCGCGCCCAACGTTTTCGGCGACGAGCCCAACACCAACGTCAACGAAGTGGACCTCGGCATGCCCGGCGTCCTGCCCGTGGTCAACAAGACCGCGATCGAATCCTCGATCAAGATCGGCCTCGCGCTGAACTGCAAGATCGCCGAGACCTGCCGCTTCGCCCGGAAGAACTACTTCTACCCGGACACTCCGAAGAACTTCCAGACCTCCCAGTACGACGAGCCCATCGCGTACGACGGCTACCTGGACATCGAGCTCGCCGACGGCACCGTGTTCCGCGTCGAAATCGAGCGTGCCCACATGGAAGAGGACGCCGGCAAGCTGACCCACATGGGCGGCGCCACCGGCCGCATCCAGGGCGCGGACTACTCCCTGGTGGACTACAACCGCTCCGGTGTGCCCCTCGTGGAGATCGTCACCAAGCCGATCGAGGGCGCGGGCAGCCGCGCGCCCGAACTCGCCAAGGCATACGTTGCCGCCGTCCGCGAGATCGTCAAGAACCTGGGTGTCTCGGACGCCAAGATGGAACGCGGCAACGTCCGCTGCGACGCCAACGTTTCGCTGCGCCCGCACGGCCGCGAACGATTCGGCATCCGCTCCGAGACCAAGAACGTCAACTCCCTGCGCGCCGTCGAACACGCCGTCCGCTACGAGATCCAGCGCCACGCCGCCGTCTTGGATTCCGGCGAGCCGGTCATCCAGGAAACCCGGCACTGGCACGAGGACACCCGGACCACGACCTCGGGCCGGGCCAAGTCCGACGCCGACGACTACCGCTACTTCCCGGAACCGGACCTCGTCCCGATCACCGCGTCCCGCGAGTGGGTCGAGGAGTTGCGCGCCACCCTGCCCGAGCCGCCGGCCGCCCGCCGCAAGCGCCTGCAGGCCGACTGGGGCTACTCCGACCTGGAGTTCCGCGACGTCGTCAACGCCGGCGTCATGGACGAGATCGAGGAAACCATCGCCGCCGGCGCCACCCCCACGGTGGCCCGCAAGTGGTGGATGGGCGAGATCGTGGGGCGCGCCAAGAACGCCGACGTCGATCCCGGCCAGCTCGGCGTCAACCCGGCCACCATCGTGGAACTGAACAAGATGGTGGAAGAGGGCAAGATCAACAACAAGATGGCCTCCGAGGTCCTGGACGGCGTGCTTGCCGGCGAAGGCACCCCGGCGGAGATCGTTGAAAAGCGCGGCCTCGCCGTGGTCTCCGACGACGGCCCCCTGCTCGAAGCCATAGACGCGGCCCTCGCCGCGCAGCCCGACGTCGCGGACAAGATCCGCGGCGGTAAGGTCCAGGCGATCGGTGCGATCGTCGGCGGCGTCATGAAGGCCACCCGCGGGCAGGCCGACGCCGGCCGCGTCCGCGCACTGATCCTTCAGCGCCTCGGCGTCGAAGGCTAAGGGGCCAAAACCCTAACGCTCCACCAATTCGGTCATGATGGTCTGCAGTGCTTCGCAGACCATCATGACCGAAGTGCGTTTAAGGTTCTCCGGCCTGGCCAGGACATCGATCCTGCGCCGGGTGCTGATGCCTTCCAGCGGCCGCAGCACGATGCCCGGATTCAGCACGGGCCGCGCCGTATACCGGGGCAAGAGGCCGATCACCCCGCCGGCCGCGACGAGAGCCGCCACGGTCGAATAGTCGTTGATCCGGTGCACAATGTTCAGCTCCCGGCTGGAGACGGCCGCGACGGCGGACAGCACGTCGGCGGGGGAGTAGCCGGCGCGGCTGGTCACCCACGGTTCGCCCACGACGTCGTCCGCCGTCACCGCGCGCTGGCCGGCCAGCCGGTGCCCGGCCGGCAGCGCGACGTCCAGCGGCTCATGCGCGAGCGGGATCACCGCGACGCGCTCCTCGGGCCACCGCGGGCTGTGATCCATCCGGTGCGCCAGCACAAGGTCATAGCGGGCCGTCAGGGCCGGGAAATCCTGCTGGGCCACGTCCTCGTCCGAGAGCAGGATCCGCGGCTGTCCAGGTGTGTCCAGGAGCCGGGCCAGCGGCGCGAAGAGCGCCTGACCGGCGCTGTGGAAACCGCTAAGCGTCACCGGCGCGACGGGCGAGCCGTGATAGGCGCCGATCGCCATCTTCGCATCCGCCATCGCGCTCACGACGGCGGCCCCGGCGTCCGCGAGCACCTGTCCGGCCTCCGTCAGCACCAGGTTCCGGCCTTCCTTGCGGGTCAGCGGAACCTCCACGGTCTTCTGCAGCGCGGCCAGCTGCTGGGACACGGCCGAGGGCGTCACGAGGAGGGTTTCGGCGACGGCCTTGACGCTGCCCAGGGCGCCGAGCTCACGCAACATCTCCAGCTGGTGGATTTCCATGCCAGCCATTCTATGCAACAGCTATTTCTAAATCGTCGATTGAGAAGAATTCGGTTGTGCTAATGCTTTTTCGGTGGGTCTAATGGGGTGAGTTGTCCCACATGCCCGCGCCGCACGGCGGAATAGACCGCGCGGGGCAATACACGCGGAGCAAAACACAGTTAGGAAAGTCCATGAAGGCTCTCTACAAGGCCGGTGCCCACGCAGGATTCGAACTCGTCGACCGCCCGGAGCCCGAGGCAGGCCCGGGTGACGTCAAGATCCGGGTCATGACCACCGGCATCTGCGGCACGGACCTGCACATCCAGTCGTGGGACGCCTGGGCGCAGGGCATCATCAACGCCCCGTTGATCGCCGGCCACGAGTTCTACGGCGAAGTCGTGGAGATCGGCGAGGACGTCCTGGACGTCAAAGTGGGGGACCGGGTCTCCGGCGAGGGCCACATCGTGTGCGGCATCTGCCGCAACTGCCGCGCCGGCCGCAAGCAGATGTGCATCAACACCGTCAGCGTCGGCGTCCAGCGCGACGGCGCCTTCGCCGAGTACGTGGTGATCCCCGAGACCAACGTCTGGGTCCACCAGGATCCCTCCGTCACCCCGGAACTGGGCGCCATCTTCGACCCCTTCGGCAACGCCGTCCACACCGCCCTGAGCTTCCCGCTGGTCGGCGAGGACGTCCTGATCACCGGCGCCGGGCCCATCGGGCTCATGGCCATCGCCGTCGCCCGGCACGCCGGCGCCCGCAAGATCGCCATCACCGACATTTCCGCTCCCCGGCTGGAACTGGCCCGGAAGCTCGGCGTCGACCTCGCGATCGACGTCTCGAAAATGCGGGTCAAGGACGCCCAGCGCGAACTTGGGATGCGCGAAGGCTTTGACATCGGCATGGAAATGTCGGGACACCCCACCGCGCTGCCTGAGATGATCGACAACATGAACCACGGCGGCCGGATCGCAATGCTGGGACTGCCCAGCCAGTCCATCGACATCGACTGGGGCAAGGTGGTCACGCACATGCTGACCATGAAGGGCATCTACGGCCGCGAAATGTTCGAGACCTGGTACGCGATGAGCGCCATGCTCTCCTCCAACCCGGTCCTGCACGCCAACATTTCGGCCGTCGTCACCGACTCTCTGCCCGCCACCGACTGGGAAAAAGGCTTCGAGGTTGCCCGCGCCGGCGTCGGGGGCAAAGTGGTCCTCGACTGGACCGTCTTCTAGGCCGCCTTCTCCAGGCCGCCTCTTTCCAGGCCCCCTTTCCGAACCAGCATTTCGCCCCCGCATCCAACCAGCTGAGGAGCCAACCTATGTATTCGACCATCAAGGACCAGCTGCAGCACGAACTCGACGAGATCCGCAGCGCCGGACTGTTCAAGACCGAGCGTCACATCGACTCGCCGCAGGCCAACCACATCAAGGCCGGGCAGATCGGGGAGTCCAGCGCGGACGTCCTGAACTTCTGCGCCAACAACTATCTCGGCCTCGCGGACCACCCGGAGATCATCGCCGCCGCCAAGGCCGCGATGGACGAGCGCGGCTTCGGCATGGCCAGCGTCCGCTTCATCTGCGGCACCCAGGACCTGCACCTGGCCCTGGAAAAGCGCGTCTCGACGTTCCTCGGAACCGAGGACACCATCCTGTTCTCCAGCTGCTTCGACGCCAACGGCGGCGTCTTCGAATCCCTCTTCGGCCCGGAGGACGCCGTCATCTCCGACGCCCTGAACCACGCGTCCATCATCGATGGCATCCGGCTCTGCAAGGCCCAGCGCTTCCGCTACGCCAACCAGGACATGGCGGACCTCGAATCGAAGCTGATCGAGGCCACCACGCAGGAGAACCCGGCCCGCCGCAAGATCATCGTCACGGACGGCGTCTTCTCGATGGACGGCTTCCTGGCCCCGCTCGAAGCGATCTGCGACCTCGCCGAAAAGTACGACGCCATGGTCATGGTGGACGACTCCCACGCGGTGGGCTTCATGGGCGCCTCCGGCGCGGGCACCCCCGAACACGCCGGCGTCTCGGACCGCGTGGACATCTACACGGGAACCTTCGGCAAAGCCCTCGGCGGCGCCTCCGGCGGCTACGTCTCCGGGCGCCGCGAGGTCATCGCCATGCTCCGCCAGAAGGCCCGCCCTTACCTGTTCTCCAACTCGCTGGCCCCGGCCATCGTCGCGGCCACGCTCAAGGCCCTGGACCTCGTGGAGAACTCCGGCGAACTGCGCACCAAGCTCTTCGCCAACGCGGAACTGTTCCGCAACCGCATGAGCGAGGAAGGCTTCGAACTTCTCCCCGGTGAACACGCGATTGTTCCGGTCATGTTCGGCCACGCCGTCATGGCGGCCAAGGTGGCCGACGCTATGCTCCACAACGGCGTCTTTGTCACGGCATTCAGCTACCCGGTGGTGCCCAAGGGCGCGGCCCGCATCCGCGTCCAGCTCTCCGCCGCGCACAGCGCCGAAGACGTGGAGGCCTGCGTTCAGGCGTTCGTCCGGAGCCGGGCCGCCGTCGCGGCCTAGGCGGATCCCTGAGGCCGGGCCCCTTCAGTTCATCTAGGGGCCCGGCCCTGCTCCAGGGGTCCGGCCCTGCTCGTTCATCCCGGCTTCTTCCACTGGCTTTTTCCGCGGGACATGCCCAGCTCCGGCCGCGAGGACTGGACATGATGCCACTATGTCCAACGGCCGCGACCAAGGAAGGGCATGTCCCGGGCCTGGCCGCCGCAACGAGGGACATGTTCAGTCGCGTGGATCAGGGAAGGGCATGTCCCGGGCCTGGCCGCCGCAAAGGGCATCTCCCGGGTCTGCCCGCCGCAACGAGGGACATGTCCACCGGTGCGGACTAGGAAGGGACATGTCCAGAGGCCAGAACCGACATGACCGGCTCACGCCTCCCCGAATGCTGTTCCGCGGGGCGCGGCGCCCCTGACCGCGCCGCACCCCCTGCCGCAACCCGAGTCTCTCCCCGTGCCGCGGCTCCGTCTGCAAGGATGGGACCATGTCAGCAACTTACGATGTCGTGATTGTCGGCGGAGGCATCGCCGGCCTGTCCCTTGCCTCCGCCTTGGCCGGGCGCTGCAGCGTGGCCCTGGTCGAGGCCGAGCAGACCTTGGCGTACCACACCTCGGCCCGTTCGGCCCGGCAGCTGATCCCCAGCTACGGCCCGCCCGTCGTCCAGGAACTCACAGTCCGGACGCTGGAGCTCATCGCCGCCGGCGACACCGAACGCCCGGCACCGGTGCTCACGCCGCGCGGCTTCATGCTGATCGGCGACGACGCCACCGTCCGGGCCAAAGCCAGCGGCCACATGCACCGGATCACCCACGCCGAGGCGCTGGAACTGTGCCCTGTCCTGGTCCCGGAATCCTTCAGCGCCGCCGGCCTGGACACCGGATCCTTCGCCTGCAACGCCCCGATACTGCTCGAGGACCACCGGCAGCGGGCCGAAGCCGGCGGCGTGGACATCATCACCGGGGCCAGGGTCCATTCGGCGCAGCGCCTGGGCACCGGCTGGGAACTCGGCGCCGGACAGGAAGGCTTCGAGGCCGCCGTCGTGGTCAATGCGGCCGGCGCCTGGGCGGACGAGCTCGCGGTCCTCAGCGGCGTCGAGAAGCTCGGCCTCCAGCCGTACCGCCGCACCGCCGCGATCGTCGACGTCGGACATCCCCTCCCGGCAACCTGCCCCATGGTGGCGGCGGCCGATGACAGCTTCTATTTCCGGCCCGACGACGGCCAGGTCCTGATCTCGCCCGCGGAGCACGTCCCGAGCGGAGCGGAAGACGCCCGGCCCTACCCCGGCGACATCGAAGGTCTCGTCGCCCGGCTCAACACGATCACGACCCTCGGGATCCGCGGCGTCAGCAAAGCCTGGACAGGTCTGCGGACCGAAGCCGCGGACGGTGTCCCGGTGGTGGGATTCGACGCCGAGGCCACCGGATTCTTCTGGCTCGCCGGCCAGGGCGGCTACGGCTTCCAGACGTCTTCGGCCATCGCCGAACTCGCCGCCGGGCTGATCCTGGCCGGGCAGGGTGCCCCCGCTTCCGGCACGGCCGCAGGCACGGCAGCAGGCACGGCCGCGGAGGCCAGTCCGGCATCCCGGACAGCGGAGGCGCTGGCCGCGACCCGCTGGTCCATCCGGCGCTGAAGAATGGATCCATGAGCACCCTGATCACCAACATCGCCGAACTCATGACCCAGGACGCGGAACACCGCGTCCTCCGCGATGCGGCGGTGGTGATCGAGGGGGAGCGGATATCCTGGCTGGGTCCCGCGGCCGGCGCGCCGGCGGCGGATGAAGCCGTGGACGCCGGCGGCCGGGCGCTCCTGCCGGGCTGGGTCGATTCCCACACCCACCTGATTTTCGCGGGGGACCGCACGGCCGAGTTCGAGGCCCGGATGGCCGGGGAGAGCTACAGTGCCGGCGGGATCGCCGTGACCACCGGCGCCACCCGGAGCACGAGCGACTTCGAGCTCACCCGGCTGGCGATGGGCCGCATCGCGGAAGCCGTCTCGCAGGGCACCACCTACCTCGAGACCAAAACGGGCTACGGCCTGGACGTCGAGAACGAAGCCCGCAGCGCCCGGATCGCCTCCACGGTCGCGGACGAGGTCACCTACCTCGGAGCGCACCTCGTGCCCGCCGGCATGGACGCCGAGGACTACACGGAGCTGGTCTGCGGGCCGATGCTCGCCGCGGTTCGGCCCTACGTGCGCTGGGCCGATGTGTTTTGCGAGCAGGGCGCCTTCAACGAGGACCAGTCCCGCCGGGTGCTGCAGGCCTGCAAGGACGCCGGGCTGGGACTGCGGGTCCACGGCAACCAGCTCGGCGAGGGCCCGGGTGTCCGGCTGGCCGTGGAATTCGGCGCCGCGAGCGTGGACCACGTGAACTACCTTTCGGCCGCGGACATTGACGCCCTCGCCGGCAGCTGGTCCGGCTGGGAGGACGCTGGCGGCACCGGTTCCCAGGTCGCCGGCGCTCGGTGGACGGGACAGCGCGGCACCGTCGCGACGTGCCTGCCGGCCTGCGATCTTTCCACCCGGCAGCCGCTGGCCCCCGGAAGGGAACTGCTCGACGCCGGCGTGCAGCTCGCGTTGGCCTCCAACTGCAACCCGGGCACGTCCTACACAAGCTCGATGGCGTTCTGTGTCACCACTGCCGTGCTGCAGATGCGGCTCAGCGTCCACGAGGCGGTGCGCGCGGCAACCTACGGCGGCGCGCTGGCCCTGGGGCGGGAGTCCGGGAAAGACGTCGACGGCGAACGGGCCGTGGGTTCGATCGCCGTCGGGCACCGGGCGGACCTGCACCTGCTCAACGCGCCCTCGGCCACGCACCTGGCCTACCGGCCCGGCATTCCGCTCACCCGCGCCGTGTGGCGGGCGGGCGTACGCGCCCGGTGACTCTGGTTTCGACCTAATGCTTTCGACCCTGTCGGCTTACCCCAGGAGGTAACTGTGGCAAGGCTGTTGGAGGAACTGGGCTTCGCTCTCGATCAGCTGTGGGCCCAGGGCCAGGGGCCGGCTGGCCTGGCCCGGCGCCGGGACGCCCGGCTGGCGGCGCTCGTCGCTCACGCCCGGATCAGTTCGCCTTTCTACCGGCGCCTCTACCGGGACGTGAAGGGCGCCCTGGCCGCCGACGCCGTCGCCCTGAAGGAGCTGCCACCGGTCACCAAACAGGAGCTCATGGCCAACTTCGATGACTGGGTCACCGATCCCGCCGTCACCCGGGCCGGAGTCGAGGCCTTCATCGCCGACCCGTCCTTGGTCGGAACGCCATACCTGGAACGGTATTTCGTCTGCACAACGTCGGGCACCACCGGGCACCCCGGTATCTTCGTGCACGATCCCCGTTCCCTCGCGGTCTCCCAGGCCTTCACTCTGCGCATCGACCTGGCCTGGCTGTCGCCCGCGGAGTTGCTGGCTATGGGCCGCCGCGGGTTGCGCTGGGCGGCAGTTGTGGGCACTGGCGGACACTACGCGGGGGCAGGCTGGGTGCAATGGCAGGGCCGGCGCAGTTGGTGGCGCCGGCGCGCGTTCCGGGCTTTTCCGGTGCAACAGCCGCTGGCGCGGCTCGTGGCAGCCCTCAATGACTTCGACCCCTCAGCTATCACCGGCTATCCGAGTGCCCTCGCGCTGCTCGCCGAGGAGCAGGCAGCCGGCCGGCTCCACCTGAAACCCGTGGTGGTGGAGTTGGCAGGCGAGTCCAGCGGGCCGGACGTGCGGGCCCGCATCGTGGAGGCGTTCGGGGGCGCCCTCCACGATGCCTACGCGGCCTCCGAGTTCACACCGCTGGCGTTTGACTGCGCCCGCGGCTGGCTGCACGTCAACAGCGACTGGGCCATCCTGGAGCCGGTCGACGCGGACTACCGGCCTACTCCGCCGGGGGAGCCGTCCCACACCGTGCTGCTGACCAACCTCGCAAACCGGGTCCAGCCGCTGATCCGCTACGACCTCGGCGACTCAGTGCTGGCAAAGACCGGTCCGTGTGAATGCGCCAACCCGCTGCCCGCCATCCGGGTCGCCGGCCGCCGCGACGACGTCCTGCGGCTCGTTGCCGCCGACGGGACCGCGCTCCTTGTTCTTCCGCTCGCCATCGGATCCGTCGTCGACGAAACGCCCGGATTGCACCGCAGCCAGCTGGTTCAGACAGGACCGGCAACCATCCGCCTCCGGCTGGAACCCGAACCCGGCGCCGATGCCGGAGTGGTGTGGCGCGCGGCCTCCGCGAGGCTGTCGGAGTACCTCGCCGGGCTGGAACTGGGGAACGTCGACGTCGTCCGCGCGGCCGAGCCGCTAGAGCAGAGCGGCACGAGCGGGAAGTTCCGGCAGGTGATCGCCCGGGTTCCTGACTGAATGGCGGCAGCTAGAAGAACATCGGCGGGGCGTCCAGGACGGTCTCGTCCACGCGCCGCTTTTCCCACTGCGTGAACGGCTTGTCGAGCTCGTACTTGCCCCGCGCGGTGCGCAGCAGGGTGCGGACCTCGGCGTTCTCCGGGTTGTTCAGGGATTCGAAGTACTCCACCGACCAGTGGAACCAGCGCATGCAGAAGAGGCGCATGGTCAGCCCGTGCGTCACGAACAGCGCGTTCGGGGCATAGCTGGGCTTTGACCAGTGCCGGTAGAGGGTCTCCATGAAGGAGGAAATCCGGTCATACACATCGGAGCCGGACTCGCCCTCGCGGAAGCGGTAGAAGAAGTGGCCGTAGGCGTTGCGGAGCTCCTTTTGGTCCTCGATATCGCCGGCGATCTGAAAGTTCGCCCAGTCCTGCTCCCGCAGCCGCGGTTCCTCGATCACCCGTTCCACGAGCGGGCCGAGGTTGAGCGCCTCGAGGGTCTGGTAGGCACGCAGGTACGGGGAAACGTAGACGCACACCGGGCGGCCGTCCAGTTGGCGCCGGACCTCCTCACCGGCCGCCGTCGCCTGCTCCAGTCCCAGGGGCGTCAGCGGAATCCGGTAGTCCGGGACACGGTTGTAGATCGAGGTGTCGGCATTGGCGGCGGACTGGCCGTGCCGGATCATGATGATTTTCCGGGGCGCACTCATAAACCCCAAGCATAGGGCTCCCGGAAGCAGGTGCCGCAGGCAAAACCCCGCACGGCCGCACCGCCTGGGCAACAGGTGGGGCACCAGCAAACTATCGGCAACGGCAGGCAAGATAGGAACATGTTGGTTCCCTCCCGCCGTCGGCTGCGGTTCGAAGTGTTGATTGTCCTGGGACTGTCGCTGGGGCAGTCCGCGGTGTACTCCGTGGTGCAGCTGCTGGACAAAATGACCACGGCGCCGCTGGCCCAGGGCACGTCAACGCTGAACCGTTCGCAGAGCGCGCGCGAATACTTCGACCTCACCTACCAGCTGCTGGACATCCTCTTTGCCCTGGTCCCGGTGGCCCTGGTGATCTACTTCCTCACCGAGCGCTGGCCGGCCGGAGAACACGGCACCTCGGCGTTCCGGAGGATCGGCTTCAACTTCGCCCGTCCCGGCAAGGATCTCCTGCAGGGACTGGGGCTCGCCGCCGCCATCGGCATCCCGTCCCTGGCGCTCTACGCCGCCGGCCGGGCGCTGGGGATCACGACGGCGATCATCCCCAGCGCCCTCGACGCCTACTGGTGGACGGTGCCGGTGCTGGTCCTGTCCGCGATCCGGCACGGGATCGTGGAGGAAGTGATTGTGGTGGGCTATCTTCTGGACCGGCTCGGGAAGCTGGGCTGGAGCACGCCGGCGGCCATCGCGGCCAGCGCCCTGCTTCGCGGCAGCTACCACCTCTACCAGGGGTTCGGGCCGTTTATCGGCAACGCGGTGATGGGTGTGGTCTTCGCCGTGGTTTACACCCGCACCAAGCGGGTGATGCCCCTCGTGATCGCCCACGCCATCCTGGATACCGTGGCGTTCGTGGGATTCAGCCTGTTCGGCAAGGCCGTGGGCCTGGGCTGAGGCGCCCACAACGCAACGCGGGAGAGCCGGCACTTAAAATATATCGGCCGCCATCTCGCGGGTGACAACGTTGGCACCCGCGGGATGGCGGCCGAAGTGTGGGGCAGGTGGAGCGTTAGATCGTGACGGCCCCGGAGGCGGTCTCGAAGGTGACGGAGAGGATTCCGGGCGTGCCGTGCGGCGCGAGCCAGTTCACGGCCACGTCTTCCAGCGGCTTTTCCACGGGCTCGCCAAGCCATTCCGTGACGCGCTCTGCCGAACCGGCAATGGTCAGCGCGGACATCTTGACGTCGCTTGCGTAGGCATTGGAGGGGTGAAGCTCCGGGTCACCCTCCCACTTGAGCATGTAGGGCACCTGCGGGTCGGCGATGAGGCCCAGGATGCCGATCTGCTTCCAGACCAGTTCGCGGCCGTCGGGGAACTTCCGGTTGCCGTTCACGGCGGCGCGGCCCAGCCGCTCCTCGAACGGGCCGAGGTCGTCAACTTCGACGCACCAGCCCATCCAGCCGCCGCCGGCCTCGGAGCGTGCCCGGACTGCCTGGCCGAAGGGGGCCTTGTCCGATGCCGGGTGGTTCAGGACCTCCACGACCTCGACATACTTGTGTCCCGCGAGCGGGATAATCATGTTGCGTGTCCCGAAACGGGGGTGCACTCCACCCTTCACGGCTTCGACGCCGAGGGCAGACGCAATACGTTCAGTGGTGGCTGCCAAACCATCGTGTTCACAGGCGTAAGAAACGTGATCCATGCGCATGCCCTCATCTTGGCACTTTGTGATGGACCTCTCAGCTTAGGCTTGCCTTACCGTGATGGGATGTCTCGGGGTGTCTGGAGGCCGGCGTGCCGGTCGTCTTCATGTTCGTCATAAAGCTATCCAGCGGCCTGCCGCCATTCCTACACTGAACCAAGGTCATGAGTGCCAGCGCACAGCCCCGGCTTGCTGGCCGGCAACCCTCGTATCGCGGTGGGGTGCCCCGGGTGAAGACCTGGCCGTCCGGCGCCCGCCGGAGGGCAAGCGCGGCGCCTGTGCCGGCCTGGGCCGATGGCCCCGGGCGGTGCTGTGCCCAGTCCCGACAGGAGCAATAATGTCCACTGCATGGTCCTTCGAAACCCGCCAGATCCACGCCGGCCAGGAGCCGGACTCCGCCACCGGCGCCCGGTCCCTCCCGATCTACCAGACGACGTCGTTCGTGTTCCCGAGCGCCGAAAGCGCCGCGAACCGCTTCGCCCTCGCCGAACTTGCCCCCATTTACACCCGGATCGGCAATCCCACGCAGGACGCGGTGGAACAGCGCGTGGCCAGCCTGGAAGGCGGCCTCGCCGCTCTGCTGCTCAGTTCCGGCCAGGCCGCCGAGACGTTCGCGATCCTCAACATCGCCGAGGCCGGGGACCACGTGGTCGCCAGCCCCAGTCTCTACGGCGGCACCTACAACCTGCTCGCGCACACGCTGAAGAAGTTCGGTATCTCCGTGACCTTCGTTGCGGACCCGGACAACCTGGACCAGTGGCGCGACGCCGTCCGGCCCAACACGAAGCTGTTCTTCGGCGAAGTGGTCTCCAACCCCCGCCAGGACGTTCTGGACATCGAGGGCGTTTCCAAGGTGGCCCACGAGGCCGGCGTGCCCCTGATTGTCGACAACACCCTGTCCACCCCCTACCTCATCCGGCCGATCGAGTGGGGAGCGGACATCGTGGTCCATTCCGCCACCAAGTACCTCGGCGGCCACGGTGCCGCGATCGCCGGCGTGATCGTGGATTCGGGCAAGTTCGACTTCGGCAAGGACCCCGAGCGGTTCCCCGGCTTCAACACCCCGGACCCCACCTACAACGGACTGGTCTACGCCCGCGACCTCGGCGCCGGCGGCGCGCTCGGGGCCAACCTCTCCTACATCCTCAAGGCCCGGGTCCAGCTCCTGCGCGACCTCGGCTCCGCCGTGTCCCCGTTCAACGCATTCCTCATTGCCCAGGGCATCGAGACCCTTAGCCTGCGCGTTGAACGCCACGTGGCCAACGCCACCAAGGTGGCCGAATGGTTGGAGGCGCGGGACGACGTCGAATCCGTCGCCTACGCCGGGCTGCCATCCAGCCCCTGGTACGAGCGCGGGCGCAAGTACGGGCCCAAGGGGACCGGCGCCGTCGTCGCGTTCAACATCGCCGGGGGAGCGGAGGCCGGCAAACGCTTCGTTGATGCCCTCGAGCTGCACTCGCACGTCGCGAACATCGGCGACGTCCGCTCCCTCGTGATCCACCCGGCGTCGACCACCCACAGTCAGCTCTCGCCCGAGCAGCAGGCCGTGGCCGGCGTGAACCCCGGCCTGGTGCGGCTCTCGGTCGGACTGGAACACATTGA
>NZ_BAAAQB010000025.1:0-93050 GCF_039531445.1 Arthrobacter humicola | reverse complement strand
CCGGCCTCCCACGGACGGGGAGTGCCGGCCGCCGGCTGTCACACGGAAGTCACAATCTTCGTCATTTCCGCACGCTGTTTCGTACACTCATAAAAGGTCATGAGTGCCAGCGACAGCCCCGGCTTGCTGGCCGGCAACCCTCCATTTGCGGCGGGGTGCCCCGGGTGAAGACCTGGCCTGCCGGTCAGCTGACGGCAGGCAAGCGCGAAGTTAGGTCCTCATATGACGATTGCCGTCACCCGCAGTGGTGAACCCGAAACCAAACCAACCCGGAACTCCGTTTCCGCAAGACCCGCCGCCCAAGCTGCCCGGGTGCCGGACGGGACCGTCCAGTACCTCAGGATCGGTGACCTGCAGCTCGAATCCGGGGTCCAGCTGCCGGATGTGGTCCTCGGCTTTGAGACGTGGGGGACGCTGAATGCCGATGCCTCCAACGCCGTCCTCATTGAACATGCCCTGACCGGCGACACCCATGTGACCCGCGGTGCCAGCGAGGAGCCCGGCTGGTGGGAACAATTGGCCGGACCTGGGGCCCCCGTGGATACGGACAAGTACTTCGTCGTATCGATCAACATCCTGGGCGGCTGCTACGGCTCCACGGGACCCTCCACGCCGGCCCCCGACGGCCGCCCCTGGGGATCGAGGTTCCCGCTCGTGACTCTGCGGGACACGACCTCCGCCGAGGCGCGGCTGGCCGATGCCCTGGGCATCGACAGCTGGTACGCCGTGCTGGGCGGTTCGCTCGGCGGCGCGCGCGCCCTTGAGTGGGCCGTGACCTACCCCTCGCGGGTCCGGCGCTGCGCCGTGATTTCAGTCGGCGCCAGCAGCACCGCAGAACAGATTGCCTTCGCTCAGGCCCAGACCCTGGCCATCCGCCAGGACCCGAACTTCAACGGCGGGGACTACTACGGCGGCCCGGAACCCGAAGCGGGGCTCGCCCTCGCCCGCCGGATCGCGCACATCACCTACCGCTCCGCGGCCGAGCTCGACGGCCGGTTCGGCCGCAACGCCCAGGAGTCCGAGGCGCCCCTGGAAGCCGGATCGCTGGCCGGGCGCGGACGCTATCAGGTCGAAAGCTACCTGGACCACCAGGGCAACAAACTGGTCCGGCGTTTTGATGCCAACAGCTACATCGCCATCACCGAGGCGCTCATGAGCCACGACGTCTGCCGCGGACGCGGAAGCCTCCGGGACTCCCTGGCCCCGGCCACGGCCGAGTTCTTGGTGGCGGCCGTGGACTCGGACCGCCTGTACTTCCCCGCCCAGTCCCGTGCACTGGCCGAGGCCCTGCCGGGGGGCCCCGAGCTGCACATCATCGAGGCGCCGATCGGCCACGACGGCTTCCTCACCGAAATCGGGCAGCTCAGCGGCCAGTTGCGGAGCAATTTCTTCGCCTAGCCGCCGCTCACGGCTGTGCATTTTTGCAGATGCTCTCTGCACTAATGGTCGTTGTGGCTCACGGCCCCGGGAACCATACTCGTTGGGAATAACGCTGTGTGTGCTAATTCACACAACATCTCAGCCCAATGGTCCACGGGGTGTCGAAGGCGACACCGAAGGAGTTCTCATGAGCACGGAAAACGCTGCCGCGACGCGCGCAGGCGAGCCCGACGTCAAGACGTCCGGCCTGAAGAAGGTGGTGGCGGCCTCCATGGCCGGCACCGTGGTGGAATGGTACGAATTCTTCCTCTACGCATCCGCGGCCACGCTGGTTTTTGGCAAGGCCTTCTTCCCGAATTCGCAGACCGAACTGGACGGAATCCTCGCGGCGTTCCTCACGTACGCCGTCGGCTTCGTTGCCCGCCCGATCGGCGGGATCGTCTTCGGCCACTTCGGCGACAAGTTCGGCCGCAAGCAGCTGCTCCAGCTCAGCATCATCCTGGTGGGCGTGTCCACGTTCCTGATGGGCTGCCTGCCCACCTTCGCGCAGATCGGCTACTGGGCCCCGGCGCTGCTGGTCTTCCTTCGCTTCGCCCAGGGCTTCGCCGTCGGCGGGGAATGGGGCGGCGCCGTCCTGCTCGTCGCGGAGCACAGCCCCAGCAAGTCCCGCGGCTTCTGGGCCAGCTGGCCGCAGTCCGCTGTTCCGCTGGGCAACCTCTTCGCCACCGCGGTGCTGTTCATCCTGTCCTCCGTGCTGTCCTCGGCGGACTTCCTTAGCTGGGGCTGGCGGGTCGCCTTCTGGCTCTCCGCCGTGATCGTCCTCATCGGTTACTACATCCGCACCAAGGTCAGCGACGCCCCGATCTTCCTGGAAGCACGCAAGGAAGTTGAGGCAGGGCACAAGGGCTACGGCGTTGCCGAGGTCTTCCGCCGCTACCCCCGCGGCGTGTTCACCGCGATGGGCCTGCGCTTCGCGGAGAACATCCTGTACTACCTCGTGGTCACCTTCTCAATCACCTACCTCAAGACGGTGGTCCACGCCGACACCGCCCGGATCCTGCTGCTCCTGCTCGTGGCCCACTTCATCCACTTCTCCGTGGTGCCCATGGTCGGCCGGCTCTCGGACAGGGTGGGCCGCAAGCCCGTCTACATGGCCGGCGCCGTTCTGGGTGCGACCTGGGGCTTCTTCGCCTTCCCGATGATGGACACCGGAAACGATCTGATCATCCTCGCCGCGGTCATCATCGGCCTGCTCTTCCACGCCCTGATGTACGCCGGGCAGCCGGCCATCATGGCCGAGATGTTCCCGACCCGGATGCGGTACTCCGGCGTGTCCCTCGGTTACCAGGTGACCTCGATCGTGGCCGGTTCGCTCGCGCCGATCATCGCCGTCGCGCTGCTGGGCCAGTACAAGTCCTCCGTCCCGGTGGCCATCTACCTCCTGATCGCCTGCGCGATTACCGCCGTCGCCGTGTTCTTCCTCAAGGAGACCCGCGGCGTCTCGCTCCACGACGTCGACGCCGCCGACGCCCAGGGCACCGCAGACCTCCTCGCCGCCGGCAAGCGGTAAGCCGCCGGCCCGGGGAAACATGGCCCGGGGAAACCTGTTGAGTGGCCGACGGCCTGGATTCGCGCACCGCGCGGACCCGGGCCCTCGGCGTTAACGCTGCTCATGATCTCAGCGTTGCTTGGGCCCCGGGGATTAGAGTGGGCGGGCAGGCAAGCCCAGGATCCGGGAGGCATTGTGACCACGCTCGTCAACCGACCCAACACGGCACTGGTCGTGGTGGACATGCAGCTCGGCGTCGTCGCGGGGGCCTACCGCCGCGACGACGTCGTCGCGACCATCGCCGCCGTCGTGCAGAGGGCACGCGACGCCGGGGTGGACGTCATCTGGGTGCAGCATGGCGGCGAGGAGCTCCCGCGGGGCAGCGACGCCTGGCAGTACGTGCCGGAGCTCGTGCGGCGTGATGCGGAGCCGCTTGTGCCCAAGGAGTACAGCGACGCCTTCGAGGCTACGGACCTGGAGTCGGTGCTGGCAGACCGCGGGATCGGCCGCTTCTTCCTGGCCGGCGCGCAGACGGACGAGTGCATTCGCTCGACCCTCCACGGCGGAATCACCCGAGGCTACGACGTCACGCTGGTCGCGGACGCCCACACCACCGAGGACCTGAGCGAATATGGCGCGCCGCCGCCGGAACTCGTGGTGGCCCACACCAATCTGTACTGGCAGAACCACAAGGCCCCGGGGCGGACGGCCGGAACCGTCAACGCGGCCGATATCGACTTCGCCAGCCTTTTGTGATCCTAGCCCTTCATGATTTCAGCGCGCTGGGACATGTAGTCCTCCATGGACAGCTTGCCGTCGCTGTACTGCTGGTCCAGCTCGGCGAGCTTGCGGGCCCGGTAACCCTGCGGGGCCGACGGCGTCTGGGGCGCCTGCGGCTGCCCTGCACCCGGGGCGGGTTCGTGCCGCTGCGGCTGGGGCGGGTTGTTCAGGTACTCCGGGCTGTCCTCGTAGGGAACGGGTGATCCGTAGCCGGCCGGGCCCGGATACTGCTGTCCGGGGTACGGCTCGGTCGGGAACGGCTGGTCCGGGAACCGCGGGCCCGGGTACGGCTGGCCCGGGTTCTCCCCGCCCGGGTACGGCTGGCCCGGGTACCGCTGGCTCGGGTACGGCTGGCCGGGATACGGCTGATTGGCTTCTCCGGTCTGCTTCGGCGCGCCCAGTTGGCCGAAGCCGCCAAAGTAGTCCTGCTGCGTGTACCCGTCCCGCGGCTGGTTGCTCTGGTTTGGCGGGTTGCCTTGGTTTGCCGGGTTGCTTTGGTTTCCGGGGAACCGGCCGAACTGGCCCGGCATGTTCTGGTTCCGGCCGCGGGCGGACCTCCGGTAGAGGCGCACTCCCATGGGAATCAGGAACGACAACACAATGATCCAGAAGAACATACTGCTCACGGTACGGGGCCTTTCAGCTGCTGGGCCTCTTCATTTGCGGGGCCTGAGGAGTGTGCCTCCAGCTTAGGCCCCGCAGGCTCAGGACCGTACCGCGTCCTCGGTGCCCGGCGGGCCTTCGCCCGAGCCCAGCGGTACGCCGGGCCCGAACACCGGCCCCGGCAGGGGCCGCTTGGCCGTCACGCCGTCGCCCGAGGAACGGTGCCGCAGCCGCCGCACCACCCACGGAACAAAATATTCCCGGGCCCACACAAGGTCCCCGCTGCGGGCCTCCCGCCAACTGCGCTGCGGCATCGGCTTGGGGGCGAGCGGCTCCAGGGTGTGTTCGACGTTCAGCGAATCCAGCACCATCGCCGCAATCGTATGGTGGCCCAGCGGCGAAAAGTGCAGCCGGTCAACATCCCACATCTGCGGATCATTAAGCTGGCGCAGAGACCACATGTCCGCGATCACGGCGTCGTGGCGCGCGGCGATCGTGCGCAGGTTTTCGTTGTAGATGGCCACCTTGCTGCGGATCCGTCCGAGCACCGTGGATCCTGTGTCCGGACCGTTGAACAGGACCACGGTGGCGCCGCCCAGGCTCAGGATCTGCACCACCGAGTCCAGCCTTTCGGCCAGCACGTCCGGATCCCCGCCCGGGCGGATGAGGTCGTTGCCGCCCGCGGAGAGCGTGATGAGGTCCGGCTTGAGGGACAGGCAGTGCGCCAACTGCTGGTCCACGATCTGCTGCAGGAGCCTGCCGCGGACGGCCAGGTTGGCGTACGCGAAGTCGTTGTGGCCGCGGCTGAGCTCCTCGGCCACCCTGTCGGCCCAGCCCCGGTGGCCGCCCGGGCTCGCCGGCTCCGGATCGCCGATGCCTTCCGTGAACGAGTCGCCCATGGCCACGTAACGGGTCCACGGGTGGGTCACGACGGTGTCCGTTGACGTCTCCGGTGAATTTTCCATGGCTTCGGTTTCGCTCACGTTCTTATCCTGCACTCTTCCTGTCAAGCTACGCCACCGTAGGTTGTTACCGCCGGGTAACTGTAAGAATGGTTCCATGACTCACGCTGATGCCTTCCCCGCCCCTGTCGTCGAATGGTCCAAGCCGGAGCAGGAACGTGCGGGCAAGCCGCTGATTGTCCTGCTCCACGGCTACGGCGCCAACGAACAGGACCTGCTCAGCCTGGCGGACATGCTCCCGCAGGAATTCGCGGTAGCCTCCGTGCGCGCCCCGATCGCCATGGGACCGGGCTTCACCTGGTTCCCGCTGACGGCGTCCATTGACTATTCGCTCGACGCCGTCAAGGCCGCCGCGGCGTACGTGCAGGACTGGATCGACTCCATCAAGGCCGACCACCCCTCGGTAACGCTGCTCGGATTCTCGATGGGCATGGCCATGGCCACCACGCTGCTGCGGCAGCGGCCGGCGGACTTCGCCGCCGTCGTCGGGCTCTCAGGTTTTGCCGTCGACGCCGGCGGTGACCCCAGCTTCCGCGATGCCGAACTGGACGGCACCGTGCCGATGTTCTGGGGACGCGACCAGCAGGACCCGGTGATCACCCCGGACAAGATCGAGTTCACCATGGGCTGGGTGCGCAAGCACGTGAAGCTCACCAAGGTCCTGTACACCGGCATGTGGCACGGCATCAACCAGCAGGAAATCGGCCACGTCTCCGAGTTCCTCACGCACGCGGTCCTCAACTCCAGGAAGTAGCCGCCCGGACGGCTGGCCAGGGGTAAGCCGGCTAGGATCCCGCGGGCGCGCTGATCCGCACGGTCTGGCCGTTCACCGTGACGGTGTCGCCGTCGTGAAGCTGCCGCCCGCGGCGCTCATCAATTTCGCCGTTGACCTTGACCAGCCCGTTCTTGATCAGGTCCGCAGCCTCCACACCGTCCTCCACCAGATTCGCGAGCTTCAGCAGCTGGCCCAGCCGGATCATGGTGTCGCGGATGGTGATGTCTTCAATTTCCGGATTGCTCATATAGGCAATGATGCCTGACCTAAGGTGGCACCAATGACGCACACACCCCGGCTCCCGCTCATCGCGGGGCTGCCTATGGCCGTCGCGGCGGGGTTGTTCATACCGTTGCAGGGCCGGATCAACGGCGCGCTCGGGGTGGAGCTCCGCGACGGCATTGGTGCCGCCGTCGTCAGCTTCAGCACCGGGTTAGTGGTGATGGGCGTCATTTCCGTGGCACTGCCCAAGGGCCGGGCAGGTCTGGCCCGGATCCTGCCGGCCGTGCGCGAACGGCAGTTTCCGCGTTACTACGTCCTGGCAGGCTGCATCGGGGCGCTTTTCGTCTTCGCCCAGTCCTTCACCGTGGCACTGCTCGGCGTTGCCCTCTTCACTGTGGCCGCCGTGACGGGGCAGACCCTCAGCGGTCTGTTGGTGGACCGGATGGGAATCGGGCCCGCGGGGAAGAGGCCCATCACCGGTATCCGGGTGCTCGGCAGCGTGCTCACCGTCGCCGCCGTTGCGTGGGCGGTGTCGCCGAGGTTCAGCGCCGGAGAGTCCGTGCTGCAGCTGCTTCTTCCCGTGCTGCTGCCGCTTCTGGCCGGGTTCCTGATGAGTTTCCAGCAGGCCATGAACGGCACCGCCACCGTCCACTACGGGTCCCCGATCGCCGCGACCCTCGTGAACTTCATCGCCGGGGCCGTCCTGCTATGGGCGGCGTGGCTGGTCAAGCTTGCCGTGTCCGGTGCCGGCAATCCGCTGCCGGGGCAGTGGTGGTACTACCTTGGTGGGCCGCTCGGGTGCGTCTTCATCGGCGTCGGCGCCCTCCTGGTCCGCAGCCTGGGCGTGCTGGTCACGGGCCTCGGGATGATCGCCGGGCAGCTGCTGGGATCCCTCGGACTGGACCTGGTTTTCCCGGTCCCCGGGACCGTCGTCGCGCTGCCCACCGTCCTGGGCACCCTGCTGACGCTCGGTGCCATCATCCTGGCCACCCTGCCCTGGCCGCGGGGCGCACTGAAGCGGTAGCGTGCCGGTAGGCTTGGAGATTGCATCGCCCTGTTCGTATCGCACACTTCGCATCGCACTGTTCGTATCACCCCGTCCGGCAACCAGCCGGCGACCCGGGCCTGACACCGCGGACCGCACCCAGCGGCCCTGTAGAAATTGGAGTTACCATGGCAGCAAAATCCGTCCTCGACCAGATCATTTCCCTCGCCAAGCGACGGGGTTTCGTTTTCCAGGCCGGTGAAATCTATGGTGGCTCGCGTTCTGCCTGGGATTACGGGCCCCTCGGCGCCGAGCTCAAGGAAAACATCAAGCGCCAGTGGTGGCAGTCCGTGGTCCGCGGCCGCGAAGACGTCGTAGGCCTCGACTCCTCCGTCATCCTGCCCCGCCAGGTCTGGGAAGCCTCCGGCCACGTCGAGGTCTTCTCCGACCCGCTGGTGGAGTGCCTGTCCTGCCACAAGCGCTACCGCGCGGACCACCTTGAGGAAGAGTACGAGGAGAAGAAGGGACGTCCTGCCGAGAACGGCCTCAAGGACATCGCCTGCGCCAACTGCGGCACCCGCGGCCAGTGGACGGAGCCCCACGAATTCTCCGGCCTGCTCAAGACCTACCTCGGCCCCGTCGCCAGCGAGGAAGGCCTGCACTACCTGCGGCCCGAAACCGCCCAGGGCATCTTCGTGAACTTCAGCAACGTCCTGACCACCTCGCGGAAGAAGCCGCCGTTCGGCATCGGCCAGATCGGCAAGTCGTTCCGCAACGAGATCACGCCGGGCAACTTCATCTTCCGCACCCGCGAGTTCGAGCAGATGGAAATGGAATTCTTCGTCGAGCCCGGCACCGACGAGCAGTGGCACCAGTACTGGATGAAGGAACGCATGTCCTGGTACACGGGCCTGGGCATCCGCGAAGAGAACCTGCGCTTCTTCGAGCACCCGCTGGAGAAACTCAGCCACTACTCCAAGGGCACCACGGACATCGAATACCGCTTCGGTTTCCAGGGCTCGGAGTGGGGCGAGCTCGAAGGCATTGCCAACCGCACCGACTTTGACCTCTCCACCCATGCCAAGGCTTCCGGCGCGGACCTGAGCTACTTCAACCAGGCCACCAACGAACGCTACACCCCGTACGTGATCGAGCCCGCGGCCGGCCTGACCCGCTCGTTCATGGCCTTCATGATCGATGCTTACACCGAGGACGAGGCCCCCAACGCCAAGGGCGGGGTGGACATCCGCACGGTGCTCAAGCTGGATCCGCGCCTGGCTCCGGTGAAGGCAGCCGTCCTGCCGCTGAGCCGCAACGAGGACCTGTCCCCGAAAGCCAAGGACCTCGCCGCCCAGCTGCGCAAGAGCTGGAACATCGAGTTCGACGACGCCGGCGCCATCGGCCGCCGCTACCGCCGCCAGGACGAGATCGGCACCCCGTTCTGCATCACCGTGGACTTCGAGACCCTCGAGGACCAGGCCGTCACCATTCGCGAACGCGACACCATGAGCCAGGAACGCGTCTCCCTGGACAAGGTGGAGGGCTACCTGGCCGCGCGGCTGATCGGCGCCTGATCATGGCCATCGAATACCGGGAATGGCGGGAGGGCGACGACCTCGCGCTGCTGGAAATCTGGGGCGGCCCGGAGACCGTGCAGGCCGGGCAGTTCCGCGGCACCCTGGCGCCCTCGGGCAATGCGCCGTGGCGCCGCTGCATTGTGGCCGAGGACGTCGTCGACGGCGTCGCCATTCCCGTGGCGGCGGCCGTGGTCCACGAGGCCTCGCTGCACCCGGAACGGCTCTGGGCGTATATCGAGGTCGCCCGGGACCACCGCCGCGCCGGCATTGGGTCCACCCTGCTGACCATGCTTCGGCACGAGGCCGCCAAGTCGCCGTCGGGAGTGTCCAAGCTCCGCTGCAAGGTGGAGCCGGGCACGCCCGGGGCGGCGTTTGCCGAGGCCGCGGGCATGGCCCCGATCCAGCGCTCCCGCCTGATCGTCGTGGACCCTGCGCCGCTGAAACTGCCGGTGTTCGGCGACGGTTCCGAGTCGGCGGCCAGCGACCAGGTCGAAGACCTGGCCACGGGCTCGGTGGAGCTCAGCGACGTCGTTGGCCGGTACTACACGGCCGTGCACACTTGGGACAGCCCGGGGGAGTTGAGCGTTGCCATGGTGCAGCGGTTGTTCCTGGATGACCTCAGCGGCGCCCACGGCGCGATTGTGCTGCGGGCACCCAAAGCCAGTGCCTTCGGGCACGGCATAGCGGCGAGCCGCAAGGGCCGGCTGGAGGGGTTCGCCATCAGCTACGCGCAGGGCACTCCAGGCGCCGGAGCCGACGCCGATGGTGCCGGTTCTGCCGGACCCGCTGCGCCTACCGAGGTGTTCCTCGGGCACGAGCCCAAGCTCGGCGAGGACGAGGCCCGCGCCGCCGTGCGGGATCTCCTGGCCCTGATCGCCTACCAGCACCCGGTAATGCTGGAACTGGACGATGCGATGACCGCCCTGCGCGCCGTCGTCGAACCGCTGCTCGAGACCGGCAAAGCCCACGTCCAGGGCTCCGAAACCCTCGTGGTTGCGGACCCGGCCTAGCCCTTAACCCGACTGACTCGCAGTTGCGGCCGTTTTGAAGCGTGATAACGGCCCCAGCTGCGAGTCAGTTTGCGTTGAGGGCCCGATCTATCGGCGCCTGGCACCCGGGCGCCGCGGGCCGTCGGCCGCGTCGAGGCGGCGCCGTTCCTCCTCGGTCGGGGCACCGCCGCCGAGCGCGGCGGGCATCCACCAGGCCCCGGGGTCCGGTTTCAGCGGGAAATCCGCCATACCGACGTCGATCCCGTGCTGGAGGGTCCTGGCCAGCTGCGCGGTGGCCGGCTGCGCGTCCTGTGCCGGGTCCGGGAGCGAGTCCGGCAGGATCGGCTCGCCCACGTGGATACGCACCGGGGCGCGCCAGGCCCGCCGCGGCGAGAATCCATGTTGGCGGGTCATCAGCCGGTGCGCGCCCCAGATGGAGACCGGGATGATCGGCACACCGGCTTCGGAGGCCATCCGTACGGCGCCGGTCTTGCACTCGCGTACGGTGAAGCTGCGGCTTACCCCGGCCTCCGGAAGGATGGCAATGTACTCGCCCGCCAATAGCCGGGCGACCGCGGCGTCGTAGGCGTGGACTCCGGATCCGTAACCGACAACCACGTGGCCGGCCGCGCTGACCGCGGGCCCGGCAAACCAGTGGTCGGCGGCTCCCTGCGTCACGAGGAAGCGCATCTGGGCACGGTTGTGCCACCACAAGATCATCTCGGCGAAGGCAAAGTCGAGGTAGCCGAAGTGCGTGATCGCGACGACCGCGCCCTGGCCGGGCACCACCCGGCGGGACTTGCCGCGTCGGGAAGCCTGGGGGGAATCATTGAGCGGTCCGGGCTTGGGCAGGTGCTCCCGCCCCGTGACGAGGACGCGGATCCGGAACAGCCAGCGCAGGGCGAGACCGGTGCGGACGATGAACCGGTAAAAGCGGTCGCTGGGCCCTGGTCTCCACTTCATCGGCCGCCGGCCCATGCCGGCACCTGCCATGCCGGCACCCGCCACGCCAGTCCCGCAGCGCAAGTGCCGGCCATATCAGCGCCCGCCATATCAGTGCCCGCCGGCGCGCCGCCGGGGCGGCAAGGGCAGGAACCCGGACGTGGATTCGATGTATTCCTTATAGCCGGGCCGTGCAGACATCGCTTTTTCCGTCAGCGGCTTCCCGGTGCGGCCCGCCAGTGCCCAGATCATCAGGGCGGGGGAGAGGATGGTCAGGACACCGGGCCACGAATCGGCGGTCACGAGGAAGAGGCCCGCCCAGACCGCGGCGTCGCCGAAGTAGTTCGGGTGGCGGGTGTAGCGCCACAGACCGGTGTTGAGGACCGTGCCGCGCTTGGCGGGATCGGCCTTGAACTGCGTCAACTGCCAGTCCCCGACCGTCTCGAACACAAAACCAAGAACCCAGAGCAGGACGCCGAGGAACGCCAGCCAGCCCAAGCTGCCGGTGGCGAACATGCCGACCTGGATAGTGAGCGAGACGAAGAACATCACCATCCCCTGAGGCAGGTAGACCCGCCGGAGCGCGTAGACGTTGCGTGATCCGGGTGCGGCGGAGAGCATGTCCACGTAGCGCGGGTCCTCGTGGCCGCCGCGTGCACGCACACCGATGTGGACCGCGAGGCGAATGCCCCACACCGCAACCAGCGCCAGAAGCAGCAGCCGGCGGCCGGCGTCGCCGTGGCCGGCGGAGAGTACCCAGGAGATGGCCGCGACCACCACGAACCCGAGGCCCCAGACGGTGTCGATGACGGAATGGCGGTTCTGCCGCACGGCAACGGCGAAGGTCAGCGCCAGCAGGACCGCCAGTCCCGCGATGACCCACGGCAGGCTGGCGAGGAAGGCATCCAGCGGGAACGGCTGCATCACAGCACCACCGGCATGCGAGTTCCGGCGGCCGGCAGAATGCTGCGCAGTGCGTCCGTGGCGCCGGAGACGTCAGCCCCCGTGCTTTCCCCGAAGGCGTCCAGGATGAAGTCATCGGCGAGTGAGTTCCACAGCGCTACCCGGCGGAACATGAAATGCCCGGCACCCGTGAGGGAGACGTACTCAACAGAGGCGGCCACGCCGTCGGCCCGGCGTGCGTAGTCCAGCGAATTCGACGGACTGGTCCAGCGGTCCTCCGTGCCGTGCACGATCAGGACCCGGCGGTCGGCGACGGGTTGGACCGGCGTTTTGTGATTGAGCCACGGGGCGAGCGCGACGACGACCTCCACCTGCGGATCGTCAGCCACGCAGAGTGCCGTGAGGCCTCCCATGGAGTGGCCCAGCAGGTACACCGGTACGCCGGGATGTTCCTGACCGATCCGGGAAAGCGCCCAGCGGGCGTCCTGAACGGGGGACATGTCCTCCCCGTTCCAGCCCCTGTACCGGTTGCGCAGGGTCCAGACGGCGAGCCCGTGCGGTCCGCCTTGCCGGTTCAGCGCCCGGGCGAAGGGCAGCATCCGGGCCGGGCTCAGGTGCCGGCCGCGGACGGGATCGTAGCTGTCCGCGCGTCCGCCGTGCAGGACCAGGGCGACTCCGCGGGTCTCCCCGGCCGCATCGGCGATGGACAGCACGGCCTTGGCGGCAGGTCCGGGGCGGCCCGCCTCCGGTTCGCGGTCATCTAGTTTGCGCTTGGCCACGCGTGTCCTTCCCGTTCTTCGTCCGTCAATTACCAACCATAGGTTGCAGCCTCCGCCCGTCAAGGGAATCACTGCCTAGTGTGGATTCGGAGCCGGAGCCCCCGGCGATGGGTTCGGGTGATGCCGGACCCTTGACGGGGGAATGCGGGAGGAGTATGCCTGTGCACGTAAACCTCCGGGCGCCACGCCGGCTGGGAGCGCAGAGAACCGTCCGGGTCGAATCTCACGACGAAATCGACGGTACTGAAAATGAACGGAATAAAGTTCGATACCCTGCGCGAGCAAGTCCGCGGGCCGGTCGTCACGCCCGGCGACGCGGACTACGACGCGGCCCGGGCAGTGCACAACGGCATGATCGACAAGCACCCGGCCGCTGTGGTCCGTGTGTCCCAGGTGGCGGACGTTATGGCGGCCGTCAACTTCGCCCGCGACAACTCCCTGGATCTGGCCGTCCGCGGCGGCGGCCACAGCGGTCCGGGCTTTGGCACCTGGGATGACGCTGTTGTCATCGACTTCTCCACCACCACCGGCGTCCGGATAGATCCGTCGAACAAGACGGCGAGGACCGAGGCCGGCGCAACCTGGGCCGATTTCAATCACGCCACGCACGCCTTCGGACTGGCGACCACCGGTGGCATCATCGGCTCAACCGGTGTCTCCGGACTCACGCTCGGCGGGGGCATTGGCTATCTCTCCCGGAAGCACGGGCTCAGTTGCGATAACCTCCTCTCGGCCGACGTCGTCACCGCGGACGGGAAATTCCTCACTGCGAGCGAAAGCGAGAATGACGACCTTTTCTGGGCGCTGCGAGGCGGGGGCGGCAACTTCGGCGTCGTGACCTCGTTGGAATACCGCCTGCATCCTGTGGACATGGTCCACGCGGGGATCATCATCTACCCGGCCGAGCACGCCGAAACCGTGGCGAAATTCTACCGCGAGCACCTGGCGGCAGCCCCTGAAGAGTTCGGCGCGTTCCTCGCCTTCCATCAGGGACCGCCGGTTCCGTTCCTTCCGGAACAGTGGCACGGGAAGCCGGTCTGCATTGTGGTCGGGATGTGGACGGGCGACCTCGCCGAAGGGCCGGCCCGCTGGCAACCATTCCTCGACGTCGCCCCGGTGGCCGGATCCATGGTGGGGCCGATGCCGTATCCGGCCTTGAACTCGGCGTTCGACCCGATGTATCCCAAGGGGCTGTTGGCCTACTGGAAGGCGGCCTTCCTGACCGAACTCAACGACGGCGCCATCGACGCACACCTTGAGTTTGGCCGACGTGTGCCCAGCCTGCAGACAGCCGTGCACATCTATCCAATCGACGGCGCTGTGCACCGTGTGGGAGTGACGGATACGGCCTTCCCCAACCGGAACGCCAAGTTCTCCCCGGTTATAGCCTGCCACTGGGAGGACCCGGCGGACAGCGAGGCGAACATCGCCTGGGTACGGGATTACGCGGCTGCGCTGCAGCCGTACTCCGAGACCGCGGGCTACATCAATTTCATGGACGGCGATGATATGTCCAAGGTCGCGGAGAACTACGGACCCAATTACAGCCGCCTGCGGGAGATCAAGGCCAAGTACGATCCGCAGAACCTCTTCCACGTAAACCAGAACATCACCCCGGCCTGACCAGCCCGCCTCCGCGGCGCCGGAGCTCCGGGCTCAGGGCGGCGGGAGCATGCGGCGTCATCTGTCCGGAGCGGCGCCGACAGCGCCGTAGAGTTTTCGGCATGAGGTTGAACTGCTGATGGGCGCCGGACATTCGCACTCCCACGCCGGGCACCCCAGCGCCGGTCACGCGGAGCCGACGCCCCGCATGCTGGCGGCACGGAAGAAGGCCAACTGGATCCTGGCCGCCATCCTGATCCCGCTGACTTTGCTGACCCTGGCGGCCATGGCCTTCCTGTGGCCGTCGGGGAGCAAAGAGGGCATCACGCTGGCCAGCCCCTATGCGGCGGCCCCGGGCGTGACGTTCGATACCGGCAAGATCCAGCGGGTGGTCGTCGGCAGCTGTTCGGATGCGCAGACAAGCGGCGATCCCGCGGCCCAGCAGGGCGCATCCGGGGCCGACGCCGCCGTCCAGCCGCCGCAGGCGGGCTCACAATGCACGTTTGCCTACACCGAGCCGGACAAGGGCGGCAACCCGGTGAAAGTGGTCATCAACCCTGACATCGCGAAATCCCACGGCGTGAAACCCGGAGACAACATCCGCTACCTCAACCTCTCCAAGGCCCAGGGCGCCTCAGAAGCCCAAGGCGCGCCCGCCTACGTTTTCGTCGACTTCGTCCGGACTCTACCGATCATCTTCCTGGCCGTGCTCTACGCCGTCGTGGTGATTGCGGTGGCGCGCTGGCGCGGCCTGCGGGCCCTGATCGGACTCGTCGGGGCCTACGTCGTGCTCGTCTCCTTCATGCTGCCCGGACTGGTCGAAGGAAAGCCGCCGCTGCTCCTGGCACTGGTGGGGTCCACGGTGATCATGATCGGGGTGCTGTACTTCGCCCACGGTTTCTCCGCCCGGACCTCGACGGCGCTGCTGGGGACCATGTTCGGCCTCGCCATTACGTCGCTGCTGGCCGCCTGGGCCACCGACGCCGCGAACCTCGCCGGCGTGGGCAGCCACGACGCCGCCACGCTCACCAACATTTCCGACAACATCTCGATCTCCGGCATCATCCTGTGCGGGCTGATCATTTCCGGCCTGGGCGTGCTGAACGACGTCACGATCACGCAGTCGTCGGCGGTCTGGGAACTGTGGGAACTCGCCCCCGACACCAGCGCCCGGCAGCTCTTTGCCTCCGCGATGCGGATCGGCCGGGACCACATCGCCTCCACGGTCTACACGATCGCGTTTGCCTATGCCGGCGCGGCCCTGCCCGTCCTGATCCTGGTCATGCTCTACGAGCGCCCGCTCGGGGACGCCCTGACCAGTGCAGAACTCTCCGAGGAAGTCATCCGCACCCTCGTCGGTTCGGTAGGACTGGTCCTGGCCGTGCCGGTCACCACCCTCATTGCCGTGCTCGTCGTCAAGGCCACCGGGATCAAAGGCAGTACCGCAGACCCCGCGGCCGCGCTCGCCGGTGCACCCGACGTCGGAGTGCCCGCGCTCGCCGGCGTTGGGGACGGCGGTTGGGCCGGGCTCTCCGTTGGGGCCGACGTCGGCCGGTACCCGGGCGGGTCCGCCGGGCGCCGGTCGGCGGACAGCGCGCCCGGCGCACCGGGAGGGACCGAACCGGACGACGCCGGGCCTGCCACGCGCCGGGGGCGGCGTGCCGCCCTGTGCGATTGATACGGCGTTTGGCGGCGCCCGGATTTTCCTCACAGCCCGGCCTGTCCACATAACCGACGCCGGATCCGACCGATTTGCCCGTCTTTGAGACAATGGTCGGGTGACTGTTGTAGCAACGCCTCCCGCCCCCAAGCTGGAACTCCCGCCCCTGAAGCTGGGCCCGATCACCGTGGACACCCCCGTGATCCTGGCTCCCATGGCGGGTATCACCAACTCCGCCTTCCGCAGGCTGTGCCGTGAATACGGCGGCGGCCTGTACGTCGCGGAGATGGTCACCTCGCGCGCCCTAGTGGAACGCACGCCGGAGTCGCTGCGCATCATTTCGCACGACGACGACGAGAAAGTCCGCTCCGTCCAGCTCTACGGCGTGGACCCCGTGACCGTCGGCCAGGCCGTCCGGATGCTGGTCGAGGAAGACCGGGCGGACCACATCGACCTCAACTTCGGCTGCCCCGTCCCCAAAGTCACCCGGCGCGGCGGCGGCTCGGCCCTGCCCTGGAAGATCGACCTTTTCACCTCGATCGTCCAGACCGCTGTCAAGGAAGCCTCCCAGGGCAACATCCCGCTGACCATCAAGATGCGCAAGGGCATCGACGAGGACCACCTGACATACCTCGACGCCGGCCGGATCGCCCGCGATTCCGGCGTTGCCGCCGTCGCTCTTCACGGCCGCACGGCCGCGCAGTTCTATTCCGGCCAGGCCGACTGGTCTGCCATCGCCCGGCTCCGCGAGGCGCTGCCGGACATCCCGGTCCTCGGCAACGGCGACATCTGGTCCGCCGAAGACGCGGTCCGGATGGTCCGCGAAACGGGAGTGGACGGCGTTGTCGTCGGCCGGGGATGCCAGGGCCGGCCGTGGCTGTTCGGCGATCTCATGGCCGCGTTCGAAGGCAGCGACCAGCGGCACCGGCCGGATCTGGGCCAGGTGGCCGAAAGCGTCTACCGGCACGCCGAGCTCATGGTCGAGACGTTCGGGGACGAGGGCAAGGCCCTGCGCGAAATCCGCAAGCACATCGCCTGGTACTTCAAGGGCTACGTGGTCGGGAGCGAGCTGCGGACCAAACTCGCGCTCGTCGCCAGCCTCGAGGTGCTCCGCGCAACCCTGGATCAGCTGGACCTCGACTCTCCGTACCCCGGGGTCGATGCCGAGGGCCCGCGCGGCCGCGCCGGCTCGCCCAAGAAGCCCGCCCTGCCCAAGGACTGGCTGCTGAACCGGACCCTGGATGACGAGCAGAGCCGCGACATCTCCTTCGCCGAACTGGATGTCTCCGGTGGCTGAGACCCGGACCACCGCCCCCGTCCTGGACGGCTACACCTCCCGCGACTCCGCCCGGTGGGTCGAAGAGCCGCCCAAGACCACCTACCGTTCGGACTTCGAGCGTGACCGTGCGAGAGTCCTGCACTCCTCGGCCCTGCGCCGGCTCGGCGCGAAGACCCAGGTGGTCGCCCCGGATACCGACGACTTCGTCAGGACCCGGCTCACGCACAGCCTCGAAGTGGCCCAGGTGGGCCGCGAACTCGGCCGCGCCCTCGGCTGCGATCCCGACGTCGTGGACACCGCCTGCCTCAGCCATGACCTCGGCCACCCGCCCTTCGGCCACAACGGGGAAGCGGCGCTCAACGAGGTGGCCCACGCGATCGGCGGTTTTGAAGGCAACGCCCAGACGCTGCGGCTGCTGACCCGGCTTGAGCCGAAGGTCCTGGCCCCCGATGGCCGTCCGGCAGGCCTGAACCTGACCCGGGCGAGTCTCGATGCCGCCGCCAAGTACCCGTGGTCCGCCGTCAACGCGCCCGTCATCCACGGGGAGCGGACCAGCAAGTTCGGCGCCTATGAGGACGACCTCCCCATCTTCGACTGGATTCGCGAAGGCGCCCCGGAACGCCGGTCCTGCCTCGAAGCGCAGGTCATGGACCTGGCGGACGACATCTCCTACTCGGTGCACGACGTCGAGGACGCGATCGTCGCAGGGCACTTCCAGCTGCGCTGGATGGACAACCCGGACCATCGTGCCCGCGTCGTCGGGTACGCCAAGCAGTGGTACCTGCCGCACAACGACCCCGCCGCGATCGACGCCGCGCTGGCGCGGCTGGAGGCCACGAGCGTCTGGGTGCGCGAGGCCGACGGCAGCCGCAAGGCCATGGCGGCGCTCAAAGACATGACCAGCCAGTTGATTGGCCGGTTCTGCCAGAGTGCGCTGGAAGCCACCCGGGCCGTTTACGGCCCGGAGAACCTCACCCGCTACCACGCGGAACTGATCGTCCCGGACGAGACCGTCATGGAAATCGCGGTGATGAAGGGCCTGGCCACCACATTTGTGATGACCACCGAGCACCGCCAGCCCATCTACGAGCGCCAGCGGGAGGTCCTGCACGCCCTCGTCACCGCCCTCAGCGCCACGGAGGACCGCCACCTGGAGCCGATGTTCGCCGCCGACTGGCTCGACGCGGGGGACGACGCCGGGAGGCTGCGCGTCGTGATCGACCAGGTCGCGTCGCTGACGGACGGCTCGGCGCTGGCCATGTACGAGCGTCTCGTGGGCAGCCTGCCGTCGCTGTGGTGACCCAGCCAGCCGCCTGGAGGCAGGACCACCACCCAATAGACAGGAATGTCTAAGGGTTTACAAAGGAACTCCGGGGATCATGGGAACACAGGCCTAACCGCAGAGGAAGGGGACACCCGTGGATACCCGGGACAAGGGCAGGCGACTGGCCAGCGGCATCACCGCGGCAGTCGGCATCGGCAGCCTCGCGGCTGCGGGCGTCGCCGCCGCCGTCGTGTATTCCGCCACGCCCTCCAGCGCTTCAAAGACTTCTCCTGCGACCGCCAGCTCGAACTCGTCCGGACGGTCAGCGCGCCACGGCTCCGGCACGGCGGACGGCGGCAGCACCACGCAGAATAACGGCACGAGCCGCTCGCACGGATCAACCCCCGTCCGGCCGGGCAACGGCAGCGTCACCCACGGTCAATCCTCGGGGTCCTAAGGTGGAGGCGCAGGCAGCTTGGACCGTCTGGGGCCTTGACGCTTCCCTTGCTGTTACCGACGCCGGAATGCTCGCCGCCGCCCAGGAGATCGTCCAGAGCGTCCTTGCCGACGTCGAGCTCGCATGCAGCCGCTTCCGGGACGACTCGGAACTCACCAGGCTCCAACCGCAGCTGGCTGCCGGGGCGATCGTTAGCCCGACACTCCTCGACCTCGTTGAGCGGGCCCTGGCCGCCGCCCGGTGGACGGACGGCGCCGTCGATCCGACCCTCGGCACGGATCTGGCCGCCCTCGGGTATGACCGGGACCTCGTCAGCGTGCAGGTGCTGCCGGACGACCCCCGTCCGCAAGGTTCGCAGCCGGTCCCGCCGGCCGGTTCGGTCAGGGCACGGCGCGTTCCCGGATGGTCACGGATCAGGATTGACGGGCGGACGCTGACCGTTCCCGCCGACATCCGGCTGGATCTGGGCGCCACCGCCAAGGCAGCCGCGGCAGACCGCGCTGCAACCGAGGTGCATTCGCAACTGGGATGCGGGGTGCTCGTCTCTTTGGGCGGCGACCTGGCGACCGCCGGCCCGGGGCCGGGAAGCCCCGGCGCTGCGGCCCCAGGCGCGGGCCCCGGAGCCGGCCCCGGAGCGACAGAGCCGTGGCAGGTTCTGGTCCAGGACCTTCCCACGGACCCGAGCCAGCACATCGCCCTGGACCCCGGATCCGCCGTGGCCACGTCCAGCACGCAAAAACGCCGGTGGAAGCACGCGGGAGCGGACGTCCACCACGTTCTTGATCCCCGTTTCGGGCTGCCCGCAGAGGCCGTGTGGAAGACGGTGACGGTGGCGGCTCCGACGTGTCTGGAAGCCAATGCCTTCAGCACCGCCGGCATTGTTCGCGGCTTCGCCGCCGTCGAATGGTTCCGTTCCGCGGGTGTCACGGCCCGGCTGGTGGATCAACGCGGAAGCATTGTCACCACCGGCGGCTGGCCGGCGGAGAGCAACATCGTGGAAGTGCGTGCGTCCCGTGGATGAGGCCATGTGGGCGTTCGGCCGGGTGAGCGGCTTCATGTCCCTTGCCCTGTTCACGGTGTCGGTCCTGTTGGGCATCCTCACCCGCTCCGGCCGGCCCTTGCTGGTGCTTCCGAGGTTTTCCGTCAGCATCCTGCACCGGAATATCGCCTTGTTGGCCACGGTGTTCCTGGGGCTGCACGTTGGGTCCCTATTGTTGGACTCCTTCGCGAAGCTGCGGCCTGTCGACGTCGTCGTGCCGTTCCTTGGCTCGTTCCGGCCGTTCTGGCAGGGCCTGGGGACCGTGGCACTGGACCTCGTCGCGGCCGTCATCGTGACAGCCCTACTGCGGCAACGGATCGGGCACCGGGCGTTCAAGGCCGTGCACTGGCTCACCTACGCGGTCTGGCCGGTGGCGATGGCCCATGCACTCGGCAACGGCACGGACGCCGCCGGCCAGTGGTTTCTGCTGCTGGCGGCCGCGTCCGGCGCAGCGATCGCCGGTGCCCTGCTGTGGCGGCTCTCTTCAACGTTCCTCGAAACCGCCAGAGCCCGTGGAGGTAACCTCCAATGAGCTCGATGCCCGGCGTGCTCCCTCAACCGCCGCTGCCCAATGCGCAGCCGCTGGCGCGTCTTTTGGCCGCCGGCGCGGAGGCCGGGTACGCCCGGCACGTGGACACCTTCGGGCCTCTTGATCCCGACGCCGTCGCACCCGGGCTGCTGAACCTGCTGGACGCGTCGGGGCTGACCGGACGCGGCGGCGCCGCCTTCGCGACCTGGCGCAAGGCGCTGGCAACATCACAATCCGGGCGGAAGCGCCTTGTTCCCGCGCGGCCCGTCGTGATCGCCAACGGCGCCGAAGGGGAGCCGCTGAGCTTCAAGGACCGTACGCTCCTGGCGCACGCCCCCCACCTGGTGATTGACGGTCTGCTGGCCGCGACGCGGGCGGTCTCGGGCACGCAGATGTACCTCTATGCGCCTGCTGCCAGCCTTCCCGGGGTGCAGGAGGCCCTCTCCGGACACCCCGGGGGCCGCCGGATCCAGATTGTGGAGTCACCGGAAACGTTCATCTCCGGCGAGGCGAGCGCCGTCGTCAACAGCATCGCCACCGGCTCCGCGATCCCGCTCGACAAAGGCCGCCGGCTCAGCGACACCGGGCTCAAGGGGCGCCCCACCCTGGTCCTCAACGTCGAAACCCTGGCCCATGTGGCCCTCATCGCACGGTTCGGCGCGGACTGGTTCCGCGAAGTCGGGACGCCCACGGACCCTGGCACGCGGCTGCTGTCCGTGTCCGGCCCAGGGCCCGGCCCGGACGTCGTCCTGGAGGTGCCCGGCGGCGCAAGGCTCACCGACGTCGTTCAATCCGCCGGCATGGACCCGGCCTCCCTGTCGGCCGTTCTCGTCGGCGGCTACCACGGCCGCTGGGTGCGGCCGGCGGCCTACGTCCTCTCGCCCGGCGGTCCCGCCGGCCACGTGGTCCGGCCCGGAGCAGGTGTCATCCACGCCTTGGGGGCGGAGCAGTGCGGGCTTGGAGCCACTGCGGGGATCGTGGCGTACCTGGCCGGGCAGTCCGCCCGGCAATGCGGCCCTTGCATGTTCGGGCTGCCCGCCATGGCGGGAATCTTAAACCGGATCGCGGCAGGAGAACAGGACCCGCGGCTGCCGGAGGAACTGGGCCGGCTCGGCACGCTTGTCTCAGGACGCGGGGCCTGCCATCACCCGGACGGAACAGCGCAGCTGATCAGCAGTGCGCTGGAGGTCTTCGCCGACGACGTGCGGTCCCATCTCACCGGGCGCTGCTCCGGATCCGGAAGCTGGACGCCATGACCGCCACCCTTCACATCGACTGGACCAGGTGCGACGGCCGCGGCCTGTGCACGGAGCTGCTCGCCGGGGTGCTCATACGGGACGACTGGGGGTACCCGGTGGCCCGTGGAAGGCAGGGTCCTGAGCGCACCGACGTCCCCATCAGGCCCACCGACGCGGACGCCGCGCGCGACGCCGTCTCGCTCTGCCCGAAACTCGCCCTCAGCCTCCGGGACCCTGCTTCCGGAGGCCCGCAGCGCCGGCGCTAGTCCCCGGCCGGGCCGGTCCGTGTCGGCCCGGCGTACTAGGATGGCACTGTGGCCGGCCTGATCAAACGTGAAGATATCGACGAAGTACGCCAGCGCACTGACATCAAAGAAGTTATCGATGGCTACGTGACGCTCAAGGGAGCCGGGCTGGGTTCCTACAAAGGCCTGTGCCCCTTCCACGACGAGCGCTCACCCTCCTTCACCGTGCGACCCCAGGTGGGCCGGTACCACTGCTTCGGCTGCGGCGAGGACGGCGACGTCATCTCCTTCGTGCAGAAACTGGACCACATCTCCTTCCACGAGGCCGTGGAAAAGCTGGCCCATCGGATCGGCTTCGAGCTCCACTACGAGGACGGCGGCTCCGGACCCAACCGGGAGGACATCGGCCGGCGCCAGCGGCTGCTGGATGCCCACAAGGTGGCCGACGAGTTCTTCCGGTCCCAGCTGCTGACCCCGGGCGCCGCAGAGGGCCGAAATTTCCTCTACGGCCGGGGCTTCGACCGTGCGGCAGCGGAACAGTTCGGGGTGGGGTATGCCCCGCAGGGCTGGGACGCGCTGCTCAAGCACCTGCGCGGCCGCGGCTACACCGACGCCGAACTCAAGCTGACCGGCATGTTTTCCGAAGGCAACCGGGGCATCTACGACCGCTTCCGCGGACGGCTGATCTGGCCCATCCGGGACATCGCCGGTGACACCATCGGCTTCGGCGCCCGCAAGCTCTACGAGGACGACCAAGGCCCGAAGTACCTGAACACCCCCGAAACCGCACTCTACAAGAAGTCCCAGGTCCTCTACGGCATCGACCTCGCCAAGCGCAACATCGCCAAGGACCGCCAGCTCGTGGTGGTGGAGGGCTACACCGACGTCATGGCCTGCCATCTGGCCGGCATTCCGACGGCGGTGGCCACGTGCGGCACCGCGTTCGGCACGGACCACATCAAGATCGCCCGCCGGCTGCTGTCCGACGACGGCAGCGGGGGAGAGGTCATCTTCACCTTCGACGGCGACGCCGCCGGGCAGAAGGCGGCGCTACGCGCTTTCGAAGAGGACCAGCGTTTTGTCGCGCAGACGTTCGTGGCTGTGGAGCCCAGCGGCGCGGACCCGTGCGAGCTCCGTCAGTCCAAGGGCGACTCCGCGGTCCGGGACCTGATCGGAAGTCGCCGTCCGCTGTTCGAGTTCGCCATCCGCGCCACCCTCAAACGGCACAATCTGGACACCGTCGAGGGCCGGATCGCGGCCCTGCGTGAATCAGCGCCCGTGGTGGCGCAGATCCGCGACGCCGGTATCCGGCCGGCCTATGCCCGCGAACTGGCTGGCTGGCTGGGGATGCCCGTCGAGGAGGTCAGCAGGGCCGTCGGTGTGGCGACCAAACGCGCCGCACAAGGTGCCCCAGCCACTCCGGGCGGCGGCCCGGGCCGCAGCCAGGGCGGAGCCCAGGCCGGCGGACCCAGCACCGGGCATGGCCCGGGGCAGGCAGGAGCCCCGGGCCATGCCGGGTCCGGCCGCGGCTACGCGGGGCCGGGACCCGGCGTGGCGCCCTTGCCGGCGTCGGCCGTTCTTCCGTCCTTCAACCGGCCCGATCCGCGGGATCCGGTCGCGGCGATGGAGCGTCAGGCCCTCGAGGTCGCGCTCCAGGAGCCCGGCATGCTGGAGGGCGAGACGTGGCAGCGTTTCTCCGAGGCACGGTTCTCCACGCCCGCCTATCTCGCCATCCACGAGGCCATCCGCGCCACCGGACTCGGGTCCGCGGGGGACCCGGTGCGCTGGGTGGAGCAGTTGCTGCAGGAGGTTCCCGAGCCGCTGCGGCCGCTCGTGTCCGAACTTGCGGTGGTGCCGCTGCCGGCAAACACGCCCGAGGGCGTCCTGCGCTACTGCAGGGACATCCTGGCCCGCCTGTTTGAGCTCCAGATCACCCGCGTGAAGGCGGAGAAGATGGGGCAGTTGCAGCGCCTGGATGCCTCGGCGGATCCCGAGGAATTCCAGCGGCTGAATCGCGAACTAATGCAGTTGGAGATGCAGCGGAGATCGTTGCGCTCGGACGCCTGAGGCGCCGATTTCGTTTCCCGGGCTGGTGTTTGCTAGGCTTATACCCGCTTCATTCCTCCTTAGCTCAATTGGCAGAGCATTCGACTGTTAATCGAAGGGTTGCTGGTTCAAGTCCAGCAGGAGGAGCGCGCAGTCCCCGTTCCGGGTTTCCGGGACGGGGACTTTTTTTATACCCGGAGGGGGTATTTCGCGGGCTGCTTCCACGGGTTCTCCGGTCGATTTCCCTACCGGCAAAACCTTTGCTAATGTCATACCTGCTTCATTCCTCCTTAGCTCAATTGGCAGAGCATTCGACTGTTAATCGAAGGGTTGCTGGTTCAAGTCCAGCAGGAGGAGCGGACAGGTCCCGCGGCCGGTGAAAACCAGCCGCGGGACCTTTTTTATTGCATTCTTTTCGGGTCCTGTCTCTGATCTCTTCGGGGACCCGGGTGGCCCGGGGCCTACGGTGGCCCGAGTCTTGGGTGGCCGCACTGTTCAGGGGCCGAGCGTTCAGGTGTTCCGAGTATTCAGTGACGCCACGGGCGTTCAGCGACGCCGGGCGTGAAGTCTCCACGGCCTCAGTGACCATGACCTCGGACGCTCGGACGCTCGGACGCTCGGACGCTCGGACGCTTGGACGCTTGGACGCTTGGACGCTTGGACGCTTGGACGCTTGGACGCTTGCCCGGACCTCAGACGAAGTACATTTCCACCTGGAGGAAGCGCTGGGCCTCGGCGACCGCGGCCTCGAACGCTTCTTGCTCCGTGGGGGACTTCCTCGGCTCACGAGGATGCCATTCATGCGGCGCAGAGTGCACCTGGGTGAATCCGCCCCCCGGCGGGGCATAGAAAATGCCGAACCGTTGCACGGGCCACTCCGGGGAGGTCTCGGGCGCCACCAGTAGGGCGGAGTCGGAGGCCGGGTTGTACCACTGGGCAATCGGGCGGCGCCGGTCTTCGGTGAACAGGCCTGCCGCGTACATGGCTGCCGACTGCGGGCTGGTCTGACTGCACAGGCGATCCCACCACAGGGGCAGGATTCCGGTGTCGCACCGCTGCCACGTGGCGGGGAGGGGCTGAGGTTCCTGCCAATCGGGCATGAAACAACTTTATCTCCCGCCACGGGCGCCGAACAGAGTGCCACTGTGCCCAGCCTTGGGCCGGAAGAATGAGCATGTCCCGTGCCTGCAGCTGCACCCTGGGCGCGCCGTGGGACATGCCCAGCGCTGGCCCTAACGGGTGGACATAGTGCCCGTATGCCCACCCTCCGGCGCGAAGAATGAGCATGTCCTGCGGGCGGGCACGAATAATGGGCATGTCCCGGGGTGGGGCTTGAAGGATGGGCATGTCCCGCCGGGTGGGGCCTGAAGGATGGGCATGTCCCGCCGGGCGGGCACGAAGGATGAGCATGCCCCCGGGCGCGCACGACTAATGGGCATGTCCCATCGGGGGCGTCTGTAGCGCGGGGTGGCCGGGGGTCATGCTCAGTGCTGGCCCTGGCGCGTGGACATAGTGCCCCTATGCCCGCTCCCGGGCGTGAATAATGGGCATGTCCCTCAGGGGTGGGCACGAAGAATGGGCATGTCCCGCGAGGGTAGGGCACGAAGAATGGGCATGTTCCCTCGGAGCAGGCGCGGGCCTACTGAATCGGCGGCACCGTGCTGGGGCGGACGATCAGCCACAGGGCTGCGGCGGCCATCAGGATGCAGGCGGCCTGGACGGCGCCCATGGGGGTTGCGGAGCTGACGCCGAGCCAGCCGACCACCGGGGAGATCAGGCCGGCCATCATGAACGTCGCCGCGCCAAGCAAGGAGGCGGCTGTTCCGGCCTGGGCCCCATGTTTGGCCAGTGCCAGCACCTGCACGGTGGGGAAGGTGAAACCGGCACCGAGTATGTAGAACCACAGGGGCACCAGGACGCCCCACAGGCCGAAGCCCAGCTGGTCGAAGATGACAATCAGCACGGCCATAAGGAACATCCAGGCCGTGGAGCAGGCCAGGATCCACTGCGGCGGCACGCGCCTGACGATCCTTGCGCTGGTCTGGACGCCGGCCACGATGCCGAGGGAGTTGATGCCGAAGAGCAGCCCGTATTGCTGGGGCGTGAAGCCGTAGACATTCTGGAACAGGAACGGCGACGCGGACAGATAGGTGAAGAGGCCCGCGAAGTTCATGCCGCCCACCAGCAGCAGGCCCACGAAGATCCGGTCGGAGAACAGCACTTTGTAGCGCTGGCGCGCGGTCAGCCCGGTCTTTCCGCGCAGCTCCGGCGGCAGAGTTTCGCGGATCACGAACAAGGCCGCGATGATGACGCACGTTCCATAGGCCGCCAGGAACAAGAAGATGCCCGGCCACGGCATCAGCAACAGCAGCTGTGAGCCGATGACCGGGGCGAGGATCGGGGCCAGGCCGTTGACGAGGGCCATGCGCGAAAACATCCGCACCATCGCGTAGCCGCTGAACAGGTCGCGGACCATGGCCATGGCAACAACACCGCCGCCTGCGGCCCCGACGCCCATGAGCACACGGAAGAGGCCCAGCGTGGCGATATCCGTGGACTGGGCGGCGCCCAGGGAAGCTGTGATGTGCACCGCCGTCGCCAGAATCAGTGGCATCCGCCGGCCAAACTTATCGCTCAGCGGCCCCACCACGAGCTGTCCCAGCGCGAACCCTAGGGTGGTGCCGGTCAGCGTCAGCTGCACGGCCGCCGCGGAAACACCAAGGTTCTCCTCCAACGCCGGAAACGCGGGCAGGTAAAGGTCCACCGTGAACGGCCCAAGGGC
Source organism: Arthrobacter humicola (assembly GCF_039531445.1). NCBI lineage: Bacteria > Bacillati > Actinomycetota > Actinomycetes > Micrococcales > Micrococcaceae > Arthrobacter > Arthrobacter humicola. The sequence goes on along the minus strand of NZ_BAAAQB010000025.1, from coordinate 66,463 downwards.
AGTCAAAGCGCCCAGCGTCAGGATGTAGAGAAATTTGCGACGGCGACTCAGGGAATCACCGGGATTGGGGGGTGTGCTCACAGAGGTCCATCCTAGGGCCCGCCGAGACGGCCGGCGGGTGGTTGCGCGGGCGCGCCACGCCTTGCCCGAAAAGGCCCCCCAAGAGCCGAAATGATAGTTTTGACCCCGGGGTCTGTGCGAAGCTGTCCAGACCCGGCAAGCCCGCGGGAGCGGAACGACGGATGGCACCAGTTAGGCAGGACCGATGAGCGGACGTCACAGCGGCGGGACAGGCGGCGGGCTGCGCATTTCCGCGTTGCCGAAAACCCTGAAGATGATCTTCAAACTCGCGCCCCGGCAGCTCAATGACGAGATTGCTCTGGCCAAAGCCGAAATCAAGCGCAAGGGGATCCAGCTCGGCGTTGCCGGCGCCTTCTTGGCCGTCGCCCTGATCTTTGTCGCTCTGCTGGTGATCGGACTGGTCGTTGCCGCCATCATGGGTCTGGCCACCATCATGCCGGCCTGGCTTGCCGCACTGCTGGTCTGCGCCTTCTTCCTGATCATCGCCGCGATCGGGGCGCTCATCGGCGTTAACAAGTTCAAGGCCGCCATGCCGCTGGTCCCCGAGGACACACTCCGGGGACTCAAGCACGATCTCGGCGTCGCCAAGGAAGGGTCGGCCTTCGACGCGGCCGTCCTTGACCCGAACTCGGAACAGTACAAGGCCGCAAAGGCCGCCAAGGAAGCCGCCGCCGCCAAGGCGAAGGCCGAGAAGGAAGCCAAGGCTGCCGCCAAGCCGGACTTGGGTCCAGCCCCCACCGAGGCGGAACTCCGACGCCGGCTGGATCAGCGCCGCACGCATCTCACCGGCGTGCGGGACGAACTCGGCCGGGAACTCGACGTCAAGACCCAGGCCCAGGGGCTGGTGGCCGCCACCCAGGCGCGGCTGCAGGAAAGCAAAGAGCAGCTCGAGGACAAAATCGCGGGCTTCCGCGCGGCCCGTGCCTCAGCCCGTTCCTCGGCGGGAGCGCCGACCACAGCCGCCGACGGGCAGAGCCTGGCCGGCCAGATCAAACAGCGCTGGAAGCCCCTTGCGGTGCTGGCAGCGTCGGGGGCCGCACTAGCGGTCCTCCTGCGCAAGCTGCTCAAGGGCTAGGCAGATCCCTGAACCCACACGCCAAACCGTTGCCGTCCACGGAAAGGGGGAATCGATGAAATTCATCGGCGCTGGTGCCCGCCCCGGGCAGCCCCTCGTCCACCGCGACGCGGTCTTCACGGTTCCCAACATCCTGACCGTGGTGCGCTTCCTGGGTGTTCCCCTCTTCATTTGGCTCGTCCTCGCGGAGCAGGAGTACGGCTACGCTGCCCTCGTGCTCGCTGTCATGGCCAGCACCGACTGGGTGGACGGCTACATTGCCCGCCGCTTCAATCAGATGTCCAACCTTGGCCGGGTCATGGACCCCATTGCCGACAGGCTGTCGCTGATCGCCGTCGCCGTGACCCTCGTGATCGCCGGCGTCGTCCAGTGGTGGTATCTCGCCGCGTTGCTGGTCCCGGATGCGATCCTGCTGGCCCTGTCACTGTTCTACTTCCATGGCCACCCGGACCTGCCCGTGAGCCGCATCGGAAAGATCCGCACGGGTCTGCTGCTGGTGGGCACGCCGCTGCTGGTGCTGTCCAAACTCCCGGTGCCGGCCGCCGAGGTTTACGCCACGGTCGCCTGGATCTTCCTGGGCCTCGGCCTGGTGGGACACTGGATCGCGGCCTACAACTACGTCTGGGCCATCATCGGCAAGGGCAGGGAACTGCGGACGCACGACGGCGGCTCCGACTGATGGTCTGGCTTGCGGTTTTGCTTGCGGTACTTGGCGCCTTCTGCCTGGCCTTCGGCGCCCAGCGCCAGGGGAGCGCGGTCAAGGCCGACACCGGCGGCCTGGCGCTGAGCACTCATGGGTTGCTGCGGCTTGTGCGCAATCCGCGCTGGGTCTTTGGGTTCCTGCTGCTCTGCGTCGGTATGGCGATGAACGCCGTCGCCCTCGTCATGGCGCCCTTGACGGTGGTGCAGCCGATTGGCGCGATCGCCCTGGTCATCACCACCGTGGTCAATACCAAGGACCAGGGCCTGAGCATGAACCGGGCCACCATCGTCGCCATCTCAGCCTGCGTGACCGGCTCAGCAATGTTCGTGGTGCTGGCCGTCAACGTGACCCAGGAAAACCACAATGTGAGTAGCGAGGACGAGTTGACCATCGTCCTGCTCCTGGCCCTGGCGGTGGGGCTCTTCGGCACGCTCGCCCTCCTGTTCAAGCACCGCATGAGCGCCTTCGTCTACATCCTGGGCGCAGGGGTTCTCTTCGGCTTCGTAGCGGTCCTGACCCGCATCATCGGCAGGCATCTGCTGGACCCGAACGGATTGTTCCTGCTGAATGTGCCGTGGTACAGCCTTGTGGCGATCGTTGCTGCCGGCGTTCTGGGATCGTGGTTTGTGCAGAACGCCTATTCCGGCGGACCGCCGGACCTCGTGATCGCCGGGTTGACCGTGATCGACCCCATTGTGGGCATCGCAATCGGCATCGTCATATTGGGAGAACTGCGTCCCGACGTACAACCCGTTATGGCCATTGCCATGGGGACGGCGGCATCCCTTGCTATCGTGGGAGTAATAGCCCTTTCCAGGCACCACCCGGAAGTCACCAAGCGCAAGAAGGAAGCGCGGAAGGCTGCGGGCAGGTCCTAGGGCGTCCGTCCAGACTTAGGCTACAGGCCCGGTGCGCCTGCACCGACCGCCAGCCGGCCACCTTTGATCCAGCTGCCCGCCAGCGACCACCAGGAGCTCTTCACGTGACCATGTCCGACAACCAGCCTCCGCTGACCATCCTGATTGCCGCTGACACGTACCCGCCCCACGTCAACGGGGCCGCCCAGTTCGGCTACCGTCTCGCTAAGGGGATGACAGCCCGCGGACACAATGTGCACGTACTGGCATGCCGCCCGGGCAAGGGCCCGAGCTTCACCGAGTTCAGCGAAGAGGCCACCGTGCACCGCTTGCGCTCCCACTCCGTGCCGACGCACGAGTACTTCCGGATCACCTTCCCCTGGGAGATCAAGAAGGAAATCGCTCTCTTGTTCGACCGCATCCAACCGGACGTGGTGCACATCCAGAGCCACTACATGATCGGCGAGCACGTCCTGTACGAGGCCGTGAAGCGCGGCATCCGCGTGGTGGCGACGAATCATTTCATGCCGGAAAACCTGAACCCGTTCCTGCCGTTCCCGCAGTGGTTCAAAGACATCATCGGCCGGATCTCCTGGCGGGACATGGGAAAGGTCATGAGCCAGGCGGACGTTGTGACCACGCCCACACCGCTCGCTGCCAGGGCCATGCACCAGCACGCCTTCCTCCGCAAGGTCCTGCCTCTCTCCAACGGCATCGACGCCGCCGCCTACGAGCTGCGTCCCGACGAAACGATTGAACGCCACGCCAGCCCCACTGCGCTTTTCGTCGGCCGGCTGGCCGAGGAAAAGCACGTGGACGTGCTGATCGACGCCGTCGCCAAGACGCCCAAAGACCTGGACATCCATCTGGAGATCGTCGGCGGCGGCGAGGTGCGCCCGGCCCTCGAAGCCCAGGTCGCCCGGCTCGGGCTGACAGACCGGGTCAAGTTCCTCGGCCTGGCCAGCGACGCCGAACTCCGCGAGGCGTACATCGCGGCGGATGTGTTCTGCATGCCCGGTACGGCGGAACTTCAGTCCCTCGTGACTCTGGAGGCGATGTCGGCGTCGACCCCCGTCCTGCTGGCCGACGCCATGGCGCTGCCTCACTTGGTGCGCGAAGGTGAGAACGGCTACCTCTTTACCCCCAACGACAGCGATGATCTCGCCGCCAAGCTGGCGCGCGTGCTCTCGCTGCCCGAGGACCAGCTTGAGGCGATGGGGAAGATCAGCCGCGAAATGGTAGAGAGCCACGGCATCGAGCGGACGCTGCAAACGTTCGAAGACATCTACCGGGGCGCCAGCTACGACGACCTGGTCGTCTAGGCAGGCTGCATCTGCTCTGCCGGTGCCCCGTCTCGCTGTGTCCTCCGGCCTAGCAGTGTCTTCCGGCCTCGTCCTGCTCCAGCTGAGTCAAGTCCCGGCGCAGGCCGGCCATGGCCGGCGGAGACGTCGGGCATCAGCAGGCCGCCAGCCGCAGTGGTGGCCTGCACGTGGGTTGCGTCTACTATTGCTAGAGTGTTTTTGCCCGGAAGCAGTCCGGCCCCCACGGGTCCGGCCTGGCTCCGGGCGCAAGGGGCTATAGCTCAGCTGGTTAGAGCGCGGGACTCATAATCCTAAGGTCCTCGGTTCAAGTCCGAGTAGCCCTACATTTGTGCGGATACCTCCTCTCCGGGTCCGCACCCACGGGAGCCGTGGCTGACGTCCGACGTCGGCCGCGGCTCCCTTTGCGTGGCGCCGCTGCTTGCGGCGGTCCCCGAACTGCGGTAAGTTACTGGTGAGTAACATAGCGCAGGCGCGAAGCCCGTGTCCTTTTGGTCGCTGCTGATCACGAGTGAAGGAACATCATGTCCAAAGCTGGAATCGACATCCACAACCTGCCCTACGCCGACGGTGACTTCTTCGCCTTCGAGCAGCTTCTCAGTGCGAAGGAGCGGGACAGGCTGGCCGAAGTTCGCGAGTTCCTCGCCCGCGAGGTCAAGCCGATCGCCGTCGATTGCTGGAACCGCGCCGAGTTCCCCATGGGCCTGATCCCGAAGCTCGCCGAAATCGACCTCGTCAGCCCGGTCAAGCGGCAGGGCTACTCGAACCTCTTCGCAGGAATCCTGCATGCCGAGGCCACCCGCGCGGACACGTCGATCGCGACGTTCATGGGCGTCCATGACGGGTTGTTCACCGGCTCCATCGAAGCCCTTGCCTCGCAGGAACAGCAAGATGCATGGCTTCCGGACATCTACTCCCTCAAGAAGATCGGCGCCTTCGGCCTGACCGAACCGCTCGGCGGCTCCGACGTCGCCGGCGGCACCCGCACCACAGCCCGGCGAGAGGGTGACCGCTGGATCCTCAACGGCGCCAAGCGCTGGATCGGCAACGCCACTTTCTCCGATTGGGTGGTCATCTACGCCCGGGACGTCGACGACAACCAGGTCAAAGGATTCCTCGTTGACACCAAGACCGAGGGGTATCGCGCCACGAAGATCGAGAACAAGATCTCGCTGCGCACGGTTCAGAACGCCGACATCACCCTCGACAACGTGGTGGTGCCGGACTTCTTCAAACTCGCCAACGCCAACAGCTTCCGCGACACCAACAAAGTCCTCAAGGTCACCCGCCTCGCCGTGGCCTGGCAGGCGGTGGGGCAGCAGCTTGCGGCCTTCGACGTCGCCCGGCGCTACGCCGTTGAGCGCACCCAGTTCGGCCGCCCGATTGCCTCGTTCCAGCTGATTCAGAACCAGCTCGTGCAGATCCTTGGCAATGCCGTCAGCTCCATGGGCATGATGGTCCGGCTTTCCCAGCTGGAGGACTCCGGCGAGGCCAAAGACGAGCAGTCCGCACTGGCCAAGGCGTTCACCACCGCGCGCATGCGTGAAAGTGTGGCCCTGGGCCGGAGCATCCTCGGCGGCAACGGAATCGTGACGGACTTCGAGATGGCGAAAGTGTTTGCCGACGCCGAGGCGATTTACTCCTATGAAGGTACGCACGAAATCAATACCCTCGTGACCGGCCGCGCGATTACCGGAATTTCCGCGATCGTCTAAGGCACCCTGGCTCGGCGTCGGCACCGGGCAACCGGTACCGGGCACCCTGCAGCGTACAACCGGCGCCCGCCCGCCTGCCCCTCACCCGGGGCCGGTCACCAGGGGCGGGAGCAGGACTGAGGGCCTCAGATCCATTACGAAGGCCAGCGGGTTCACGTAGTCTTCGCCTCGGCGGACGCCCCAATGGAGGCAGGGCGGCGCAGGACCGCAGTGGCCGATCTGCACGCGGCCCAGGATGTCGCCCTTGGCCACCGCGGCCCCCGCCGTCAGGGCGCTGGCCACCGGTTCGAAACTGCTGCGCAGCCCGTTGCCGTGATCGATGGTGATGACCGGCCGGTCCACCACGACTCCGACAAAGCTCACCGTCCCGGCCTCCGGTGAGAACATCGGGGCGCCGTCGTATGCCGCCTCAATGTCGACCCCGCGGTGACCGCTGAGCCACGGCTTTGCCGGGGGATCGAAGCCGCGTAGAACAGCCGGCCGCGGACTGAGCGGCCAGTCCCAGGTGGGTGCCGGGACAGCCGGTGCCCCCGGGGAGCCCCGGACACTGGACATCGAAACCTCGGGACCGGCGGGGCCCGACCCGGCGGCGACGAAAGCCTCGGGTGCAGGACGCTGGGGGACCGGAACCGTGAGCGCCGTGGGCAGTGCCAGGAGCAAAGCCGTCAGGCCGATGGCGATCTTCATGCCTCCAGCCTGCCGCGGCAGCTCGCCGGGCGGAATCGTCCTCGGCTGCTATGTGGAAAAGCGCGAGCGTCGCCCGGGCGCCAGTTTGGCGGGCGCCGGGCGGGGCTTGGGCCGCCGGTGCCCGTCGGCCCCGAGCCGGTGCCCGTCGGCCCCGGCCCGGCCCGGCGACTGCACGTTCCCCGGTCCACGTCCCGACCCCGGCGACTGCGCGTTCCCCGGTCCACGTCCCGACCCGGCGCCCACCTGTCCTCGTTCCGAGTCCCGGCGGGCCCCCTCCAACCCCCGGATCCCGGCCCCGCTGCCCGGCGAAAGCGGTCCTTCGGGGCGGGGCTGCTGTAGTACACTTGGTGGAGCAGTTTGCTGTGCCCTCACGCTTGTGATGATCACCGCGATAGTCACTGCGACAGTCACCGTGTTAGGCATTGTGATGGTCGTCGCGGCCGTCGTGATTGTTCAAGCCGGCACGCCTCATTCAGGGGTGCGGGGGAGCAGCAGCTGACTACGCGTATCCAGCCCTCCTCAAAAGAAGCCTCAAACTTCCGCCGCGGAGGACTGCGCCTCCTGCGGTCCGTTCCCTCCGGCACGGATGGGAAGCGCAGTGGATGCCAGGAGCAACGCCCATCCCGGGTGATTGCTAAATAACCGTCAACTATGGGCAGGGTAAGAGAGCCATGGGCTCTCTCATGAATGACCTGCCGGAAGGAGCGTCGGCATGCCCGTCGTAACTATGCGCCAGCTGCTTGACAGCGGCGTCCACTTTGGACACCAGACCCGCCGTTGGAACCCGAAGATGAAGCGCTTCATCTTCACGGAGCGCAACGGTATCTACATCATTGACCTGCAGCAGTCGCTGTCCTACATCGACCGTGCCTACGAGTTCGTGAAGGCCACCGTTGCACACGGCGGCACCGTTCTCTTCGTCGGCACCAAGAAGCAGGCGCAGGAATCCATCGCCGAGCAGGCCACCCGCGTTGGCCAGCCGTACGTCAACCAGCGTTGGCTCGGCGGTATGCTCACCAACTTCCAGACCGTCTCCAAGCGCATCCAGCGCATGAAGGAACTGGAAGAGATCGACTTCGACGACGTCGCCGGTTCCGCATACACCAAGAAGGAACTGCTGCTCCTTCGCCGCGAACTCACCAAGCTGGAAACCAACCTCGGTGGTATCCGCAACCTGACCAAGGCGCCCTCCGCGCTGTGGATCGTTGACACCAAGAAGGAACACCTTGCTGTCGACGAAGCCAAGAAGCTGAACATCCCGGTTGTGGCCATCCTGGACACCAACTGCGATCCCGACGAAGTCGACTTCCCGATCCCGGGCAACGACGACGCCATCCGCTCCGTCAACCTGCTGACCCGCGTTGTCGCCGACGCCGTTGCTGAGGGCCTCATCGCCCGTAACCAGCGCGCCACCGGCACCACGGAAGCTCCGGAAGAGCCGCTGGCCGAGTGGGAGCGCGAACTCCTCGAGGGCAACAAGGCTGAAGCTGCTGCAGCGCCCGCCGCTGAAGAAGCACCGGCTGCTGAAGAAGCTCCGGCTGCAGAGGCTGCTCCGGCCGCCGAAGAAGCACCGGCTGCTGACGAAGCCAAGTAGGCAGACAAGTAAATCTGGATCTCCCCTCACGCTGCATGCAGCTGCCTGCGGCGCAGGGGGTACCGACAGGATGGCCGCTCACTCGGTGAGCAGCCGTCCTGTCGGTCCGTACACCACATAAATTTCTAGACAGAGGGGTTCACATGGCGAACTACACTGCCGCTGATATCAAGGCTCTGCGCGAGCGCACCGGCGCCGGCATGATGGATGTCAAGAAGGCTCTTGACGAAGCCAACGGTGACGCCGAAAAGGCCATCGAAATCATCCGCATCAAGGGCCTCAAGGGCGCCACCAAGCGCGAAGGCCGCTCCACCGCTGAAGGCCTGGTTGCTGCCAAGGTCGCCAACGGCGTCGGCGTGATGATCGAAGTCAACTGCGAGACCGACTTCGTCGCCAAGGCTGACAAGTTCATCCAGCTGGCCGACAAGGTCCTGGCCGTGGCTGTCGAGTCCGGCGCCGCTGACCTCGAGACCCTGCTGGCCACCGAGGTTGACGGCAAGCCGCTGTCCGAGGTCGTCATCGAAGAGGGTGCGGTTCTAGGCGAAAAGGTTGTTGTCCGCCGTCTCTCCCGCATCGAGGGCGCTACGGTCGACGCTTACCTGCACAAGACCTCCAAGGACCTCCCGGCCCAGGTCGGCGTCCTGTTCGCTGTTGACGGCGAAGGCGAAGCAGCTGCCACCGCAGCCCACGACGTTGCCGTCCACATCGCCGCCATGGCTCCGAACTACCTCACCCGTGAGGACGTTCCGGCCGAGCTCGTCGAGTCCGAGCGCCGCATCGCCGAGGAAACCGCAAAGGCCGAGGGCAAGCCCGAGGCTGCGATGACCAAGATCGTCGAAGGCCGCGTTACCGGCTTCTACAAGGGCGAGGTCCTCGTTGACCAGGCATTCGCCAAGGATGCCAAGAAGTCCGTCGCCCAGGTCCTCGAAGAGGCCGGCGTCAAGGGAACTGCCTTCACGCGCTTCCGCGTCGGCTCCTAGTCAGACAACAGTCAGGCGCTGGTCAGACATACGTCGGACAATAGCCAGACATGCTAAGGGGGTGGTCACCACGGTGGCCACCCCTTTTGCATGCATGCACGAGGTACCCGTTTCGGCCACCGCCGGAATGCCGCCTTGGGCCCCCAGCACGATAACCTAACTCAGAGTTCACCAACGGGAAGGCACCATGGAAACCGTCACCACTTCAGCCCAGCCAAAGAAGAACAGGCGCCGCGTCCTCTTGAAGCTCTCCGGCGAGGTCTTCGGCGGCGGGAAACTGGGCGTTGACCCGGACACCGTCCGTGGCGTGGCCAAGCAGATCGCGGCCGCTGTTCCCGACGTCGAGGTCGCCATCGTCGTCGGCGGAGGCAACTTCTTCCGCGGCGCCGAACTGTCCCAGAGCGGCATGGACCGTTCCCGCGCCGACTACATGGGCATGCTCGGAACCGTCATGAACTGCCTCGCCCTCCAGGACTTCCTGGAACAGGCCGGGGTGGAAACGCGCGTGCAGAGCGCCATCACCATGGGCCAGGTCGCCGAGGCCTACATTCCCCGCCGCGCCATCCGTCACATGGAAAAGGGCCGGGTTGTCATTTTCGGTGCCGGCGCCGGCCTGCCCTACTTCTCTACGGACACCGTGGCCGCCCAGCGCGCCATGGAGGTCCACGCCGACGTCGTCCTGATGGCCAAGAGCGGCGTCGACGGCGTCTACACCGCCGACCCCAAGAAGGACCCGACGGCGGAGAAGCTCCACCGACTCAGCTACGACGACGCTCTGCGCCGCGATATCCGGGTCATGGACCAGACCGCGATGACCATGTGCAAGGACAACAAGCTCACGATGGTGGTCTTCGGCATGGAAGGCGAGGGCAACGTCACCCGCGCCATCCGCGGCGAAGACCTGGGCACCGTCGTCACCCCCTAGCAACGGCTAGGATGTTTTCAGGACCTTTCCGCTGCTAGGCGGAAAACACAGGCGCCAGGCGGAATGCACAGGCGCACAAGAAAACGTGCCGCGCCCCGGCCGCCGGGACGCACCAATTTCTGAGGAGAGACCGTGATCGAAGAAACCTTGCTCGAAGCCGGGGACAAGATGGACAAGGCAGTTGAGGTAGCCAAGGAAGACTTCGCCTCGATCCGGACCGGCCGCGCAACGCCTGGCCTGTACAACAAGGTCATCGTCGAGTACTACGGCACTCCGACGCCGCTGCAGCAGCTGGCCTCCTTCGCGGTGCCGGATGCCCGCACCATCCTCGTCACCCCGTACGACAAGACGGCCCTGCGTGACATCGAGCGCGCCCTGAGCGACTCCGAGGTGGGCGCCAACCCCTCCAACGACGGCAATGTCATCCGGATCACCATTCCGGAGCTGACCAGCGAACGGCGCAAGGAATACGTCAAGATCGTCAAGTCCAAGGGCGAGGACGCGAAGGTGTCCATCCGCAACATCCGCCGCAAGGCCAAGGAAACGCTGGACCGGCTCGTCAAGGACGGCGAAGCCGGCGAAGACGAGGGCGCCCGCGGCGAGAAGGAACTGGACGCCATGACCAAGGCGCACGTGGACGGGATTGACGAGCTGCTCAAGCGCAAGGAAGCTGAGCTGCTCGAGGTCTGATGAATCAGGCACAGGAGGCCTCCGGGCCGCGCGCCCGGAGGCGGGGGAAACCACGCGAAAACCCGACGCCCAAGGCGGGCCGGAACCTGCCCGCCGCTACCGTGGTGGGCGTTGGCATGCTCGTGTGTGTCCTCGGCGGACTGCTTTTCCTCCCGCTGGGCTTTGTCCTGATCACCATGACCTTCGCGATCTTCGGCGTCTGGGAAGTCTTCCGCGCCCTGGAGGCCGCCGGCACCCGCGTGCCGATCGTCCCGGTGATGGTCGGCACGGTGGCCATGCCCATCGCCGCCTACTTTGGCGGCCTCGAGAGCCTGCTTTTTGCCATGCTGGCCAGCAGTGTGGCGGTGCTGTTGTGGCGGACCCTTGAAGGCGCGGCCGGATCGGCGCGCAGCATCTTCGCCGGGGTCTTCACCCTGTCCTGGGTGCCGTTCATGATCAGCTTCGCCGCTCTGCTGCTGCACACTCCCGAGGGCGAGACACCGGTCGGGCTCTGGCCCGGCGGCGTGATCCCGCCCGGCGCCTGGCAGATTGCGACGCTGCTGCTCCTCGTGGTTGCCAACGACACCTTCGGCTACCTCGTGGGCGCCTCCCTCGGCAAGCATCCGATGGCTCCGAAGATCAGCCCCAAGAAGACCTGGGAAGGCTTCGCGGGTTCGATCGCGGGAGCGGTGATCATTGGCGTGCTCGCCACGGTCTTCGTACTGGGCAAGCCGTGGTGGGTCGGCGTCGTGCTTGCCGTGGGCATGGTGGCCGCCGCCACCGCCGGCGACCTCGCCGAATCCATGGTCAAGCGCGAGCTCGGCATCAAGGACATGAGCAGCATTCTTCCCGGCCACGGAGGCGTCATGGACCGCCTGGACTCGATCGTTTTCGCCTCCCCGGCAGCGTTCATTCTCTTCTCCGCCGTCGCCGGCGCATAGGCGCATCCCGGACCAGCCCTTCCGGCCCCTAGAATGGTGCCGAGCAAACCAGCCGAACGGCATCGAAGGAACAAAGTAACAGTGGACATTCAACGGCAGATTCCTGCGTCTTTTGACCGCGTGCAGGGGAACCAGTACGGCTACAACGCCAAGCAGGTCGACGATTTCCTGCAGCGCGCACGGGTGTCGTTCGAAGCTCCGACGTCGGCCGCACGCGCCATCAAGAGCGCCGACGTCCGCGCTGTCTCCTTCGACCCCGTGAAGGGCGGCTACGCCGCCTCCGGTGTGGATGCCGCGCTGGACCGGCTCGAGGACGCCCTCGCCCGGCTGGAGCGCGATGAGCTGGTGGCCGAACGCGGCGAGGAAGCCTGGCTGCGCGAAATCGGCCGGCTCGCGGGGGTCCTGCGCGGGCGCCTGCACCGCCCGGACGGCCAGCGGTTCCGGCGTCCGTCCAAGCCCAAAGCCCGCAGCTACAACACCACTGACGTTGATGACCTCTGCCACGAGCTGATCGGCTACCTCGAGGAGGACCAGCCGCTGAGCGTGGACAACGTCCGGCGTGCGGTGTTCCGCCCCGCCGTGGGCCGGGATGGCTATGAGGAAAGCCAGGTGGACGCGTTCCTGGAACGCGCCGTCGAGCTCATGGCCGCCATCGACTAACCCGCCCCGCTGGCCCGACGTCGGATCAGCGTTCCGTCGCGAGCGGCCGTTCCGGGGTGTGCAGCCGGGTCATGACGCGTGTCATGGTCCGCGGTACCCGGCCCTGCGTTGCCCGCGATACCAGCACCATGACGGCGAACGCGACAGGGACGGTCCAGGCGGCGGGCTGCGCCAGCCACGACGGCGTCGCCGCCGCGCCCAGCACCGAACCTGCCACCATCGCGCTGCCGCAGAACACCCCGCCCGTCACCATGCCCGCGATCGCCCCGGCATCCGTCAGCCCCCGCCACCAGATGCCCAGCAGCAGGACCGGGCAGATTGTGGAGGCGGTAAAGGCAAACACCAGACCCACGCTGCCGGCCAGCGCCATCGATTCGGTCATCGACGCGATCCCGAGCGGGACCAGCGCAGAGATGAGTGCGGCCAGCCGGAAGCCCCGCACACTGCCGCCAAACACGTCCTGGCTGATCACGCCCGCCAGCGAGACCACCAGGCCCGACGTCGTCGACAGGAACGCGGCAAACGCCCCGGCCACCACCAGCGCCGATAACAGGTCGCCGGCCATCCCGCCAACCACCCGGCCAGGCAACAGGAGCACCAGGGCATCGGCCTGGCCGCTTTCGGCGAGGTCGGGAGCCACGACGCGGCCGATCATGCCGTAGGCCGTGGGGAGCAGGTAGAACACCGAGAGCAGGCCCAGGACAATCAGGGTGGTCCGGCGCGCCGACTGCCCGTCCGGATTCGTGTAGAACCGGACCAGTACGTGCGGCAGCCCGAGGGTTCCAAAGAGCAGGGCCACGAGCAGCGAAATGATCTGATACGGGCCCGCGGGAGCCAGTGCCGACGGATTCACGGCGGGGGGCGCCGCGGTGGCGGTTGTACCGGTGGCGCCTCCCAGCACCAACAGGATGAACACGATGGGCACCGCCAGCGCGGTCAGCTTGAGCCAGTACTGGAAGGCCTGGACAAACGTGACGGAACGCATCCCGCCCGCCACCACGGTGATGCAGACGACGGCGACCACCGCCACGGGTCCCACCCACGCCGGCAGGCCCGTGGTGATCCGGATGGCCAGGGCCGCGCCGTGCAGCTGTGGGACGATGTAGAGCCAGCCGACCACCACCACCACCAGGCTTGTGACCCGGCGGACGGCACTCGAATCAAGACGCGCCTCCGTGAAGTCCGGAATCGTGTAGGCGCCCGAGCGGCGCAGGGGAGCGGCGACGAACAGGAGCAGCATCAGGTACCCGGCCGTGTAGCCCACCGGATACCAGAGGGCATCGGTGCCGGAAAGCAGGATGAGCCCGGCGACACCCAGGAAGCTCGCGGCCGAGAGGTACTCCCCGCCGATCGCCGAGGCGTTCCACCACGGCTTGACCGTCCGGGACGCGACGTAGAAGTCCCCGGTGGTGCGCGAGACCTTCAATCCGTAGAAACCGACAACCGCGGTGGCGAGCGTGACAGCGGCGAAGGCGGCCACTCCGACGACGGGGTTCACGTTCCGCCGGCCCGTCCCGGCAGGTGCCCAGCCGCCCGGCCGGTCACCTGCCCCGTCGCCGGCCCCCTCATGCGTCCGGACATGCGTGCCATCACTTGTCGCCGGCGAGGTCCCGGTAGCGGGCCTCGTTCCTGGCAGCGGTCCGCACGTACAACCAGGCGCTCAGACCAATCACAGGATAGATCCCGGCGCCCAGCAGGACCCAGTCAAAGGGAAGGCCGGCAATGGTGGAGTCTGCCAGGCCCGGGACCAGACCCAGCATGAGCGGAAAGGCCAGCAGGATCAGCAGGAAGCCCAGGGCCACCACGAGCGCCAGACGCAGCTGGGACCGGATGAGCGAACGGACAAACAGCTGCCCGGCGTCGGACTCTTCCGCCGCTTCGCGCAACGCCGCGGCGGAGCGCCCGCCGGTCAGGACTGCGGTCGGCCTGAGGCTGCGGGGCGCCGTGACGCGGACCCGGGTCATGCCTGCGGCCGGATGCGGGTTGCCTCGAGCTTTTCCCGGACGGACGGCAGATGCCGGCGGCTGATGGGAAGCTCGGCGCCGGCCACGGTGACGCTGGGCCGCGCGGCGGCGAGCTTCATGTGGCCGACATGGCTCAGTGCGATCAGGTAGGAGCGGTGGATGCGCAGGAATCCGGCGTCGGCCCACTGCTGCTCGAGGTCGGCCAGCGGAACCCGGATGAGGTAGCTCGCGTCCGCGGTGTGCAGCCGGGCGTAGTCGCCCTGCGCCTGGACGTACGTGACGTCCTCCCGCCGGATCATCTTGGTGGTTCCGCCCAGGTCCACCGTGATCATCTCCGGCGCCGGGGCGCCGTCTTTGAGCAGTTCGCTGATGCGGCCGATCGACTTCGCCAGCCGCTCGGCGCGTACTGGCTTAAGAAGATAGTCCACGGCCGCGAGCTCGAACGCCTCCAGCGCGCAGTCCTCGTCTGCGGTCACGAAGACGACTGCGGGCGGACGGGCACTGCGGGAAATGGCCCGGGCAATATCCAGCCCGGACAGCGCCGGCATGTGGATGTCGAGGAAGACGGCGTCGACGTCTTCGGCCGCCAGGGCACGCAAAGCTTCGGCGCCCGAGGAGGCCCGGTGGATGGCGCCGATCCGGTCATCCTTGCCGAGCAGGAAGGCCAGTTCCTCAACGGCGGGGAGCTCGTCGTCGGCGACGAGGACGTTAATCATGGCAATAGCCTACTGCCGCAGGCATTTCCGAGAGCCTGGGGCCGGCATCAGGCGTCGTGGCGGGGCTGGGACTTGGGGACGCGCATCGTGATCAGCGTCCCTTCGCCGGGCGCCGTCTCGATTACCAGGCCGTTGTCGTCCCCGTACACCTGCCGCAAGCGGGCGTCGACGTTGCGCAGGCCCACGTGCTCGCCGTCGCTGTGTCCGGCAAGAACAGACCGCAGTTGTTCCGGGTCCATGCCCACGCCGTCGTCCTCGATCGTCACTTCGGCGAACGCGCCGGAGTCGTTCGCCGTGATGGAAATATGGCCCGGGCCCTCTTTGGCTTCAAGGCCGTGCCGGACCGCGTTTTCGACGAGCGGCTGCAGGCTTAGGAAGGGGATCACGGTGCTGAGGACCTCCGGAGCGATCCGCAGGCTTACCTGGACGCGGTCCCCGAAGCGCGCCCGCTCCAGGAGCAGATACCGGTCGATGCAGCGCAGCTCCTCGGCCAGGGTGGTGAAGTCGCCGTGGCGTCGGAAGGAGTAGCGGGTGAAATCGGCGAATTCCACTACGAGCTCCCGCGCACGTTCGGGGTCCGTGTTGATGAAGGACGCGATCGCGTTGAGCGAGTTGTAGATGAAGTGCGGGCTGATCTGGGCGCGCAGGGCCCGGACCTCGGCCTCCATCAGGAGGGTCCGGGAAGCGTCGAGTTCGGCCAGTTCCACCTGGGTGGCCACCCAGTCGGCCACCTCGCCGGTGGCACGGACGAGTCCGGCGCCGGCGGCCGGCGCGAAGGCGGCCACGACACCCACCACCCGGGCGCCGGTCTTGATCGGTGCGATCACGACGGCGCGCTCCACCTCCGGAGCCAGCGTCCCGCCGCCGGCGGCCAGCAACTGGAGTTCACCCGCCGGAATGACAGCGAGGTGGCCGCCGTCGAGCACCTTTGACGCGAGCCCCATCAGGGCCGGCCTGAGTTCCTCGCCGGCACCGTCCCACGCGAGCACACCGGTTGTGTCGGTGATGGCGAGGGCGTCGCAGCCCAGGAGGCCGCGTAGCTGCCGGCTGGCTTTGGCCGCGCCGGCGGGGTTCAGCCCGGTCCGCAGGTACTGGCCGGCACGGGATGCGGCATGCAGCGTCTTGTAGGTGGCGCGCTCTGCATCGGTGCCGAGGTCGCGGAAGGAACGCAGCACCTTGAGTCCGACGGCGACGACCACCGCGATCGCCATGGCGATCACCGCTACGGCGGCGGCGGTGAACAGGGGAGAGTCCGGCATGGTGCTCAGCCTACCGTCGGTCCCGGACCCGCCGGCGCTGGCCTGCATGGAGGCCAGGGGAGACGACGTCCTGGACCGTTTGGCTGCCGCTTGGCGCAGCATGGCGACCGTTTGGCTACGCGGACCCCGTCGGCACTGGAAGGTAATGCGCGTCACGGTACACAGTGATTGCAGTCACATTGGCCGGAAGGTTGTTCCGAGTAGACCACGGCAGCCGGTGTGGACTCACCAGTCTCAACGAGGAGGAACCGATGGGTCACGACGCCCAAGAAACGGACGCAGCGGCGGCCGTGGACTTCAAGGAAGTCCAGTCGACGACGCAGTTCAAGGAACTGCGCAAACGTCACCGCAGCTTTGTCTTCCCGATGTCCATTGCATTCCTGCTCTGGTACTTCGCCTACGTCCTGCTGGCCGACTATGCGGTGGGATTCATGTCGACCAAGGTCTGGGGCAACATCAACATCGGCCTGATCCTGGGCCTGCTGCAGTTCGTCTCCACCTTCGCCATCACCGGCTGGTACGTCAGCTACTCCAACCGCAAACTGGACCCCATCGCCTCCGAGATCCGCCACGAAATCGAAGGGCATGAATTCGACAAGCACGGCAACCCGGTAGGGGGAACAGCAAAATGACACTCATGGTCCCCGCGGTCAATGTCACCGACCTCAAAGACACCACCCTGCTAAACATGGGCATCTTTGCCGTGTTCGTCGCCATCACCATGGTCATAGTGATCAGGGCCAGCCGCAACAACAAGACGGCTGCCGACTACTACGCGGCCGGCCGTTCCTTCACCGGCCCGCAGAACGGTACGGCGATCGCCGGCGATTACCTCTCCGCGGCGTCCTTCCTGGGCATCACCGGTGCCATTGCCATCAACGGCTACGACGGCTTCATGTACTCGATCGGCTTCCTGGTCGCTTGGCTCGTCGCCTTGCTGCTCGTCGCCGAACTGCTCCGCAATACCGGCAAGTTCACTATGGCCGATGTGCTCTCCTTCCGGCTCAAGCAGCGCCCCGTGCGCATCGCGGCGGCCATCTCAACGCTGGCGGTCTGCTTCTTTTATCTGCTGGCCCAGATGGCCGGTGCCGGCAGCCTGATCTCTTTGCTCCTGGGTATCAGCGACTGGGGCGGACAGGCCCTGGTGATCGTCGTCGTCGGCGCCCTGATGATCATGTACGTCCTGATCGGCGGGATGAAGGGGACCACGTGGGTCCAGATCATCAAGGCCATGCTCCTGATCGCCGGCGCCGCCGTCATGACCTTCTGGGTC
Organism: Arthrobacter humicola; assembly: GCF_039531445.1. Classification (NCBI taxonomy): domain Bacteria; kingdom Bacillati; phylum Actinomycetota; class Actinomycetes; order Micrococcales; family Micrococcaceae; genus Arthrobacter; species Arthrobacter humicola. Next base: position 49,045 of record NZ_BAAAQB010000025.1, on the reverse strand, counting down.
CTCGCGATCTACGGCTTCAACCTGTCCGACCTGCTGGGCGGCGCGGTGGAAACCTCGGGCAACCCGAACATGCTCAACCCGGGACTGCAATACGGCAAGACCGAGACCTCCAAGCTTGACTTCATGTCCCTCGGCCTGGCCCTCGTGCTCGGCACGGCAGCCCTGCCGCACGTGCTCATGCGCTTCTACACGGTTCCGACCGCAAAGGAAGCCCGCAAGTCCGTGGTGTGGTCCATCTGGCTGATCGGCATCTTCTACCTCTTCACCCTGGTGCTCGGTTACGGCGCTGCTGCTCTGGTGGGTGCCGACACCATCAAGGCGGCTCCCGGCGGCGTCAACTCGGCCGCGCCGCTGCTCGCCTTCCACCTCGGCGGCCCGCTACTCCTGGGCTTCATCTCGGCTGTGGCCTTCGCGACCATCCTGGCCGTCGTCGCGGGCCTCACCATCACCGCGGCGGCATCCTTCGCCCATGACATCTACGCCAGCGTCATCGCCAAGGGGAAGGCCGACGCCGACACTGAGGTCAAGGTTGCCCGCCGCACCGTGGTGGTGATCGGCCTGCTGGCGATCGCCGGCGGCATCTTCGCCAATGGACAGAATGTCGCGTTCCTCGTGGCGCTCGCCTTCGCCGTTGCTGCCTCCGCCAATCTTCCGACCATCCTCTACTCGCTGTTCTGGCGCCGGTTCACCACCCAGGGAGCCTTGTGGAGCATGTACGGCGGACTGTCCGCGGCGATCATCCTGATCGTGCTCTCCCCGGTGGTATCGGGGTCCAAGACCTCGATGATCCCCGGCGCCAACTTCGCCATCTTCCCGCTGAGTAACCCGGGCATCGTTTCCATCCCGCTCGCGTTCTTCCTTGGCTGGCTCGGCACCGTCCTGGACAAGCGGAAGGAAGACCCTACGAAGCAGGCCGAAATGGAGGTCCGTTCCCTGACCGGCGTGGGGGCCGAAAAGGCCACCAACCACTAGGACCCGCGCCCGCCGCGCCCGGCCGGTTCCACAACTCCGGTTCCACAACTCCGGTTCCACAACGCCGGTTCCACAACGGAGGAGCTCACGTGCAGCAGCACGGGAGCTCCTTTGTTGTGGGGCGGCGGGCTGCAGCAGGGAGCGATGACCCGGGTCAGCGCTGCGGCCGCAGCCGGATATTGACCATCTTCAGTTCGTCGCTGCCCTCGAAACGGTAGACCAGCTCCACGCTCTTGGTGTCGCAGTCGATGGAGCCGGCGACATCGGCCGCGTTGGTGCCGTTGCTGGAACTGACTTTGAGGCTTGTGTAGTTTGCCTTGCAGCTGTCGTCCAACCCCAGGCTGTGCACCCCGGCGGCGAACTCTTCCCGCGAAAGCTTCTGCATGAGGGCGGGGTCCAGGTACTTGTCGTAGGCAGTGTCGACGTCGCCGGCGATGATGAGCTTGTTGAAGTCGTCCGCGAGGCCCCGCGCCTGGTTCGTGGTTCCGCCCACCACATTGAGCAGGATGACGACGCCGGCAACCGCCAGGAGCAGGACTCCGCCCACGATCCCCAAGACGATCCACAATGCCTTGTGGCTCTTTTTCGGGGGAGGCTGGGCCGGGCCCCCGTAGTATGGCGGACCGTAGGGCGGGGCGTAGCCGGGCGGCGCGGTGCTGTTCGCGGGAAGGCCGTACGGAGGGCCGTACGGCGGGGCGCCGCTGGCCGGAGGGCCGTACGGCGGGGCGCCGTACGGCTGCTCGTCCGGCGGAACCCCATTGGCGGAAGGACCGTAGGGCGGAGTTCCGGCAGGCGGAGCCGCATAGTACTGAACGGGCGGCTGCCCTGGTGGGGCGGGTGTTTGTTGCTGCGGTGCGGGTGGTGCCGGGTGGCCGACCGCGGGATCATGCCCGGGCTGTGGCGGTACCGGGCGGTGCGATTCCTCGGGACTGCTCACTGTTCAAGCCTTTCCGGCAGTCCAGACATCCACCGCCTGTTGTGCAGGGCCGCGTGCGCGGCCCCAAGGGCTCAAGGGGGACCCAATGGACACAGCCTAGCGCCGCGGCCGCCGACGGCACAGAGCAGGGGCGCAGAACGTCAGCGCGGACCATTGGCCCAGATCAGGTGCCCGGATCAGGTGCCCGGATCAGGCGCACGGATCAGGCGCACGGAACGGCATCGCGGAGGGCAGCCTCGCCGGGGCCCGGAGATGCAGAAGATCAGGTGTCGGCGGATCCGCGTTCCAGCAGTGGCTGGATCCGGAACGGGATCAGTTCGCCCATTGCCAGGGCCGTATCGGTCCGGTCCACGCCGTCGCAGGCAAGGATCTTGCCGTTGATCCGGAACAGGTCCTCGGCGTCGAGGGCCACCACGCGCAGGAGCAGATCGGCCGAGCCGGTCAGGCCGTAGCCCTCCAGGATTTCCGGAATGCCGGCGAGCTCCACTGCGAGGCTGCCCAGTTTCTGCTGCTGGACATGGACGGAGATGAAAGCCATGAGCGGGTACCCCAGGGACACCGGATTGATGCGCCGCTCGAAGGAGAGGAAAACATGCTTCTTCTCCAGCTGGGCCATCCTGGCCTGCACCGTATTGCGCGATAGTCCGAGCTTCTGGGCCAGGGCCACCACGGTCCGCCGCGGGTCCCGGGCCATGGCCGAAAGCAGGCGGGTGTCCGTGCCATCCAAGGGTTGCATAATGCGCAAGATTAGCACGGTCCGCCGGTGCCAAACAGTGCATAATGCTCAGTATTTTTACGGGTGGTTGTACCCGATGAGCATTGTGAGTAGGGTCACAATTATCCGGGGCAACGGCGCCCGGGCGGCTGGCGCGCCGCGGGATCACGAGTCCTGCGAGCTCCGGTCAGACGACGTCAGAAGGTGCGGACAACTGTGTTTACCGACGACGCGGGCAAGGGCGGTATTTCCGCCGGGGGCCCCGGAAACAGTGAAGATACAACGAGGCGGACGGGCGGCGATCTCGTCCAGCTCATCACTCCCGAGGGTGAGCGCATCAGCCATCCCGAGTTTGATTCCTGGCTCCAGGATGTCAGCGACGAGCAACTTGGCTCGCTCTATGAGGACATGGTGGTCATCCGCCGGATCGATGCCGAGGCTACCGCGCTCCAGCGGCAGGGCGAGCTCGCCCTGTGGCCGCCGCTCCTCGGCCAGGAAGCATCCCAGATCGGCTCGGCCCGCGCACTGCGCGAGGACGACTTTGTCTTCCCCAGCTACCGCGACAACGGGGTGGCCTACTGCCGCGGAGTGAAAGTCGAAGACCTCGTCCGTGCCTGGCGGGGCAACGCCTCCGCCGGCTGGGACCCGTTCACGGTCAACGCGGCCACGCAGCAGATCATCATCGGCGCGCAGAGCCTGCACGCCACCGGCTATGCCATGGGCATCCAGAACGACGGCGCCGACTGCGTCGCGGTGGCCTACTTCGGCGACGGCGCCACGAGCGAGGGCGACGTCAATGAGGCGATGGTCTTCGCCGCAAGCTTCCAGGCGCCGGTCGTCTTCTTCTGCCAGAACAACCACTGGGCCATCTCGGAACCGGTCCGGGTACAGTCCCACATCCAGCTTGCGGACAGGGCTTCCGGCTTCGGCATCCCCAGCATGCGGGTGGACGGAAACGATGTCCTCGCCGTCATGGCCGCCACCCGCATTGCCCTGGACCGTGCGCGGCACGGCGGCGGCCCCACCTTCATTGAGGCCGTCACCTACCGGATGGGCCCGCACACGACGGCGGATGATCCCACCCGCTACCGGGACGCCAACGAGCTCGAGGACTGGGCCGCGAAGGACCCGATCAGCCGGCTGAAATCCCTGCTGGACCGCAAGGGACTGCTGACCGCGGAGCTCGAGGCCGCCGTCGCCGCCAAGGCCGACGCCGTGGCCGCGGAACTCCGTTACGGCACCATCAACATGCCCGAGCCGGCGCCGCTGGATATCTTCAAGCACGTCTACAGCACGCCCAACTCCTGGCTGGACCGCCAGCAGGACCACTACTCCCGCTACCTGGCTTCCTTCGGCGATCCCGCAGAAGCCGCTTCTGAAGAAGGTGCACGCTGATGCCGCAGATGACCTTTGCCCGAGCCATCAATTCGGGCCTGCGCAAGTCCCTCGAAAACGACCCCAAAGTGATCCTGATGGGGGAGGACATCGGCGCCCTCGGCGGTGTCTTCCGCGTCACCGACGGCCTGCAGAAAGACTTCGGCAAGCACCGCGTCGTGGACACGCCGCTCGCGGAGTCCGGCATCATGGGCACCGCCGTCGGCCTGGCCTACCGCGGCTACCGGCCGGTGGTGGAGATCCAGTTCGACGGGTTCATCTACCCGGCGTTCGACCAGATCGTCAGCCAAGTCGCCAAAATGCACTACCGCACCCAGGGTGCGGTCAAGATGCCCATCACCATCCGCGTCCCGTTCGGCGGCGGCATCGGCTCTCCGGAGCACCACTCCGAATCGCCCGAGGCCTACTTCACTCACACCTCGGGGCTGCGCGTCATCAGCGTCTCCAACCCCCAGGATGCCTACACGATGATCCAGCAGGCCATCGTCTCGGATGACCCGGTGCTGTACTTCGAGCCCAAGCGGCGCTACCACGACAAGGGCGAGGTGGACGAGTCGATCGACCTGAACACTGCGCTGTCCATGGAAAGGGCCCGCGTGGTCACGGCGGGCAAGGATGTGACCCTCGTGGCGTACGGTCCGCTGGTCAAGACCGCCCGCGATGCCGCCCTGGCGGCCGCCGACGAAGGCATCTCGGTCGAGGTCATCGACCTCCGCTCGCTTGCCCCGCTGGACTTCGCGACCCTGGAGGCCTCGGTCTGCAAGACCGGCCGGCTTGTCATCACGCACGAGGCCGCCCAGTCCGGCGGGCTTGGCGCCGAAGTTGCCGCGAGCATCACCGAACGCTGCTTCTACCATCTTGAGGCCGCCCCCGTCCGGGTCACCGGCTTCGACGTCCCCTACCCGTACTCGAAGCTGGAAATGCACCATCTGCCGGGCCTGGACAGGATTCTCGACGGCGTCGACCGTGCCCTGGGCCGCCCCAACTCCCTCAGCGGGCTGGAAGGATGAGCGCCACCATGATTAAGGAATTCAGGCTCCCGGACCTCGGCGAAGGACTGACGGAATCCGAAATCGTCGCCTGGAAGGTTGCGGTGGGGGACACGGTCACGCTCAACCAGATCATCGCCGAGGTGGAGACGGCCAAGGCCGTCGTCGAACTGCCCTCCCCGTTCGCCGGGGTGGTCGCGGCCCTGCACGAACAGCCCGGCAGCGTCGTCGAGGTCGGCAAACCGATCGTCTCCTTCGAGATAGAGGGCGACGACGGCGGCTCCGGTTCCGACACGGGGGCCGCCAAGCGCGAGCCGAATCTCGTGGGCTACGGCGCCGTGCTCGAAGCTTCCGGCCGGCCCGCCCGCCGCGCCCGCACCTTCGCCGCCCCGGCGGCTGTCCCGGTAGTCGAGGTTGCCTCCGCTGAGACGGTGACGCCCGTCCGGGCAGCCGAACCAGTCCCGCCTGCCCGGGTTGCTGAGCCGGTTGAATCCAAGCCTGTCGAAACCAGACCGGCCGAGCGTCCGCGGTCCACGCCGCCGGTGCGCAAGCTGGCCAAGGATCTCGGCGTCGACCTCGAAGCCGTCACCGGCACGGGAGAGCACGGGCTCATCACCCGCGAGGATGTCCGGAACTTCGTCGGCGGCGGGGACCTGCCCGCAGCCGCTCAGGAACTGGCCGGCGCGCAGGTTCAGGCCGCCGGGCTCACCCAGGCCCCGGGCGAGCGGGAAACCCGCACGCCGATCAAGGGCGTGCGGAAGTTCACGGCCGCCGCCATGGTGGCCAGTGCCTTCACCGCACCGCACGTCACGGAGTTCCTGACCGTTGACGTCACCCCCACGATGGAGCTGCTGGCACGCTTGAAGGCCAGCCGCGCCTTCGCCGGGTACAAGCTCACCCCGCTGACACTGGTGTCCAAGGCCGTGCTGATCGCGCTGCGGAACCACCCGACGCTCAACGCCCGGTGGGACGAGGCTAATCAGGAAATCGTCCAGTTCAACTACGTGAACCTGGGCATCGCGGCAGCGACCCCGCGGGGGCTGACGGTTCCGAACATCAAGGACGCGGACCGGATGTCCCTCCTGGACCTCTCCACGGCACTGACCGAGCTGACCGAGACAGCCCGGGCCGGCAAGACCAGCCCCGAAGCCCTCTCCGGCGGGACGATCTCCATCACGAATATCGGCGTCTTCGGCATCGACGCCGGCACGCCCATCCTGAACCCGGGAGAGGCCGCCATCCTGGCCTTGGGCGCGGTCCGGAAGATGCCGTGGGAGTACCAGGACGAGGTCGCCCTGCGCCAGGTCATGACGCTCAGCCTCTCCTTCGACCACCGCCTGGTCGACGGCGAACAGGGCTCGCGCTTCCTCCAGGACCTCGGCACCATGCTGGCCGATCCGGGCATGGTCCTCGCGATGGTCTAAGCACCCCGATCACAGCTGCCGGCTGCCCTTCCCGCCAAGGAGGGGCGCTGGCAGCTCTATTGGGTGCTGGGTTACCGCCGTCCGGGGGCACTTTGAGGACAATTTTCGACGGCGGGGCCCTGATTCACGGCGTGTCTGCGCCAAAGTGCCCCCGGAGTGCCGGGGCAGGCGAGCGGTCAGCCGAAAGGTTCGGGCGGCGCGGCCGGTGCCAGGAGCGCGGCCAGCGCCATGCTTTCCAGCAGCGGCCTGGCGCGGCGGACGCCTATGCGGCGTCCGTGGCTGCGCACCGAGTGCGGGGTGGAGTTGATCAGGCCGAAGGTGGCATGCGCCCGCATCCGCAGCTCGGCGGCCTCCGTGCCCGCGTGCAGCCCGGCCAGAACGTCCACCCAGAGTTCGACGTAGTTGCGCTGGAGCGTGCGGACCTCGTCCTGGTCCTCGCCGGCAAGGTTGCTAAAGTCCTGGTCCTGGACCCGGATGACGTCGGGATTACGCAGGGCAAAGTCCACATGGAACGCCACGAGGCCGCCCAGGGCCGCCAGGGCGCCGTCGGAGTCGGTAACCACGCGGCGGCCGCCGTCGAGCAGGTCCTGGCTGACGCTGAGCAGCAGCGCGCCGAGGACCGCCTGCTTGCCGGCGAAATGACGGTAGACCGCAGGACCGCTGACCCCGGCCGCGGCGCCCAGGTCCTCCAGGGAGACGCGGTTGAACCCTTCAATGGCGAACAGCGTGGCGGCGGCGGACAAGAGGGCCTGGCGTCGGTTCGCCTTGGCCTGGCTCCGCTGCGTTGAAGGGGCAGGCGTTGAAGGGGCTGCGGCGGAGGGGGCGTGGGCCGGCGGCGTTTGGGTAGTCTGGCTGGGCTCGGTCACCGGCGCATCCCCTCGTTGCAGATGGTTCCTGTGTTGGACATCACAGTTAATAGAGACTAACCTAAATTTCAGTTATGCGGCACTAACCGAAATAGTCGGGCGGCTTCTGAAGCCGGTCCGGCACGCAGGTCAGGGAACGGAAGCAGTCAATGGAGACAATCGCCAGCCAGGTGGATGCCACGAGCGCCGCCTTCGCCGCGAACCGCGAGGCCCAGCTGGGGCTGGCCCGCGAGCTTAAGGAACGCCTCGCCACGGCCGCGCTGGGCGGTCCGGTGAAGTCCCGGGAGCGCCACGTGGCCCGCGGCAAGCTGCTGCCGCGGGAGCGCATTGACCGGCTGCTCGACGACGGCAGCCCGTTCCTGGAAATCGCCCCGCTCGCGGCCAACGGCATGTACGACGGCGACTCCCCGGGTGCCGGCGTGATTGCCGGGATCGGCCTGGTCCACGGCCGGCAGGTCCTGGTCATTTCGAACGACGCCACGGTCAAGGGCGGCACCTATTACCCGATGACGGTGAAAAAGCACCTCCGGGCGCAGGAAATCGCGCTGGAGAACCGGCTGCCGTGCATCTACCTGGTGGATTCGGGGGGTGCGTTCCTGCCCAAGCAGGACGAGGTCTTCCCGGACAAGGAGCACTTCGGCCGGATCTTCTTCAACCAGGCAAAGATGTCCGCGGCGAAGATCCCGCAGATCGCCTCCGTGATGGGCTCCTGCACCGCCGGCGGCGCCTACGTGCCCGCGATGAGTGACGAGACGGTGATCGTCCGGAACCAGGGCACCATCTTCCTGGGCGGCCCGCCGCTGGTGAAGGCCGCTATCGGCGAGATCGTCACCGCGGAAGAGCTCGGCGGCGGCGACGTGCACTCGAAGATTTCCGGGGTGACGGACCACCTGGCCGAGAACGATGAGCATGCCCTCCAGATCGTCCGCGACATCGTCTCCACCCTGCCGCGCCCGGCCGCCCCCGTCTGGGACGTCGACGCCGTCGTCGAGCCCGTGGCGGATCCGGACGAGCTCTACGGCGCTGTCCCCACGGATGTGAACGCCCAGTACGACGTCCATGAGGTCATCGCCCGGCTGGTGGACGGCAGCCGGTTCCACGAGTTCAAGAAGAACTACGGCACCACCCTGGTCACCGGCTTCGCGAAGCTGCACGGCCACCCGGTGGGCATCGTGGCCAACAACGGCGTGCTGTTCAGCGAGTCCTCGCTCAAGGGCGCTCACTTCATCGAACTCTGCGACCAGCGCGGCATCCCGCTGATCTTCCTGCAGAACCTCTCCGGTTTCATGGTCGGCAAGGACTACGAGCAGGGCGGCATCGCGAAGAACGGCGCGAAGATGGTCACCGCCGTCGCGACCGCCCGGGTCCCGAAGCTGACCGTGGTGATCGGCGGGTCCTTCGGCGCCGGGAACTATTCGATGTGCGGCCGGGCCTACTCGCCGCGCTTCCTGTGGATGTGGCCGGCGTCGCGGATCTCCGTGATGGGCGGCAACCAGGCCTCCAGCGTGCTCGCCACGGTCAAGCGGGACCAGTACGAGGCCCGCGGCGAGGAATGGTCCGCCGCGGACGAGGAAGCGTTCAAGGCCCCGATCAAACAGCAGTACGAGGACCAGGGCAGCCCCTACTACTCCACCGCCCGCCTCTGGGACGACGGCGTGATCGACCCCGCGGACACCCGCACCGTCCTGGGACTGGCGCTCGACGTCGTCTCCCGCACCCCGCTGCCGGAGACCTCCTTCGGCCTGTTCCGGATGTGAGCCAGCAATGACCAGTACTTCAACATCGCCCAAGCCCCGGGCCCTCAAACCCCTGTTCGGCACCGTGCTCGTCGCCAACCGCGGCGAGATCGCCTGCCGCGTCATCCGGACCCTGCGCGCCCTGGGCATCCGTTCGGTGGCGGTCTATTCTGACGCCGACGCCGGTGCCCGCCATGTGCGCGAGGCCGACGTCGCGGTCAGGATCGGCCCGGCAGCCGCGACCGAGAGCTACCTGAAGATCGAGGCCATCATCCAGGCCTGCCGGGACACCGGGGCCGAGGCCGTGCACCCGGGCTACGGCTTCCTGAGCGAGAACGTCGACTTCGCGCGTGCGCTGGCGGACGCCGGGATCACGTTCATCGGGCCCGGCGTCGAGTCCCTGAACGTCATGGGCGACAAGATCCGCTCCAAGAACCACGTCACCGGCTACGGCGTCCCGGTGGTCCCGGGCATCGCCGAACCGGGCATGAGCGACGCGCAGCTGATCCAGGCCGCGGCCGGCGTCGGCTTCCCGCTGCTGATCAAGCCCTCCGCCGGGGGCGGCGGGAAGGGCATGCACATCGTGGAACGGCCCGAGGACCTCGAAGCGACCCTGGCCACCGCCCGGCGCGTCGCGGCCAGTGCCTTCGGCGATGACACCCTCTTCCTGGAACGGCTCGTGACCACCCCGCGGCACATCGAGGTCCAGGTCCTCGCCGACAACCACGGCAACGTCATCCACCTCGGGGAGCGCGAGTGCTCCCTGCAGCGCCGGCACCAGAAGGTCATCGAGGAAGCCCCGTCCCCGCTGCTGGAATCCCTGCCCGACGGCGCGGCCATCCGTGCCCGTCTCGGCGAAGCAGCTTGCAATGCCGCGCGCAGCGTCAACTACTCCGGCGCCGGCACGGTGGAATTCCTGGTCTCGGACAACGCCCCTGACGAGTTCTTCTTCATGGAAATGAACACGCGGCTGCAGGTCGAACACCCCGTCACCGAGATGGTCACCGGCATCGACCTCGTCGAATGGCAGGTCCGCATCGCCGCCAGCGAGGAACTCACCGTCCGCCAGGACGACGTCGTCCTCACCGGCCACTCGGTCGAAGCACGCGTCTATGCGGAAATCCCGGAAAGGAACTTCCTGCCCTCCGGCGGGCGGGTCGTGCTTCTGGACGAACTGCCCCCTGACTCAGCAGGTTCAGCAGGCCGCGTCCGGGTGGATTCGGCGCTGATCGAAGGCCTGGAAATCTCCTCCAGCTACGACCCCATGATCTCCAAAGTCATCGCGTGGGGAGAGAGCCGGGCCGCTGCTCTCGACACGCTCGACGAGGCGCTGGCCGGGTACACCGCGCTGGGGATCGACACCAACGTCGAATACCTGCGCCTGCTGATCAACGACGCTGACGTCCGCGCCGGCCGGCTCGACACGGGCCTGATCGAACGCAGGATGCCGGAGTTCAGCTTTCGCCATGCGGGTGACTTCGAGGTGGCCGCCGCTGCCATTTACGTCGCTTCTCTGCAGGAACATGATGCCCAAGCCGAGGGGAAAGGCCCGTGGGACCTCCGCGACGGGTGGAGGCTTGGCGCCCGCGCCCCACGGCGGATCAGCCTGGGAACACCCGACGGCGGTGTCGCCACGGTAGAGGTGTTCGGCGTGGTGGGGCAGGGCACGGCGAGTGTGAGTATCGACGGCGGGGCGCAGCGCACGGCATCACTCCGTTTTCCCGCCCGGGACCACGCCGAGTTGGTTCTCGGCGGCGAAGCCCTGGTCTACTCGCTTGCGCCGGTGTGTACCGGACCCGTTCGGGACAATGCGACGCCCGCGGAGATCTTCCTCGGCAACGAGGGCTGGTCCTGCCGCCTCGAAGTACTCACCCGCGAAGCGCGGCTGGCCCGCGTGCTGGCCGCGATCGAGCGCGAGGAAGGCGCCGCGGACCCCGCAGTGCGCTCACCGATGCCCGGGACCGTGGTGTCGGTGTCCGTCAGCAACGGCGACACCGTGGAGGCAGGCCAGGTGCTGCTCGCGGTGGAGGCCATGAAGATGGAACACCAGCTCGTGGCACCCCTGGACGGCACCGTCCACATCAGCGTCGGGTCCGGCGACCTCGTGAAGGCAGACCAGGTGCTCGCCACCATCCACCCGCCCGAAGCCTCCCGAGCCGAGGACACCATCGAGGAAGCCGTCATCGCGATGGGCGCGGCGGAATAGCTGCCACACCTTCAACACCAGGCCACAGTTTTTAGACAGCAACACAGACAAAGGAGTCACCCCATGCCAGATTTTGAGCTCAGCGAGGACTACCAGGTCCTCAGCGACACCGTCCGCGAATTCGCCGACGAAGTGGTAGCCCCGGTCTCCGCCAAGCACGACGAAGAACACAGCTTCCCCTACGAAATCGTCTCCCAGATGGCGGACATGGGCCTGTTCGGCCTGCCGTTCCCCGAGGAGTTCGGCGGCATGGGCGGGGACTACTTCGCCCTGGCGCTGGCCCTGGAACAGCTCGGACGGGTGGACCAGTCCGTCGCGATCACCCTGGAGGCCGGGGTGTCCCTCGGCGCCATGCCGATCCACCGCTTCGGCAACGCCGCCCAAAAGGAGGAGTGGCTGCCGCTGCTGGCCTCCGGAAAGGCCCTCGCCGGCTTCGGCCTGACCGAGCCCGAGGCTGGGTCCGACGCCGGCGGCACCAAGACCACCGCGAAGTTGGGCGGAGGGGAGTGGGTCATCAACGGCAACAAGGAGTTCATCACCAACTCCGGCACGGACATCACCAGGCTCGTCACCGTCACCGCGGTGACCGGCCAGGATGAGCGCCCGGACGGCAGCATCAAGAAGGAAATCTCCACCATCCTGGTGCCCACCAACACACCGGGTTTCAAGGCGGAGAAGGCCTACAACAAGGTCGGCTGGAACGCCTCGGACACCCACCCGCTGACGCTCGACAACGTCCACGTCCCTGAGGAAAACCTGCTCGGCACCCGGGGCCGCGGCTACGCGAACTTCCTCTCCATCCTCGACGAGGGCCGGATCGCGATCGCGGCACTGGCCGTCGGCGCGGCCCAGGGCTGCGTGGACCAGTCCGTGAAATACGCCAAGGAACGCAGCGCATTCGGGCAGAACATCGGCAAGTACCAGGCCATCGCGTTCAAGATCGCCCGGATGGAAGCACGGGCCCACACCGCCCGCCTGGCCTACTACGACGCGGCCGCCAGAATGCTCGCCGGCAAGCCGTTCAAGACGCAGGCGGCCATCGCTAAGATGGTCGCAGGCGAGGCAGCCATGGACAACGCGCGGGACGCCACCCAGGTGTTCGGCGGCTATGGCTTCATCAACGAATTCACCGTGGCACGCCACTACCGCGACTCCAAGATCCTCGAAGTCGGCGAGGGCACCACGGAGGTCCAGCTGATGCTGATCGCCCGCGAACTGGGTCTCTGACCCGCCCGCTGGCCGCAACCGTCGAGGGAAGGATCACTGATGATCAACAAAGTTGTTGCCAGCGCTGCCGAGGCCGTCGCGGACATCCACGACGGCGCCTCGCTCGCCGTCGGCGGTTTCGGGCTGTGCGGCATTCCGGTCGCCCTGATCGAGGCCCTGCACCGGGGCGGCGCCACGAACCTGGAGACCGTCAGCAACAACTGCGGAGTGGACGACTGGGGCCTTGGGATCCTGCTCAAAGACGGCCGGATCCGGCGCACCATCAGTTCCTACGTGGGGGAGAACAAGGAGTTCGCCCGGCAATACCTCGCCGGCGAACTGGAGGTGATCCTCACCCCGCAGGGAACCCTGGCCGAAAAACTGCGCGCCGGCGGCGCCGGCATTCCCGCCTTCTACACACCGGCCGGCGTCGGAACGCAGGTGTCCGACGGCGGGCTGCCGCAGAAGTACGACGCCGGGGGCAACGTCGCGATCGCCTCAGCTCCGAAGGAAGTCCGCAGCTTCCACGGCACGGACTACGTGCTGGAGGAATCACTGACCCCCGACTTCGGACTCGTGCACGCCTGGAAGGGTGATCGGCACGGCAACCTCGTCTTCCACGCGACCGCCATGAACTTCAACCCGCTGTGCGCGATGGCCGGGAGGATAACGATCGCCGAGGTCGAGGAACTCGTGGAACCAGGGGAGCTGGACCCGGAGCACGTCCACGTCCCGGGAATCTTCGTCCAGCGCGTGGTGCTGGCCCCGCACGGCGAAAAGCGCATTGAAAAGCGGACGGTGGCAGTGGCCGCCGGCGCCTCCGGCGCAACAAAACAGTTACCAGAGCAGGCAGGAGCATAGTCGTGGAAACGAACAACGCCCAGGGCGCCCCGCCCCGTCCCGAAGCCGTCCGCCACGAATACCGGCCCGCAGCCGTCGGACATCCTGCCGGTGTTGAGAGCAAGGGCTGGACCCGCAATGAACTGGCCGCCCGGGTGGCGCAGGAACTGCACAACGGGCAGTACGTCAACCTCGGCATCGGGATGCCGACCCTGATCCCGAACTACATCCCCGCCGGGGTCGAGGTGGTGCTGCACTCCGAGAACGGCATCCTCGGTGTCGGGCCCTACCCGGCGGACGAGCAGGTCGATCCGGACCTGATCAACGCCGGCAAGGAAACCGTCACGGTCAACAAGGGCGCCGCGTTCTTCGATTCCGCCGCTTCCTTCGGCATGATCCGGGGTGGCCACGTCGACGTCGCCGTGCTCGGTGCCATGGAAGTCGCCGCGAACGGCGACCTCGCCAACTGGATGATCCCCGGGAAAATGGTCAAAGGCATGGGCGGCGCCATGGACCTCGTCTTCGGTGCCAAAAAGGTGATCGTGATGATGGATCACGTGGACCGCAACGGCAAGCCGAAAATTGTGGAGGCCTGCACGCTGCCGCTGACCGGCAAAGGCTGCGTGGACCGGATCATCACCGACCTCGCCGTGATCGACGTCGTGACCGACGGCGGGCAGTCCCGGCTGGTGCTGCGCGAACTGGCGCCGAACGTGTCCGTGGAGGACGTCGTGGCGGCCACCGGAGCCGAACTCTTCGAGGAAGACCAGGAACTGACCGTATGAGTGACACCGGCATGACATCGCCAGGCACTGGCACAAGCACAGGCACCGGCAACCCCCGGGTGATTGAACAGCGCGGCCTCTATTTCGACGAGCTGGAAGAGGGCGTGGTCTACGCACACCGGCCCGGCCGGACCGTCACCGAGACGGATAACGTCCTCTTCACCACCATGACGATGAACACCCAGGCCCTGCACCTCGACGCGGCCTGGAGCGCCGGGCAGCCGTTCGGCCAGCGGCTCATAAATTCGATGTTCACCCTGGCCACCGTCGTGGGCCAGTCCGTGCCCCAGCTGACCCAGGGCACCATCATCGCCCAGCTCGGCCTGACGGACGTGTCCTTTCCCCGCCCGCTCTACCACGGGGACACCCTCTACACGGAGACGGTGGTCACCGCGAAAAGGCTGTCCGCGTCCCGCCCCGGCCAGGGCATCGTGACCATGCAGCACACCGGGCGCAACCAGCACGGCGACGTGGTGGCCCTCGCCGCCCGCAGCTGCCTGATGTGGACACGCGAGGCCCACGCCGCTGCCGAGCTGGAAGCGGCGCGAAAGGGGACAATAGAGACATGAGTTTCCTGATGGGTCCCGCCCTGCTGTTCTGCCCCGCCGACCGCCCCGAGCGGTACCAAAAAGCCGCCGAGCGCGCCGACACCGTGATCGTGGACCTCGAGGACGCCGTCGCCCCCGCCGACAAACAGCGGGCCCGCGGCGCCATCCTCGCCCAGCTCGGCGCCGCCGGCGACGTTCCGGAACTGGATCCGAGCCGCACCATCATCCGGGTCAACCCGGCCGGCACGGACGAGTTCGAAAAAGACATGCACTGCCTCAAGCACACGCCCTACCGGCACATCATGCTGGCCAAGGCCGAGAACGCCGCACAGCTGAAGGAACTGGAGGGCTACAGCGTCATCGCCCTCTGCGAGACGGCCGTCGGCGTCCTCAACGCCGCCGCCATCGCCGCCGAACCCAACGTGGTGGCGCTCATGTGGGGTGCGGAAGACCTTCTGGCGTCGCTCGGCGGGACCTCCAGCAGGACGGAGAACGGTGATTACCGGGCCGTCGCGCTGCACGCCCGCTCCACCGTGCTCCTGGCCGCCGGCGCTTTCGGCAAGGACGCGATCGACGCCGTCTACGTCAACATCCCGGACCTCGCCGGGCTCGCGGTCGAGGCCCGCGACGCCGTGGCCTCGGGATTCTCCTCCAAGGCCTGCATCCACCCTGACCAGGTGGCCGTCGTCCGTGAAGCCTACGCCCCAACCGAGGCCGAGGTCGCGGCGGCCGCCGAGCTGCTCGACGCTGCCGCCGCCGCAGGCACGGGAGTCTTCCAGTTCAAGGGCAAAATGATCGACGGCCCCATCCTCAAGCACGCCGAGTCCACCCTCCGCCGGGCCGGGCGCACGGTCTAGGAACTCCCGCAACGACGTGGCGGGTGCGTTCCGGGATTCGTCCCGGGACGCACCCGCCACCTCATGTGTGCCTGGGCATTCTTCCCCAGTTTCCCCGGTCCGGCTGCCTCTGGTTCGCGGCCGCTACTTCCGAGGTGCTACTAAGGAGCCGCTACTTCTCTGCCGGGACCTTGTCGGCAAACGCCGTGGTGTAGGTCTTGCTCAGGTCGATGGATGAGCCTTTGCCCTTGACGTTGGTGGAGTATTTGTCCAAGATGCTGAGCACGTTCCTGGCGCCGTCGGCGTCCATCTTTCCGTCCTTGTTGAACATCGTTTTGGTGTCGTTGATGGATTTCTCATAGAGCGCCTGTCCGGCGTTGGCGTATTCCTTGGGCATCTTGGCGGCGATCTCCGCGGCGCTGTGGCTATTGATGAACCGGAGGGCGCCCACGAAGGCGTTGACCACCTTCTGGACCGTTTGCGGGTTCTTCTGCACGAAGTCGCAGCTCATGTACACCGACGCGGCGGGATAGAGGCCGCCGAGCGCCTTGCGGGTTCCCTCCTCCGTGCGCATGTCGATCATCACTTTGCCCTTGCCGGTTTCAACGAGCTGGGCGATGGTGGGATCGGTGGTCATGCCCGCATCGATGCCATTGTTGTCCATGGCCGCGATGAAGGTCTGGCCGGCACCGACTTTGGCCGGGGTATAGCTCTTCACACCGGCCTGGCCGGCGAGGGCCTGGGTCAGGAAGTCGGTGGAGGACCCCAGCGACGTGATGCCCAGGTTTCGGCCCTCAAAGTCAGCCGCCGTCGTGATGGTGCCGGCCTTGCTGGTGGAGACAACCTCGGCCTCGCCGGGGATGTTCGCCAGCTGCACCACGGAGGTGATGCACTGTCCCTTGGCCTGCAAATCGATGGTGTGGTCATAGAACCCCTCAACGCCTTGTGCATTGCCGGTCAGCAGCGAGTTCTCCGCAGTGGCGCCGGATTGCTCGCCGAGCAGGTTGACTTTGACCCCTTCCTTTTCGAATAAGCCCAGGCCCTCGGCAAGCTTGGCAGGCATGTAGATGACCTTTTCCAGGCCGCCCACAATGATGTTGACTTCCGGTGTGCTGGCGCTGTCGACGGAGGCGGCCCGCGAATCCTGGCAGCCGCTGACTCCCGCGGCGACCGCGATGGTGAGAAGGACGGCTGATGCCTGGACACTACGTCGCTGTAGTTTCGTTTTCATGGTTTAGATTCCCTTGATCTGAGTCTGGGCCTGAGACGGCCGCCATTTGAGGAGCTTGTTTTCTGCGGTGGTAATGACGGATTCCGCCAGCAGCGCCACCACGGTGACGATGATCATGCCGGCGTAAATACCCGCCGAGTCGAACGTGCCCTGGGCGTTGGCGATCAGCATGCCCATGCCGTGCTTCGCCCCGGCGTATTCGCCCACGATCGCGCCGATGAGCGCGAACCCGAACGCGGTGTGGAGTGAGGAAAGAATCCAGGTGGTGGCGCTGGGAAGCACGATCGACGTCAGGATTTTGCGTTTGCCTGCTCCGAGGATCCGCGCGTTGTTGACCACGTTGCCGTCCACTTCCCGGGCGCCGGTGAAGGCGTTGAAGAACACCGCGAAGAACACCAGGACCACCACGGTGGCAATTTTGGAGCTGATGCCGAAACCGAACCAGATGATGAACAGCGCGGCGAGGACGATGCGCGGGACGGCGTTGGCGGCCTTGATGAACGGTGAAAAGACTTCCGCCATGTAGTGGCTTCGGCCCAAGAGGACGCCGAGCACGATTCCGGCGACCGTGCCAATGGCGAAGCCGGCCGTGGCCTCCAGTACGGTATAGCCGATGTTCTCCCACACCGAGCCGAACTGGGTGCCGGAGGCAAACCATTGGATCAGCCGGTCCCAGATCAGGGACGGCTTGGAGTAGAAGAACGGGTCGATCAGATAGGTGGCGGTCAGTTCCCAGCTGCCAAGCCACACTGCGACGATCACTGCGCGCAAGGCCCACACCTTGTAACCGGCATTTCGTCTGGACCTGCGGGCACCGGCGAGCAAGCCGGCTTCGTTCTCGGCGCTGAGCTCCTGCCCCCGTGCGGCGGGCGGGGCGCTGATGGTGGGTGACGTCATCGTCGTTGTCCTAACTGGTTGCGTTTACTTTGCATCGGGTTGCCCGGCGGTGGCCCTGGCCTGTTCCACTTCGTCGCGCAGGCTGTCCCAGACCTGGCGGTAGATTGCCAGGAACTCGGGCGTGAGCCGGACCTCCTCCACATCGCGGGGACGGGGAAGGTCCACCCTGAATTCCGCTTTGATGGTGGCGGGGCTGGCCGTCATCACCACCACCCGGTCAGCAAGGGCAATGGCCTCTTCGAGGTCGTGGGTGACGAAAACAACAGCGGCATCGCTGCCGCCCCAAAGCCGCAGGAGCTCCTGTTGCATGAGCTGGCGGGTCTGGACGTCCAAGGCGCTGAACGGTTCGTCCATCAGCATGATCTCGGGTTCGTTGACCAGCGTCTGGGCCAGAGCGACCCGCTTCCGCATGCCGCCCGAGAGCTGGTGCGGGTAGTACTTTTCAAACCTTCCCAGTCCAACCCGCTCCACCCATTCTCTGGCCTGGATGCGGGCGTCGGCCTTCGATGCTCCCCGATAGCGGGGGCCCGAGGCCACGTTGTCCAGCACCGTCTGCCACGGAAGGGTTGCGTCGGCCTGGAACATGTACCCGACCCGGGCCGGGATGCCGGTCACCAATTCACCCCGGACATACGTTTCGCCTTCCGAGGCGGGCTGCAGGCCGGAGATCAAGGACAAGGTGGTGGATTTGCCACAACCGGTGGGGCCGACGACGGCGACGAACTCCCCGGGGGCAACGGCCAGGTTCACATCGCGGATGGCCGTATGGATGCCCCCGCCGTTCTTCGGGAATCTCTTCGTCGCCGCCCTCAACTCAATCAGCGGCGCCTTATTGGCTGGCATGGTGTCTCCTTCGTCACTTTGCGTTGCTGCGGCGCAGGCCCGAAATTCGGTTGTCTGTGCGTCACGTCACACGACGCTACGGCGTGAAATCGGCGTCGTCGCCCTTTAGCTCCATAGCCGCTAAACAACCCTTTATGCACCTTGTGCGCTTTGTGCTCACGCGCCAGTGGTGCCCGGGGGGCAATGGCCCTAACGTTGTCCCGGGTCACCGGGGTCCGGTGCGGAACGTGAATGAGGAGCCGGTGGAAGCAGTGGACAGTGTTGTCCCGGAGGTGGGGGACCGCCGGGCGGTGCACCGGTCAGGGTTGGCGTTCTCGACCAGGATGCTGGTCCTTCAGCTCGCCGTTGTGGCTTTGGTGATTATCCTGACCGCGGGCGTCTATGGCTGGCTGACCTATCAGCGGCTCAGCGATGAGATCGGATCGAAATCCCTGGCGGTGGCGCAGAGCCTCGCGGTGGAGGAACCCATCCGCAAGGAACTTGGCGCTGTCGCCACGGCTGACCTCATCCCGGGGAACTCCACGCTGCGCACAGGGCCCGTCCAGCAACTTGCCGAAGTCCTCCGGGACCGGACTGACGCCTTGTTCGTCGTGGTCACGGACAGGTCCGGCCTGCGCTGGTCACATCCCAACCCGGCCGAGCTCGGCCGGCCGGTGAGCACCAGCCCGGATGCCGCCCTCTCGGGACAGGAGATCACCGTCCAGGAGACCGGAACCCTCGGGCCTTCCGTTCGCTCGAAAGTCCCGGTCTGGTCCGCCGACGGCCGGTCCATTGTCGGCGAGGTCAGCGTCGGTTTTTCCACCCGAGACGTGCTCGCGGGCTTGCAGGCCGCCATCCTCCCCATCCTCGGAGTTGCCGCTGTGGCCCTGACACTCGGCACTGCCGGAACGGCCCTCCTGAGCCGGCGGCTGCGGACCGACACACTGGGCCTGGAACCTGCTGAGATCGGCGAGCTTGTGCAGGACCAGGCAGTGGTGCTCTACGGTGTCGACGAAGGTGTGCTGGGCATCGCTGAAGACGGTCGTGTCACCATCTGCAACGGGAAGGCCCGCCGCCTTCTGGGCCTGGCGGGAACATCCGGCCGCACGTTGGCGGAACTCGGACTCCCGTCCAGGGTGCTGGCTCTGCTTGAGCCCGCCAACGCCGACGGAAACAAGAGCGTTCAGATGATGGTGAACGGCTCCGTGCTGATCATGACGGCTCGCAAGGTGGTGCGGGGCCGGCGGAAACTCGGCTGGGTCCTGATGGTCCGGGACCGGACGGACGTCGAGGCACTCAGCCGCCAACTGGATGCCGTGGGGGCGCTCTCTACCGCGTTGAGGGCCCAGCGCCACGAATTCGCCAACCGGTTACATGCCGTTTCGGGGTTGCTGAACGTCGGCCGCGCGGACGAGGCGGCCAGCTACCTGCAGGCAACGCTGAAATCGGGCCCCTTGAAGTACCCGGTGGACTTTGCGGGCAAGCTTGAGGACACCTACCTCCAGGCGTTCATTGGCGCGAAGGCGCTGCGGGCGGCGGAGCTGGGCGTGCCCCTCCGCCTGGGCGACGCCACCTTGATCACGGGGACGGTATCCGATCCGCAGAACGTCACGACGGTCCTGGGGAACCTGGTGGATAACGCGGTGGCGGCCGCCGTGCGGGGGGCGTGCCTGGACCGTTGGGTGGAAGTCGAGCTTCTCAGCGAGGACACCACGCTTCATCTCACGGTGGCTGATTCCGGGGACGGGCTGCAGGGGGTGGACCCTGAGGCGCCGTTCAAGGAGGGCTACTCGACCGCCGGACGGATGCCAGGCCAGGACCCGGAGCGGAACCCCGACCAGGGCCCGGCCGACTGGCTGGAAGCAGGAAACGCCGGGCAGGGCGAAGGGCTCGGGCTGACCTTGTCCCGCCAAATCGCGCGCAGCCGTGGCGGCGATGTCTGGGTGATTTCCCCGGGAGAGCCCGGCGGCCCGGGTGCCGTGTTTTGTGCCCGCTTGCCTCGGGTCCTGGCACTTAACGACGAAAGGACACGAATTGAAGGATGACCTGAGGGTCCAGATTGTCGACGACGACTTCCATGTGGCCCGGCTCCATGCCACCTACGTCAATGCCGCGCCCGGCTATATGGCACTGGAACCGGTGGGGACAGGGGGAGCCGCCCTGGAGGCCATCCACGCATTCCGCCCGGATCTTGTCCTGGTGGACATCTACCTCCCGGACGGCAACGGGCTGGACATCCTGCGGGGGCTGGATATTGACGCCTTCGTTCTCAGCGCCGCGTCGGATCCTTCCTCCGTCCGCAAGGCCATGCGGAGGGGAGCCCTCGGATATCTCATCAAGCCCTTTTCGGAGAAGCAGCTCGCCGAAAAGCTCCGCGGCTATGCCCGTTACCGTCGCCTGCTCGGTTCGGAATCCGCACTGGACCAGGAGGTCCTGGAACGTGCCGTGCGCCAGCTGCACGCCTCGGATGCGCAAACTGCCAAAGCCCGCACCGTGACGGAGACCGCCGTCCTCGGTGCCCTGGGACAAACCCCGGGAGCACTGACCGCGGTGGACGTTTCCGCAAGCGTCGGCATCTCCCGGGCAACTGCGCAACGTTACCTCTCCGCCCTGGTGGAGGACGGCTCCGTCGACGTCAACCTGCGCTATGGCACCACGGGACGACCTGAACACCGCTACAGCCTCCGGGCAACATAGCGCCGCTGAGCCCGCCGGCGTCAGTCGTCCGGCGGCAGGGACAGCGGCGGAATCGATTCGTGCAACGGGATCCGGATCCAGCGCTGGCCCGTCTCCCGGAACTCCGCCCGGGTGGAGAAACGGTACAGGTAGCTGCGGACCCGCACCCAGCGAGGCCGTTCGCCGTCGAACGGATCCATCCGCAGCAGGCGCAGGGTGGGGCGGTCGGCCTCCAGCAGCTTGGCCAGGAACGCGTAGAACCACCGCTCGTGCACGGTGCGCAGCGGCAGGAACCACATCAGCCAGTCGAGGCGAAGGTGATAGGGCGCCCACTGGCGCGGGACCCGCCGGACATCCCCGGGCTTGCCGCGGAAGCCGTACTCCCGCCACTCCGCAGTGTCGTCGGGCTCCGCGGCGAGGGTTCCTTCCACCGCGATTTCAATCCGCTGCTTCGTGACCGTGCCGAAGGCGCCGTAGGCGTTCACGAGCTGCCAGCGGTTGAAGGCGGCGTTCATCAGCTGGTAATGGGAGAGCAGGTTCTCGATCGGGCGGTAGCTGAGCACGAGCAGCAGGACGGTGCCAAAGAGCAACACCACCAGCCACGCGACCGGCGCCTGGCTGCCGACGCCGGCGGGAGCGCCGGCTCCCCAGGCCTCCGAGTGCCAGTCGAGCGGAATCGCCGGGATCACGGCATGCGCCACCGGATCACTGACCGCGGCGAAGGCGAGCAGGATCGCCATCCAGTTGAGCCAGGCGAAGTTCCCGCTCGCCACCAGCCAGAGCTGGGTGAAGACAATGATGCCCGCGGCCACGCTGGCCAGCGGCTGCGGGGCAAAGAGGAAGAACGGCACCACCAGCTGGGCGAAATGGTTGCCCAGGACTTCCATCCGGTGCCACGCCTTGGGCAGCAGGTGCGCCTGGCGGCTGAGCGGGCCGGGCATCGGCTGGGTCTCGTGGTGGTAGTACAGGGCAGTCAGGTCCCGCCACTCCCGCCCGCCCCGGATCTTGATCATGCCGGCACCGAACTCAAGACGGAACACCAGCCAGGCCAGCAGGATCAGGATGGTCCTGGGCGGGGGAGTCTGGTCGGAGCCGAGGAACGCCACGGTAAACCCGGCCTCGAGCAGCAGCATCTCCCAGCCGAAGCCATAGAACGTTTGCCCCACGTTGACTATCGACATGTACAACAGCCACAGCGCCAGGAACGCCAGCAGGGGAACCCAGGGCGGCCCAAGCTGCGGCAACCCGAAGACAAGGGAGGCGGCAATCGCCATCCCGCCCCAGCACACCGCGCGCAGCAACCGGTCCGAGTAACGCCAGCTAAACAGGGTAGGCCTGCGCAGCCGGTTGGAACCGGCCAGGAAATCCGGGACCGGCAACAGCCCACGCTCGCCGAGGAGGGCCGGGAACTGGTTGAGTGAGGAAAGGAACGCCACGAAGTACAGGGTGGCGACGCCGCGCTGCAATACCTGCCGGGCGAACTCGTACTCCGGCGCGTCCAGCCAGGCCGTCCACTCCACGATCCCCACGTTACGCCTGCGGTTCCCGGCGTCAACGTCCTGTCGCAGGCAGAACCATGCGGGCGCCGACTGCGCACTTCGCGGCAGTGTTGCGCGCCGGGACTGCCGTGACATGCCAACGCGATACTGGCCGCGGCGCAACTTGAGCACGAGCGCGGTACGGGATACTTGAATCATGCAGCCGCGCAAGATCGTCATCCTCGGGTCCACCGGTTCCATCGGCACACAGGCGATTGACGTCGTCGACGGCGCCCCGCACCTTTTCGAGGTCGTCGCCCTCAGCGCCGGCGGCGGCAACCTCGAACTCCTGGCCCGGCAGGCCGTCCACACCCGCGCCCAGGCCATCGGCGTTGCCTCCGCGGACGCCTCCGCGCTCCGGGACATGATCCACGACGCCGCCCGCGCGGCAGGGCTCCTCGGGTACAGCCCCGAACTCATCACCGGACCCGACGCCTCCACCCGGATCGCGGAAATCACCGCTGACGTCGTCCTGAACGGCATCACCGGCTCCATCGGGCTCGCCCCCACCCTGGCCGCCCTCAGATCCGGTGCCACGCTGGCCCTGGCCAACAAGGAGTCCCTGATTGTCGGCGGTTCGCTGGTCAAGGCCGCTGCCCGCGAGGGCCAGATCGTCCCGGTGGATTCGGAGCATTCGGCGATTGCCCAGTGCCTTCGCTCCGGCTCCGCAGCGGAAGTGGACCGGCTCATCCTCACGGCCTCGGGCGGGCCGTTCCGCGGCAGGACCCGGGACCAGCTCCACGATGTGTCGCCGCAGGACGCCCTGGCCCACCCCACGTGGGACATGGGCCTCATGGTCACCACCAACTCGGCAAGCCTTGTCAACAAGGGCCTGGAAGTGATCGAGGCGCACCTGCTTTTCGACATCCCGCTGGAGCGGATCGACGTCGTGGTCCACCCGCAGTCGGTGGTGCACTCCATGGTCCAGTTCGTCGACGGCTCCACGATCGCCCAGGCCTCGCCGCCGGACATGCGCCTGCCCATTGCCCTCGGTCTCGGCTGGCCGGACCGCGTCCCCGGCTCTGCCCGGGCCTGCGACTGGACCCAGGCCACCAGCTGGACCTTCGAGCCGCTGGACGCCGTGGCGTTCCCCGCCGTCGGCCTCGCCAAAGACGCCGCACGGCAGGGCAGCACCTTTCCGGCCGTGTTCAATGCCTCCAACGAGGAAGCCGTGATGGCCTTCCATGCCGGGCAGATCCGGTTCACCGACATCGTCGATACCATCGAAGCAGTCCTCAGCGAACACACAGGATCCTCCGGGCTGACGGTGGAGTCGGTACTGGATGCTGAAAGATGGGCACGCGCCCGCACCCACGAACGTTTAGCCGTCAGAAGCGTCTAGGAAGCAGCAGATCACGCACATGAGCCCCGTCCTCCTCTTCATCCTCGGTGTCGTCTTCGTGGCGATCGGCATCGCCGTGTCCATCGCCCTGCACGAAGTCGGGCACCTGCTGCCGGCCAAGCTGTTCAAGGTCCGCGTGACCAAGTACATGATCGGTTTCGGACCCACCGTCTGGTCCAGGAAGCGCGGCGAAACCGAGTACGGCCTCAAGGCCATCCCACTGGGCGGCTACGTGTCCATGATCGGGATGTACCCGCCTAACAAGGAAGACGGCACGGTCCGCACGTCGAGCACCGGCATGTTCCAGTCTCTGGCCTCCGATGCCCGCTCCCTGGCCCATGAGGAAATCGGCCCGGGCGACGAGAAGAGGGTCTTCTACCGTCTGCCGGTCTGGAGAAAGATCATCATCATGCTCGGCGGCCCTGCAATGAACCTGCTGATCGGCGTCGTGCTGACCGGGGTGCTGCTGATGGGATTCGGCGTTGCCAGCCAGACCACCACCATCGCCGACGTCTCCAAATGCCAGGTCAAGGCGGGCGAGACCGTGGACCCGAATTCCGCCGCCTGCAAGCTCACCCCCGCGGCGGCGGCCGGGCTCAAGCCGAACGACACCATTACCTCCTTCGACGGCAAGGCCGTCACCAGTTGGGATGAACTCACCGGCTGGATCCGCGCCTCGGCGGGCAAACAGGTCAGCATCACCGTGCAGCGCGGCGGCGCCACGGTCACTGCCACAGTCACGCCTGTGCTCTCCTCCCGCCCGGTGATCGGCGCCGACGGCCGGCAGGCCAAGGACGCCGGCGGGAAGCTCCAGTACCAGGATGTCGGTTTCCTCGGCATCGGCGCCCAGACGGCACTCGTCCAGCAGCCGGCGTCTGCCGTGCTGCCCATGGCGGGGGAGAACATCAAGCAGGTTGCCGGGGTGATCGTGAACCTGCCGGACCGCGTGGCCGGCGTGGCCAAGGCGGCCTTCAGCGAGGAACCCCGGGACCCCAACGGGCCCATCAGCGTGGTGGGCGTGGGCCGCGTGGCCGGCGAGGTCGCCGCCATGGAGGACGTTCCGCTGCAGTCCCGCTTCGCCGCCCTGGTAGGTCTGCTGGCCGGACTCAACTTCGCCCTGGCCATCTTCAACCTCATTCCCCTGCTGCCGCTGGACGGCGGCCATGTGGCCGGCGCGCTGTACGAGGGAGCCCGCCGCCAGGTCGCCAAGCTGTTCGGCCGTCCGGACCCCGGCGCCTTCGATATCGCCAAGATGCTCCCGGTGACCTACGTCGTGGCCGTCCTGTTGATGGGCATGGGAGCGCTGCTGATTTACGCGGACATCGTCAAACCGGTCAACCTCTTCGGGTGACGCGGCGGCCCTCGTGGCTGCGAGATGTTCCGCGAGGTTCACTGGCTTTGTCCGCGTGCTGAGCCCTGCGGTCCGGGGGCACTTTGCCGTGGTCCGGCGGCGAAATGGACGAGGGCGCCCGGCGTTTCGTGTCGAAGTGCCCCCGGATGGTGCGCGGTCAGTCCAGGCCTGTCCGCCCGGCCTCGCCTTCTCAGCCCGCTTCCGCTGATTTTCCTTCATTAGCTTATTTCGGCTGATTTTTAGTAATCAGTTGAAAATGATTGATTATTGACAATCACCTCCCTAGGCTGGGGCC
Source organism: Arthrobacter humicola (assembly GCF_039531445.1). Lineage (NCBI taxonomy): Bacteria > Bacillati > Actinomycetota > Actinomycetes > Micrococcales > Micrococcaceae > Arthrobacter > Arthrobacter humicola. The sequence continues at coordinate 23,438 of NZ_BAAAQB010000025.1, read as the reverse complement.
ATGTACGTCATGACAATCGACCAGCGCGGCAGCACGGGCGACGTCGACCGGGTCCCCGACCTCCTGAACGAATTGGGCGCGCTCTCCACCGCGGGGCGCTTTGAGCGCTCGGTGGGCGACGAGGTCCAGGGCGTCGTGGAACAGCCCGACGAGGTAGTGGAGATTGCCCTGCACGCCCTGCGCAGCGGTCGCTGGTACGTCGGGATCGGGGTGGGGGAGGTGGATCAGCCGCTGCCCGCCAGTCCGCGGGAAGGCTCCGGCCCTGCCTTCGTGGCAGCCCGGGCCGCAGTTGACCGGGCCAAGGCCGCGGCAGCCCACGTGCCGCTCGCCGTGGTCGCCGGCAGCGGACGGCGGCCTGGTGCCTGCGCCAATGCGGAGGCGGTGCTGCGGCTGATCGGACGCCTGGTCCAGGACCGGACCGTGGCGCAGTGGAAGGTGGTGGATGTGCTGCGTTCGGTGCGGGACGGACAGTCCGGCAGTTCCGGCACGCACGGCACCCAAAAAATCGCTGCGCAGAAACTCGGAATCACGGAGCAATCGGTGAGCCGCGCCGTCTTGCGCTCCGGCTGGCAGGAAGAATGGGCGGCGAGGCCGGCGGCCGCAACGCTGCTGTCCTTTGCCGACGACAGCACGGAAGGAGACCGGTGAACGCCCTCTGGATCACCCTGGCCCTGCTCACGGCCGGCTTCATCGGCTGGCCGGTCACCGCCTTGGTCTTCCGGCTCGCGCGGACCATTGACGACCGGGCCGACTCCGCGGGCGTCGCCGGCACTGGTGCCGGCGACGCTGGGGTCGTGGATCCCGCCGCAGACTCAACCGCCGACGGCGAGAGCTCCCAGCGCCCAGCGGACGGCGCCACGGTCAGCAACGCCGCCGCGCAGGCCGCCGCGGACGCTGACACGATCAGCAACGCGCGCATCCTGCGGGGCGGCGCCATTATCGGAGTACTGGAACGGTTCGCAGTGTGCCTGGCCATTCTCGCCGGCCAGCCCGTCGCCATTGCCTATGTCGTGGCCATCAAGGGCCTTGGCCGTTTCGCGGAGTTGAAGGCCACCCCGGTGGCCGCCGAGAGGTTCATCATCGGAACGCTGACGTCCCTGCTCTGGGCATCCGGCGTCGCCGCCCTGACCAAGGTCCTCTTCCTCGGCTGACCGGGCGCAGGACGGCCCCGGATGGGAACCGGGCAAACTGGGCGATAGTGTATCCATATGACTGTTTTTGCTGTGGAGTATGTGTACGACGCCGAATCTTCCGAGGTCCGCGATGCCAGCCGCCCGGCGCACCGCGCATGGACAGCGGAACTTGCCCGCGAGGGCGACCTGCTCGCGAGCGGCCCCTACGGCGATGGTGCGGGTGCGCTGCTCATCTTCAAGGCGGCCGACGAAGCGGCCCTGAATGACCTCCTGCGGCAGGACCCGTTCGCCGCCGCCGGTGCCATCTCGGGCACCCGCACCACTGTGTGGGCGCCGCTGACCGGTCTCCTGGCCGAGCACGCCGCCTAGCCCGTTCCGCCCCCGCCTTTCGATACCTCGATACCAAAAAGGGAGTCCACGTGACCTCGGTCAGCCTGGGAATGCCGTCAGCACCGCCCCCCGTCCTTGCCCCCCGCCGGAAGACGCGCCAGATCAAGGTCGGATCTGTGGGTGTCGGTTCCGACTCGCCCATCAGCGTCCAGTCCATGACCACGACGCCGACCACGGACATCAACGCCACCCTGCAGCAGATCGCTGAGCTCACCGCGTCCGGCTGCGACATCGTGCGCGTCGCCTGCCCGTCTGCCGACGACGCCGAGGCGCTGCCGATCATCGCCAAGAAGTCCCAGATCCCGGTGATCGCGGACATCCACTTCCAGCCGAAGTACGTCTTCGCCGCAATCGAGGCCGGCTGTGCCGCCGTGCGCGTGAACCCGGGTAACATCCGCAAGTTCGATGACCAGGTCAAGGAAATCGCCCGCGCCGCGAAGGACCACGGCACCTCCATCCGGATCGGCGTCAACGCCGGATCCCTGGAACCCGGCATCCTGAAGAAGTACGGCAAGGCCACCCCGGAAGCCCTCGTCGAATCCGCCGTCTGGGAAGCCTCGCTCTTTGAAGAGCACGGATTCCACGACTTCAAGATCTCCGTCAAGCACAACGACCCCGTCATCATGGTGGCCGCCTACGAGATGCTGGCTGAAAAGGGCGACTGGCCGCTGCACCTCGGCGTCACCGAGGCCGGACCGGCATTCCAGGGCACCATCAAGTCGGCCACCGCGTTTGGCGCCTTGCTCTCCCGCGGGATCGGCGACACCATCCGCGTCTCCCTCTCGGCCCCGCCGGTCGAGGAAATCAAGGTGGGCAACCAGATCCTGCAGTCGCTCAACCTGCGTCCCCGCAAACTGGAAATCGTCTCCTGCCCGTCCTGCGGCCGCGCCCAGGTGGACGTCTACACGCTCGCCGAACAGGTCACCGCAGGCCTGGAAGGTATGGAGATCCCGCTGCGCGTGGCCGTCATGGGTTGCGTCGTGAACGGTCCCGGCGAGGCCCGCGAGGCCGACCTCGGTGTCGCCTCGGGCAACGGCAAGGGCCAGATCTTCGTGAAGGGCGAGGTCATCAAGACTGTCCCCGAGGACCAGATTGTTGAGACACTGATCGAAGAAGCCATGCGTATCGCTGAAGAGATGGGGGACGCCGATGGCGAAGATGCTGTCAAGGGTAGCCCCGTGGTTAGCGTCTCGTAGGGACGGCGCCGCTCCCGGCGTCGTAGTCCGTGTCCTCGGTGGCGCGGACACCGGACAATTGCTGGCACTGGCTCATCGGGACGCCGTCGCCAATGTCTTTATCCTGTCGCACCTGGAGTCCGCGGGTACGGCATCCCCCACGGCAGGGGGCGCCAGTATCTTTGGCGTGTTCGACGGCGGCACGCTTCTCGGCGCCTGCTGGGCCGGCGCCAACCTGGTGCCGGTGCAGCTGGACCCGGACCTCGCCGGTGTCGTGGCCATGGCCGCGCACCGTTCCGGGCGCCGCTACGCTTCGATTTTTGGCCCCGCCGAGACCGTCCTGGCCCTCTATGCGGCCCTGGAGCAACTCGGCCAGTCAGCCCACGAAATCCGCGACGACCAGCCCCTGCTGACCATCCAAGGCCCGCCCGCCGTCCGGCCCGAGCCCGCGCTGGGCTTTGGCCAGTTGGCCGACTTCGACAAGATCCTGCCCGCCTGCGCCGCGATGTTCGAGGAAGAAGTGGGATACTCGCCCTACCTTGGCGGCAGGGAGTATTACAGCCGTCGCGTCAAGAGCCTCATCCGTCAGGGCCATTCGCTCGTGCACCTCAGCGCCGACGGCGAGGTGATCTTCAAGGCTGAACTGGGCGCCGTCACACCGGAAGTCACCCAGGTTCAGGGTGTCTGGATGAATCCCGAGTTCCGCGGCCTGGGCCTGAGCGCGGGCTATATGGCTGCCGTCGTCGTCCTCGCGCAGACCCTGGCGCCGGTCACCAGCTTGTACGTCAACGAGTTCAACACCAAGGCGCGCGCCACCTACGACCGTGTGGGCTTCCGCCAGGTGGGCACGTTCGCTACAGTGCTCTTCTAGCGTTCGGTCCGCCGCGGAGTTTCCACACTTTCAAGGGCAGTCGCCGGGCCCGGAAAGAAATTATCCGGTTGCAGACTCTTGATTCCCGGCCCTCTGTCACATAGGTTCTACCTAGCCGTGTCGCATAGGCGCGCACACTCCCCGGCGCAAACTCCGGGGAGGGCAACGCCTGGAGGCGACACCAAGTAGCTCACAGCCTGAGATCTGGGGGTGCTGGGGCCACGGAGCCACGCCATGACGGGATGACCAGCTGGAAACGGCCAGGGGCTTCCATCAGTCATGGCGTGGCTCTTCCACGTTCTTGCATGTCATGAGCGCTGCCGCCGCAGGGCGCTGCGGTAAGCGGGGGCCATCCGGACGGTAGATTAGTATCTAGATGCTTTTCCGGTTTTCCCGGCTATGCCCGCACTTCCCCAGAAACGGATACCCCACCTGTGGTCCTTCGACTCTCCCAGCTGTTCCTGCGCACCCTGCGCGAAGATCCCGCCGACGCCGAGGTGGCCAGCCACCGGCTCCTGGTCCGGGCCGGATACATCCGGCGGGCCGCGCCGGGCATCTACACCTGGCTGCCGCTGGGGCTGAGCGTGCTGCGCAAGGTGGAGCAGATCATCCGCGAGGAAATGTCCGCCATCGGCGCCCAGGAAGTCCACTTCCCGGCACTGCTGCCCAAGGAGCCCTACGAGGCCACCAACCGCTGGACCGAATACGGCGAGGGCATATTCCGGCTCAAGGACCGCAAGGGCAACGACTACCTGCTGGCCCCCACCCACGAGGAAATGTTCACCCTTCTGGTCAAGGACCTGTACTCCTCGTACAAGGACCTGCCGCTGAGCATCTACCAGATCCAGAACAAGTACCGCGATGAGGCGCGTCCGCGGGCGGGCCTGCTGCGCGGCCGCGAATTCATCATGAAGGACTCCTACTCCTTCGACGTCGACGACGCCGGCCTGGACGCCAGCTATGCGGCGCACCGCGGCGCGTACCTGAAGATCTTCGAGCGTCTCGGCCTTGAGGTCATTCCCGTCGCTGCCACCGCCGGCGCCATGGGCGGGTCCAAGAGCGAGGAATTCCTGCACCCCACCGAGATCGGCGAGGACACCTTCGTGCGTTCCGCCGGCGGCTACGCAGCCAACGTCGAGGCCGTCACCACCGTGGTCCCCGCGGAGATCGACTTCAGCAACGCCCCGGCCGCGGAAGTCCGGGACACCCCGGATACGCCCACCATCGACACCCTCGTGGATGCCGCCAACGTGCTGGTTCCGCGCAGCGAGGCCGACGGCGGCGCGTGGACGGCCGCGGATACGCTCAAGAACGTCGTGCTCGCCGTGACGCTGCCGACCGGCGAACGCCAGATCGTCGTCATCGGCGTGCCCGGTGACCGCGGCGTCGACCTCAAACGCGTCGAAGCCAACATCGGTGCGTTCCTGCCCATCGCCGGTGAGATCACCCTTGAGGCCGCCGGCGAGGAAGACCTCAAGAAGCAGCCGCTCATCGTCAAGGGCTACCTTGGCCCCGGCCTGTCCCTCGAGGCCCCGCTGCTCGGCACCGAGGGTGCCGCAAAACTGCTCTACCTCGTGGATCCCCGTGTCGTCAGCGGTACGGCCTGGGTAACCGGCGCCAATGAGGCCGGCAAGCACGTCTTCGGCCTGGTCGCAGGCCGCGACTTCGGCTGGGACGGCGTCATCGAGTGCACCGAGGTGCGTGCCGGCGACGAGGCGCCCGACGGCTCCGGACCGCTCGAAACCGCCCGTGGCATCGAAATGGGCCACATCTTCCAGCTGGGCCGGAAGTACGCCGAGGCACTGGACCTGAAGGTCCTGGACCAGAACGGCAAGCAGGTCGTGGTGACCATGGGCTCCTACGGTGTCGGCGTGACGCGTGCCGTCGCGGCCCTCGCCGAATCCAACCACGATGACAAGGGCCTGGTCTGGCCGCGCTCCGTCGCCCCGGCCGATGTCCATGTGGTGGCCGTGGGCCGCGGCGAGGAAATCTTCGCGGCCGCGGAAAAGCTGGCCTTGGAGCTTGAAGCCGCCGGCCTCGACGTCATCTACGACGACCGTCCCAAGGTATCCCCGGGCGTGAAGTTCGGCGACGCCGAACTCGTCGGCGTGCCGACCATCCTCGCCGTCGGGCGGGGACTCGTGGACGGCGTCGTGGAGATCAAGGACCGCCGCAGCGGCAATGCCGAAAACGTGGCCGTTGACAAGGCTGTTGACTACGTGGTCAACGCCGTCCGCAACAGCTGACGCCGCGTAGGTAGTGGTCTCAGGACTCGAGTCGATCCAGCTCGGTACCGTCATCCTGATCGTCGTGGCGGGTCTGGCGGCGGGCTGGGTCGACGCCGTCGTGGGGGGCGGCGGTCTCATCCAGCTTCCGGCCATGCTGCTGGTACCGGGCATCAGCCCGGTGCAGGCGCTGGCCACGAACAAGATGGGCTCCATCTTCGGCACCACCACGAGCGCTGTCACGTACTACCGCCGCGTCCGACCCGATTTGCGCACCGCCCTGCCCATGGCGGTGATCGCGATGGCGGGCAGCTACGGCGGTGCGGTGCTGGCCGCCAACCTGCCGGCAAGCGTATTCAAGCCGATCATCGTGGCGGCGCTGATCGCCGTCGCGCTGTTCACCGCCTTCCGGCCCAACGTCGGTGAGCTGACCAGGCTGCGCCATTCGGGGCACCGGCACTATGTGGTGGCCTGCCTGATCGGCGGCGTGATCGGCTTCTATGACGGGCTGATCGGTCCGGGCACCGGCTCCTTCCTGATCATCGCGCTGGTCTCCGCCATGGGCTACGCCTTCCTGGAAGCCAGCGCCAAGGCCAAGATCGTGAACATGGCCACGAACGCCGGCGCCCTGCTGTTCTTTGTGCCGCACGGTGCCGTGCTGTGGGGACTCGGGTTGCTCCTGGGCATGGCAAACATGGCCGGCGGCTACATCGGAGCCCGGACAGCCGTCAAACAGGGGAACAAATTCATCCGGATCGTGTTCCTTGCCGTGGTCGGAGCGCTGATCGTCAAGCTCGGTTCGGATGTCTGGCAGGACAACTTCGCCTAGCACCCACGCCCGCGCACGCCTGCGCGCGGGCCCGCACGCGGGAGCCCCCTCCCGCGGGGGACTCCCGGTCCGGTGGCCCCGGGCGTAGCATGCAGCTATGTCAGCAGGCGAGGAACGCTATCGGGATGCCCTCGAGGCCGCGGCCGGGCACGCACGCCAGTGGCTCGAGAGCCAGGGAACACGCCGAATCGGGCCGCAGGCCACTGCGGCCGAGCTCGCGGCCGATTTCGGCGGCCCGCTGCCCGAACAGGGCATCCCGGCCGCAGAAGTGGTGGACTATCTCGCGGCCAAGGCCGAACCGGGGCTGATGGCGATGCCGTCCGGGCGGTTCTTCGGCTGGGTCATCGGCGGCACTTTGCCGGCCGCGCTGGCGGCGGACTGGCTGGTCAGTGCCTGGGACCAGAACGCGGGGCTGCGCTTCGCCACCCCCGCCACGGCCGCCATCGAAGAAGCCGCCGGCAAATGGATCCTTGAGCTTCTGGGCCTTCCCGAAGAGTCCGACGTCGGCTTTGCAACCGGCGCCACCATGGCCAACTTCACCGGGCTCGCCGCCGCCCGGTGGCGGCTCATGGCCGACGCCGGCTGGGACCTCGACGGCGACGGGCTCGCCGGTGCGCCCCGGATCCGCTGCTTCGTGGGGCAGGAACGGCACGACACAATCGACCTCGGCCTGCGCTACCTGGGCTTGGGACGTCCCACAGTGGTGCCGTCGGACCGCCAAGGACGCATCATCCCGGCGGAGCTGGATTGCGCCCTGGACCTTGCGCTCAGCGCGGGGGAGGGCGGTCCGGTCCCGGCCCTCGTGTGCCTGCAGGCCGGCAACCTGCATTCGGGCGCCTTCGACCCCTTCGCCGAGGCTATTGCCGTCGCAAAAGCGCATGGCGCCTGGGTGCACGTGGACGGCGCCTTCGGGCTCTGGGCTGCGGCCGTGCCGGAACTATCCGCACTGACTGCCGGGCTCCGGCTGGCCGACTCGTGGGGGACGGATGCGCACAAGACCCTCAACGTGCCCTATGACTGCGGGATCGCGATCGTGCGCGACGCCCGGGCGCTGCGTTCGGCGATGGGACTGCACACGAGCTACCTGATCCAGGCCGCGGACGGTGCCGGGGACCCGTTCGAGAGCGTCCCTGAGCTGTCCCGCCGTGCGCGCGGCGTGCCGGTGTGGGCTGCGCTGAAATCGCTGGGCCGCGACGGCGTCGCCGGCCAGGTCCGCACGCTCGTGCTGCGGGCCGCGCAACTAGCGGAACAGCTTGCCGCGCTGGAGGGCGTCGAGGTACTCAACGACGTCGACTACACCCAGGTTTCCCTGGCCTTCGGGGACGACGCCGTGACACGCGCAGTGACGGAGCGGATCATCAGCGACGGCCGGGTCTGGATGTCCGGTTCGCGCTGGCAGGACCGCGATATCCTGAGGATTTCGGTGAGCAACTGGAGCACGGACGACGCCGACGTCAGAGTCGCCGTCGACGCCGTCCGCGACGCACTGGCGGCCGTCCGGGGCTAACCGGCCGCCGTTCCGGCTGCTTCCCCGGGCACTTCTCCAGGCCCTTCCCCACGCGCTTCTCCGGGGGCTGGGAGCTCCTGTGGAGCGGGGAGCCCGGGAAGGGTCCGGCCCGCCAGCGTGCTCGCCACCCACAGCGAACGCGCCAGATCGCCTTCATGATGTCGCTTAGAGGCATACCAGAGGGCGTTATCGACCTCGCGCGCCAGGCTCCACTGCCGGGCGGCTTCGGCGTCGAGACCGGCTGCCTGGCTGAAATCCCGGCAGCGCGCGAGCAGCGCCCGTCCCGGATCCTTCTGCGGTAACTCCCGGAGCCTGTTCCATAACACCGGGGCCACGGAATACTCCGCCTCGCCGATCATGGGCTGCGGATCGATCGCGGCGTAACGCTCCGCTAGCCCTGCCGGTCCCTCCTGCCCGATGCCGGCCTCCGGGATGCCGGACCGGCCCAGAATGTTCAGGTAGTGCAGGTCCGCATGGACCAGCACGTCCGTGCCGGACCGCCTGCCCACGGCGCCGCGCGTCTGGCAGACCTCAAGCGCTGCTTCGAGCAGCCAGCGGGGGAACGGCTGCGCCAAGTGCTCCCACGTCTCGGGGAATTCATCGCGCCACTGTTCGGCCCGCGCCGCCACGTGGTCGATTTCCTGCCACTCGGGCCGATCATCGGGGACGACGCTCAGTTCGCGGACCACCGCGCCCCACACCGGCACCGCGGTTTCGAGCGGGACGTTCTGGAGGGAGCGGCCGGCGTCCAGCCGCTCCAGGAGCAGGGCGCAGGATCCGGCGTCGGCGGCCAGCAACCGGACGGCGCCGCGGCCTCCCCACAACGCGAGGGCGTGGCGTTCCCTCGTGGCTTCCTCATGAGGGAAAGCCATCTTGAGGACGGCATCATTGCCGGCATGGCCGGCGTTGCCATTGCCAGTGGACTCATGCCCGTGCCGGCGCCGCACGGGGATGGCGACGGCGCCGTGACCGCTCCAGGGCAGGGCGCCCGGCGCCAGGTCCGGCACAAGCTCCCACTGGTCCAGACGTTGTCCGATCAGCCCGGGACGGGATGCCAGCCAGTCGCGTCCGGCAGCCGTGCGGTTGTAGCGGCGGGAAAGATCGGGCGGAATGGGGACGTCTGGGATCGGGCTCACGGGACCTATCGTAGATGCCCGGCGTGGGGCTCCGGACGTGGGGCCCGGGGATTAGACGACGCCGCTCGCGCCGAGCCAGTTGCCGATCACGAATGTGGCCACGAGTGCCAAGGCACCGCCAATCACCACGCGGACGGCTGCCTTGAGTTTCGAGCCGCCGCCGATCCACGCGCCCACAGCACCGGTGGCCGCCAGCGCCACAAGCACGGCCACGAAGGTCAGCGGGATCCTGATGCTTTCCGGCGGCAGCAGGATGGCCAGCATGGGAAGGATCGCGCCGGCCAGAAATGCGATGGCAGAGGCGAAGGCCGCATGCCACGGGCTGACGATGTCTGTCTCATCGATGTGGAGTTCGGCTGAGAGGTGGGCGCCAAGGGCATCGTGGGCCGTGAGCTCCCTGGCTACCGTGCGTGCCGTCTCGGAGCTGAGGCCCTTGCCCTGGTAGATCGCGGCGAGCTCTTCGAGTTCCTCCTCCGGCTGTTCCTCCAGCTCCCGGCGTTCCTTCTCGATCAAGGCATGCTGGCTGTCTTTCTGGCTGCTGACGGAAACGTATTCACCGAGGGCCATCGAGATCGCACCGCCCACGACTCCCGCGGCGCCCGCGATCAGGATCGGCCCGGTTTCAGTCGTGGCGCCGGCGACGCCGACGACGATAGCGGCGACGGAGACGATGCCGTCGTTGGCTCCCAGGACACCCGCACGGAGCCAGTTCAGCCGGTGCGCTATGTCGTTGTGGTGGGGCTCGTTCTCATGAAGGGTCGGGGTGCCTGTCGTGTCCATGACTACAGCAAATCACCCGTGGGGCGGGCTGGCCAGTATCCCAAGGCTAAGCAAAATAAGCCGAGGCTTGCCTGCGGCGCTCAGTTTGCCGGCAATGACGGTAGCGACGCCGGGTCGAAGCCAGGCAGCGCGCCGGGATCCGCACCCCAGAGCACTGCGCGTTTCGCGGAGCCGAGCAGGGCTGCGACGGCCCACTGCCGGGTCTCTCCGTCGCTTAGTGCAATTAGGTCCCCGTAGACCGGCAACGCGGCCGCTTCGACGTTGCCGAGGCCTGCGGCGGGAGAGACCAGGAAGGACTGGTTCAGCGTGTAGCCCGCCTCGCGCGGTGGAACGGTGGAGCAGTGCAGCCGGGCCTGGGTTTCGGCGCCGCTGAGGAGCGCGTCGTGGCGCGCCAGTCCTTCGGCCGCAGATTTCGCAGCGTCCCCGTCCAGCCGGGGGAGGGCCACCTGATAGGCGTAGATGGTCTGAGCTTCGGTCCGTGCGACCGCCGCCAGGGCGGCTCCCACGGCCGCATCTGACCCGGGAGAACCGGCTACGCCGCGTGTACCGCCCGCTCCGCCGTCGGGCGCGGCAGGGGTGTCTGCAGCATCAGGAGACGCCTCCGGGGACTGGGCGCCCGCGGACTCGGACGGGCAGGTGCCGGACAGCTGCGGGGCAGCGTCGTCGGGCGGCGCCGGCGCCGCTGTACCGGTGCCGGCCGCGAGCTTGGATGCCTGCAGCAACTGTGCGGTGCCCACGGCGGCCAGCAGCCGCGCCATGCCGCCGTCGGCGCCGGCAGCGTCCGCGAGGCGCCGGCGGCCGCTGTCCGCAAGAGCGGTCACGAGCTCGGCGGCGGTCGCCGGCTGAGCCGCCGTGGGCGGTGCTGAAGTGGGCGTTCCGGCGGTCGGCGAGCCGGTGGCGGAAGGTACCGGTGCGGCGGGGGAAGGCGTCGGACCGGGGGGCGTTGACGGGGCGGACACTGTGGGCGAGGCGCCAGGCGCACCCGCGGGGCTTTCCCCCGGCAAGAGGAGGGCCTCGGCCTGGGTTGTCAGCAACGTCACAGTCCGCTCGACGGCGGCATTTCCGGCACCCGCCGGGCGGCCTGCTGAACCGTCCGGGGACCCGGTCCCAAGCCGGCCGCCAGCCGCCAACAGCTGCAGGGTTTCGGTCAACGCGGCGGCGCGCGCCCGTTCGGAAAAGGGCGTCTCCATGGGTTCCGGCGGCCGGGCCGGCGTCAGAACCACCCCCAGGCTCACCACAACCAGGGCGAGGCAGGCCAGGAGCGCATAGCGGGGGAGCATCCGGGGAAAGTGGTCCTGCCATCGCTTTTCCCGGGTCTCGTCGTTCACAACAGACCATGTTGTCATGCCGGCCCGGAACTCCGTGCACCACACCGCCCGGAAAATCGCTAGGCTAGTACTCACAACATCATCTAGCGGGAGGCGGCCGGCATCATGACCAACGCAGAAGCCACGACTTCAACAGACCGGACCGGAACGGGGAAGGCTGAAGCCGCACCCGTTCACAATGTGGAGGCCGAGCGCCTGCATGCACTCCTGGAACCCGCAGTGCTGGCGAACAGATTGTATCTGGAGGACGTCTCCATCCACGTCGCCGGTGCCAACCGGGTGGTCCAGGTGGTGGTGGACCTGCCGCAGGAGGAGACCGGCGGCGTCGGACTCGACGTCATCGCCGAGATCTCCAAGACCCTTTCGGACACCCTGGACAACGACCCCAGCATGGACGCGCGTCCTTACGAGCTGGAAGTTTCGTCGCCCGGCGTCGGACGTCCCCTGACCGAAGAACGCCACTGGCACCGCGCCCGCGGACGAATGGTCAACGTCAATGTGATCCAGGGTGACAACGTCACCGGCAGGATCCAGTCCGTGGATGATGAAGGCGTCACCCTCGTCCCCGAGATTGCCGTCAAGAAGGGCATGAAACCCAAGCAGGGCGAGCCCGTCAAGCTTCCTTTCGACAGGATCCGCAGCGGAAAAGTCGAGATAGAGTTCAGCCACCTCGAAGAGGCCGGTCTGGAAAAAGTAAACAATGGACCTTCTGAGGAGGCCTAATGGATATTGACATGAGCGCGCTGAGACTCCTGGAGCGTGAGCGTGAAATCCCCCTGGATCTCCTGATTCCGACGATCGAGCAGGCCCTCCTGGTGGCCTACCATAAGACGCCGGGCGCCTTCGAAAAGGCCCGGGCCGAGCTGGACCGCAAGAGCGGCCACGTGACCATCTGGGCCACGGAGATCGACGACGACGGCGCCCCGATCGGCGAATTCGAGGACACCCCGGCGGGCTTCGGACGCATCGCGGCCAGCACGGCACGCCAGATCATTCTGCAGCGCCTTCGGGATGCTGAGGACGACAACGTGCTGGGCCAGTTCAAGGGCCGTGAAGGGGAGCTCGTAGCCGGCACCATCCAGCAGGGCAACAACCCGCACATGATTCAGGTGAACCTGGGCACGGTAGAGGCGCTGCTGCCCCCGCCCGAGCAGGTTCCCGGCGAGAAGTACATCCACGGCAACCGACTGCGTGCCTTTGTGATCGACGTCCACCGCGGCACCAAGGGCCCGTCCATCACGCTGTCCCGCTCGCACCCCGGGCTTGTCCGGAAGCTCTTCGAACTCGAAGTTCCCGAGATCGCGGACCGTTCCGTCGAGATCGTGGCGCTCGCCCGCGAAGCCGGCCACCGCACCAAGATCGCGGTCAAGGCAAACATCCCCGGCGTGAATGCCAAGGGTGCCTGCATCGGCGAAATGGGGTCTCGTGTCCGGGCCGTCATGACCGAGCTCAACGACGAAAAGATCGACATCGTGGACTACAGCGACGACCCGGCGACCTTTATCGCCAGCGCCCTGTCGCCGTCGCGCGTGAATTCGGTCACCATCACCGATGAGGCGACCCGTTCCGCGCGGGTGGTTGTTCCCGACTACCAGCTTTCCCTGGCCATCGGCAAAGAGGGCCAGAACGCCCGTCTTGCCGCCAAGCTCACGGGCTGGCGGATCGACATCGTCTCCGACGCCGCTGTCAACAGCAGTAAATAGCGTTCAGGCGCACGCGCGCGCCCACGGGCACGACGACAGATAGCGGGCCGCCGTCGCGGCCCGCTGTCTGTGTGTTGCCTCACGGGCCTACTCTGGTTTCTTTGCTGCCTGCACGCCCGGGTTCCGGACCCGGGCGCCGGAGGGGCTAGAATAGACATGACCGCGCCTCACGGCCGGTATCCGTGTGTCTTTGGCGCGTCCGGGTTTTTCCGGATTCCCTGAGGACGCAGATTTTCACCAAACAGATGTACTGGCAGGAAGATACTCGAACGTGGCACATGTGCAACACCTCGGGAATCAGCCGCAGCGCACCTGCATCGGATGCCGACAAAAGGGATCGCGGTCGGAGTTACTCCGGCTCGTCGCCGGCGCCGGCGGTTCGTCCGCCGTCGTGGTGGATGAACGACGCCGGATGGCTGGCCGGGGAGCATGGCTGCACCCCAGCGAGAAGTGCCTGGCACTGGCGGTGAAACGTCGAGCATTCGGCCGCGCCCTCAACGGCGCAGCCGGTACTGCCGACGTCGAACGCCGGATCACTGCCGGCACGCAAGCCGTGGGCACTACGGTGACCGCAGCAACAACCGTCCAACCTGAAAGCGGGTCAGAAAACTGATGGAAACCCGATGAGTTCCCAGCGATGAGTGCGCAACGATGACAACTTTGTTGCGCTCTGCAATGGGCCTTTCAGCTGCATTCGCGGCGGAGGCCCGCAGTAAGAAGTAGACGGTTCGTGCCTGGCTCGGTGCGGACCGAGACAGGAGAAATGTGGCCAAGGTCCGCGTACATGAGCTTGCTAAAGAGCTCGGTATTACTTCCAAAGATGCAGTAACCAAACTGCAGGAACTGGGCGAATTCGTTCGCTCCGCCTCGTCAACTATCGAGGCTCCCGTTGTGCGGAAACTGCGCAACGCTTACCCCGACGCCCCCGCAGCCTCGAAGTCCGAAGCTCCGGCGTCCGCCCCCCAGGCAACTGCCGCCCCGGCAGCGACCCGCCCGGCGCCTGCGCCCGGCCCCGCTGCGCCCAAGGCTGCAGAACCCAAGGCTGAAGCTCCGGCTCCGGCCGCTGCGGCACCTGCCGCCGCGCCCGCCGCTCCGGTTGCCCCCGCCGCCCAGGCGCCGGCATCCCCCGCTGCCCAGGCCCCGGCTGCTCCCTCGACGGGCGTCAAGCCCGGTGCGCGTCCGGCCCCCAAGGCTGAAACCCCGGCTGCTCCGGCACGCCAGGGTGGTTCCGCACCGCGTCCGGGCGGTCCCCGTCCCGGCAACAACCCCTTCGCCACGTCCCAGGGCATGCCCCGAGGCCGCGGCGGCGATAGCGAACGTCCGTCGCGTCCGGGCAACAACCCGTTCGCCCCGTCCCAGGGCATGCCGCGTCCGGGCGGAAGCCGCACCGAGGGCGAACGCCCCGGCGGCCCGCGCCCCGCAGCAGGTGCTGGCGGCCCCCGTCCGGGTGGTCCCCGTCCGGCAGCCGGCGCAGGCGGCCCCCGCCCCGGCGCCCCGCGTCCGGCTGGCGCTCCCGGCGCTGGTCGTCCGGCAGGAGCCGGCGGAAACCGTCCGACTCCGGGCATGATGCCTAACCGCACCGAACGTCCCGCACCCGCAGGTGCAGGCCGTCCCGGTGGCGGCGGCCGTGGTCCGGGCCGTCCGGGTGGCGCTCCGGGTACCGGTGCTCCCGGTGCCGGTGGCGGCGCTCCGGCCGGTGGTGGCTTTGGTAAGGGCGGTCGCGGTCGCGGCGGCACCCAGGGCGCCTTCGGTAAGGGCGGCGCAGGCCGTGGCAAGCAGCGCAAGTCGAAGCGTGCCAAGCGTCAGGAACTGGAGCAGATGAGTGCTCCGTCGCTGGGCGGCGTAAGCGTGCCCCGCGGCGACGGCAACACCGTAGTCCGGCTCCGCCGTGGCTCGTCCATCACGGACTTTGCCGACAAGATCGAGGCAAACCCCGCAGCACTGGTGACCGTTCTGTTCCACCTCGGCGAAATGGCCACGGCCACGCAGTCGCTGGATGAAGAGACGTTTGCCCTGCTGGGTGAGGAACTTGGCTACAAGCTGCAGGTTGTTTCGCCGGAGGACGAGGAGCGCGAGCTGCTCTCCACCTTCGACATCGACTTCGAAGCCGAGCTCGAAGCCGAAGGCGACGAAGACCTCGAGGCACGTCCTCCGGTCGTCACCGTCATGGGTCACGTTGACCACGGTAAGACCCGACTGCTCGATGCCATCCGCAAGTCCGACGTCATGGCGGGCGAGCACGGCGGCATCACGCAGCACATCGGTGCTTACCAGGTCACGCACAACCACGAAGGCCTCGATCGCAAGATCACCTTCATCGATACTCCGGGCCACGAGGCGTTCACCGCCATGCGTGCCCGTGGTGCGAAGGTCACCGACATCGCCATCCTGGTGGTCGCAGCGGACGACGGCGTTATGCCCCAGACCGTTGAAGCCCTCAACCACGCCCAGGCGGCCAACGTGCCGATCGTCGTGGCCGTGAACAAGATCGACAAGGAAGGCGCCAACCCGGACAAGGTCCGCGGCCAGCTGACCGAGTACGGCCTGGTTCCGGAAGAATACGGTGGCGACACCATGTTCGTTGAGGTCTCTGCCCGCCAGAACCTCAACATCGACGAGCTCCTCGGCGCCGTCCTGCTCACCGCAGACGCTGCCCTGGACATGCGCGCCAACCCGAACAAGGACGCCCGCGGTATCGCGATCGAAGCCAACCTGGACAAGGGCCGCGGTTCCGTGGCCACCGTCCTGGTTCAGTCCGGTACGTTGCACGTCGGCGACACCATCGTGGCAGGCACGGCCCACGGCCGCGTCCGTGCGATGTTCGACGACGACGGCAGCGCCCTGACCGAGGCCGGCCCGTCCCGCCCCGTGCAGGTGCTGGGTCTGTCCAACGTCCCGCGTGCCGGTGACACCTTCTTCGTGACCGCTGACGAGCGCACCGCCCGCCAGATCGCCGAGAAGCGTGAAGCCGCTGACCGCAACGCCGCCCTGGCCAAGCGCCGCAAGCGCATCAGCCTGGAAGACTTCGACCAGGCCGTCGCCGAAGGCAAGATCGACACCCTCAACCTCATCCTCAAGGGTGACGTGTCCGGTGCCGTGGAAGCCCTCGAAGACGCGCTGCTCAAGATCGACGTCGGCGAGGGTGTCCAGCTCCGCGTCATCCACCGCGGTGTTGGTGCGATCACGCAGAACGACGTCAACCTGGCGACGGTCGACAGCGCCGTCATCATCGGCTTCAACGTCAAGCCCGCCGAGCGTGTTGCCGAACTGGCAGACCGCGAAGGCGTGGACATGCGCTTCTACTCCGTCATCTACGCAGCAATCGATGACATTGAGGCAGCCCTCAAGGGCATGCTCAAGCCGGAGTACGAAGAGGTCCAGCTTGGCACCGCCGAGGTTCGCGAAGTGTTCCGTTCTTCCAAGTTCGGCAACATTGCAGGCTCGATCGTCCGCTCCGGTGTTATCCGGCGCAACGCCAAGGCCCGTATCACCCGCGACGGCAAGATCATCGGCGACAACCTCACCGTTGAGACGCTCAAGCGCTTCAAGGACGACGCCACCGAGGTCCGCACGGACTTCGAGTGTGGTATCGGTCTTGGCTCGTACAACGACATCAACGAAGGTGACATCATCGAGACCTTCGAGATGCGCGAAAAGCCGCGCGTCTAGGGTGGTTTAGCAGTTATGGCGGGGAGCCTCCGAGTTTTGGGGGCGCCCCGCCCCTACGCTGGGCGGCACTGGATCTGCGATCCTGTGCCGCCCAGCTCCGGTAGGCCCGATGCCACTCCCGGGCGCCCCCAAAACTCTCCGGCATCGTCATAGACTCACCATAGGCGCGTGGCAGCAAAGGCAATTCAAAAGGCCAAACCGCAGCCCCGCCGTCGTACATCCAAATTTTTAGGAGTGGAAATGGCTGATCCCGCACGGGCTGCCAAGTTGGCGCAGCGGATTAAGGTTGTCGTTGCTGAGGCCCTGGGCCGGCGGGTGAAGGATCCTCGCCTTGAGGGCGTCACCGTGACCGATTCGCGGGTGACCAACGACCTGCAGCACGCCACCGTCTACTACACGGTGTTCGGTGACGAAGTGGCCCAGGCTGATGCTGCCAAGGGGCTCGAGAAGGCCAAGGGTGTGCTGCGTCAGGAAGTCGGCCGGAACATCACCGTGCGCCTGACCCCGACGCTCGAATTCGTGGCGGACCAGATTCCGGTCAATGCCTCGAACCTGGAGGAACTGCTCCGGGCGGCGAAGAAGCGCGACGCCGAGGTGGCGGCGCTGGCCGAAGGCGCCAAGCACGCCGGGGACGCTGATCCTTACAAGTCCGACACCCCGGAGGACGTAGAGCTGGATGAGGACGACTTCGATGAAGAGGACCTGGATCTGATCGACAAAGACCAGATCGACGAGGACCGCAACAAGTAGTACCGCCCTCAACAGCAGTGGCCGGACCCCGCCAAGGGTCCGGCCACAGCTGTTTCCGGTGGCGTTCCGGCTTCCTGGTTCCGGCTGCGGGGGCCGGCCGCGGGACCTTTGACTCTACGCCCGTTCAGGGGCGGGGAGTCCCATGGAATCATGACTGCGGGTATGCGGGAAGGCGACGGCGCGTCGTGGAATCCAGCCTGATGAAGTGCCCGCACTGCGGGAAAACCAACCGGATTCCTGCTGTGGCTGCCGGGCATCCGCGCTGCGGCAACTGCCGCCGGGACCTTCCGTGGATTGTCGCGGCGGGCGACGCCGACTTCCCCCTGGTCGCGGAGAAGTCCTCCGTGCCGGCTCTCGTCGACTTCTGGGCGGCCTGGTGCGGGCCGTGCCGCATGGTCAGCCCGGTGCTGGACAAGCTGGCGCTGGAGCGGGCCGGGGAGTTCAAGCTCGTGAAGGTCGACGTCGACACCTCTCCGGGGCTGTCCAAGCGGTTCGATATCCAGGCGATTCCAACGTTGCTTGTCATCAAGAACGGCGCGGTGGCAGCCCGCCAGGCCGGAGCGCCGCCGGCCGCGGCCCTCCGCAGCTGGCTCGACGCCGCGCTGTCCGCGGCCCCGAGGTGACCGTCCGGCCCGCATTACCCGGCCCGTATTACCTGGCCGCGTTATACGGGCCGCACAGCGCGTTGATATGGAGGAAGAAATGACCGAGATCCTGCGTTACGAAGTCGGGTCGGGGACAGTGCTGGTGGAGGTCGAGGACAACAGCTTCGGCGTTGAGCGGCCTTCCCGCAACGAGCAGGGGATCCTCGACGCCGGTCGGCGCCTCGAGGACGCACTCTCGGCAGTCCGGCCGGCGGCCAACGCTGCCGCCGAGGTGATGAAGGAACTTGGTCCGGAACACCTGGAACTCCAGTTCGGCGTGAAGCTGGCGGGCGAGGCCGGAGCCATCGTCGCCAAGAATTCCGCCGAAGCGCACTTCGTTATCCGGATGTCCTTCACCAAGGCTCCGGTGGCGGCTTTGGCTCCGGAGGAAGAGATCATGCTCTGATTCCCCGTCGGTGGGCCGCGGGCGGCGCCGGCTAGCGTCGCCGGGAACGCCCCCGGGCTCCCAGGCCGCCGCCCAGCACGGGAGATCCCATGCCCAGGAGGTAACCGAAGTCGTACCAGTTCCCCGCGCGGGCGGAGTTGTAGAAGGGGAACTCATTCCAAAACCCGAAGACATGGGCGATCAGGACGATCCATGCCGTCAGCCCGTTCCAGAAACCCCACAGCAGGTCTTGCCACCACACGATGTACTCCCTTGGCCGGAATCCACAGCGCCCGGACGAACCAGGACAACCCGAAACAAAGTCGGCCGCGCGGGCTCGGGGCGCCGTGTGCTCAGGCTATGGCGCCTGCAGTTCCGGCGATAGGGTCTGTGGACCCGGCAGCTCCGCCGGATGGGCCGGTTGCGGCCCCGCGTGCGGGGAGGCGTCCGAGGCCCTCCACGAGGTCGGCCTGGCTGCCGCAGAGGGCAATGCGGATCCAGCCCTCGCCGATCGAACCAAACGCCGTGCCGGGGGCGAAGGCCACACCGTGGTCCGCCAGGAAGCGGCGCGTCCACGCCCGGACGTCCCCGCCGCTGACGTGGGACACATCCGCCCACAGATAGAATGCGCCCTGGGCCGTGAGGTACGGGATTCCATGGGAGTGCAGCACCGCCGAGGCCGCATCGCGGTTGGCCCGGTAGTGGGCGTGCGCGTGGCTGACATAGTCCTGGGGACCGGTCAGCGCCGCCAGCGCGGCGTACTGCGACGGCGACGCCACGCAGGACACGATCGCCTCCATGACATTGTTCATCTTCTGCTCGAGCCCCGGCGGGCAGATCAGCGCGCCGATGCGGAGCCCCGTCAGCCCATAGGTTTTGGACAGCGTGAGCGAGGTGAACACCCGCGCTTCCCCCGGGACCTCACTGTCGAACCTGGCCGGACTGACGTGCGGGACATCGTACGTGAACGCCTCGTAGCATTCGTCCGAGATGATCCACAGATCGTGCCGCCTTGCCAGCTCCACGAGGCGGCGCGTCAGGTCCTCGCCCAGTACAGCGCCGAGCGGGTTGGACGGAGAATTCAGGATCAGCACTCTAGTCCGCGGCGTGATGAGGGCCTCGATGTCCTCGATCCGCGGCTGGAAGTCGTGCTCCGGGTAGAGCGGATACCGGACGGGGACGGCGTGCAGGAGGCAGCTGGTCATCACGAAGGTCGGATAGCCAGGGTTGGGAATGAGGATCTCGTCGCCGGGGGAGAGCAGCAGGCTCATGGCAAAGTGCAGGCCCTGCTGGGCGCCGTCGACCACGTACACGCGGTCCGCGCCGACCGGCGTCGCGTTGTGTTCGCGGAACCGCGCGGCGAAGGCCTCGCGCAGGGCCGGGATCCCGGCGTTGGGCGTGTAGTTGGTCTCGTCCCGCTCGAGGCATGCCATTCCGGCTTCGAGGACGTGGCGGGGGACGGCGAAACCTGGCTCGCCGATACTCAACACGATCGCACCGGGCGTTCCCCAGGCGGCTTCGGTGATCTCCCGAATCTGGTTGATCGGGACCTCGCGGACATGTGCGGCAAGCTCGGGCATGTCTGCCATCCTAACGGGCGGCCCTCGCGATGGGTGCTTAGGCCGGGCGCCGGTCCGCGGCCGGTCCGTGGGCGGTGGGGCACCGCTGGCCCGCATATACTGGGAGGCGTGCTTTCTGGACTGGTGATAGTGGACAAGCCGCAAGGCTGGACCAGCCACGATGTGGTTGGACGGATGCGGCGTATCGCCGGTACCCGGAAGGTCGGCCACGCCGGGACACTGGATCCGATGGCCACCGGCGTTCTTGTGGTCGGCATCAACAAGGCCACCCGGCTGCTGACCTACATCGTGGGTACGTCCAAGACTTACACCGCCACCATCAGGCTGGGCGAATCCACCGTGACGGACGACGCCGAAGGTGAAGTCACTGCCACCCGCACCACCACCGGGATCACCGAAGACGCCATCCGAACCGGCGTCGCCGCACTGACCGGAGAGATCCAACAGGTTCCCAGCAGCGTCAGCGCCATCAAGGTCAACGGCGAACGCGCCTACGCGCGAGTCCGTTCTGGTGAAGAGGTCAAGCTGGCAGCCCGGCCCGTGACGATCCACCGCTTTGAGGTCCACGAGATCCGCCGCGTCCGCGCGGGCGAGGCTGCCGGTGAGGCGGTGGATGTGGACGTCACGGTGGAGTGCTCCTCCGGAACCTACATCCGCGCCCTGGCCCGCGATCTCGGAGAAGCTCTCAGCGTTGGGGGTCACCTGACAGCACTCCGCCGGACCCAAGTGGGTCCCTACACGCTTGACCAGGCACACACGCTCGAAGAACTGGCGGAGAAGCTGGACGTCCTGGAGATGTCGGACGCGGCCCGCGGGCTCATGCCGAACCGTGAACTCAGCGAGGCCGAAACCACCGAGATTTCCTTCGGACGCAGGATCGCCGCCGGAACCGATGCCGGCACACCGGACGCGGCGACCGCCGACAAACCGGCAGCGGCGTTCGCGCCTGACGGAACACTCGTGGCCCTCCTGGCCGACGCCGGAAGCTACGCGAAGCCGGTGCTGGTGTTCGCTCCGGACAATGAAAAGCACGGCAACGCCAAACAGGGCAACGGCAAGCAGGCCGGCCAGTAGTGGACGCGTATTTTTACATCATCCTGGTGGTAGGCCTGCTGTCGACCATCATCTGCGTGACCGCAGGCCTCCTGAAAAAGGCGCCCAACGACACCACGCTCCTGTCGGTGGCCGCCGTCGAGCTTTCCCTCCTGGTCTATCTGGTCGGGTCGATTGTCCGGGTGGCCAGCGGGGAGCGGATCGCGGGGGAGCCGTGGGAGTTCTGGGGCTATATGGCGACGGCGCTGCTCCTCCCGATCGGTGCCGCGTACTGGGCCATTCTGGAGCGGACCCGCTGGAGCAACTTCGTGCTGGCCGCCGTCGGCGTCACCGCCGTGGTGATGGCGGCCCGCATGAACCAGATCTGGTACTGACATGGAAGAGGCAGAAAACGTGAGTGCAAAATCCTCGCAGGACGGAACCGGCACCCCGGAGGTGTCCTCCCGGATGACCGGGCAGGCGGACGCTGCACCGGCGTCGACCGATACCCGCAACACAGGACCCGGCCGCCTGCTGATTGCCGTCTACGCCGTCTTCGCCATATCTGCAACGGCCCGGGCCGGCTACCAGATTCTGACGAAGTTCTCCGAGGCGCCTCTGGCGTACCTGTTGTCCGCTTTCGCCGCGGTGGTCTACGTTGTGGCGACGGTGTCCCTCGCGAGGCCGGGCCGCACCGCCTTCAAAGTCTCCGTGGTCGCGGTTCTGGTGGAACTCGTCGGCGTCTTGGTAGTGGGGGCACTGAGCGTGTTCGACTCGGTGAACTTCCCGCACGAGACAGTCTGGTCCTTGTTCGGCCGCGGCTACGGGTTTATTCCGCTCCTGCTGCCGATCCTGGGGCTCATCTGGCTGTACCGGCGGCGGCCTGCTGCTCGGAAGGCTTAGAGCGGGCTGCGTCCCGGGAGGATTGGGCCGGCCGCGGTTTTCCGGCGTGGCACGTCACGCGTTGACGAGCGTGGACCGTACGTTACGCCCGGAGGGTGATGCGTGGATCCTCCGCGAGCCGGCTTCGTAGCCCGGGCCAGGCCGCCGCAAAGCCCGGGTGCAGTTCCTTGCCGGCGACGGCGTCAATCCCCACCCATTGCAGTTCGAGGCTTTCCGGGTCACTGATCTTGGCCTCGAAGGGCTGCAGCGCTTCGGCAACGACCGTGGTGTACGTCCAATAACCGACGTCGAACACCGACGTGAAGAGGACGCGGACGTTCTCCGGGGGCACGGCCGCTTCTTCCTGAGCTTCCCGTAAGGCCCCGTGGATGGCCTCTTCCCCTTGGTGCAGCGCGCCGCCGGGGAGTCCCCAAGTGCCGCCCTGATCGCTCCAAAGGGCGCGGTGCTGGAGCAGGACGCCCTTGGCGGGGTCGTGGACCAGGAGCCCGGCGGAACCGAACCGTCCCCAGAACCGGCCGCGGTCGCCCTCCACCCAGGCATCACCCGGATCGCGGGGACCCAAGGGGCGGCGAGGCTCGCCCGATACGGGCCCTACGAATGGTGAATCCCCGGGTTGGGGTACGACTGTGCTGTCCATTCCTACAGCTTGCCACGTGCCGCTTCTTAGGACCGCGGGAAGCGTACGCAGTGTTACGGGATGTTGGTGAGGGTGGCTGGGTTCCGCTGCTGGTTCGGGCGGCTGGGTGCTGCTGGGTGCTGCTGGGTGAGTGCTGAGGGTGGGTGCTGGGCCCAGGGCTCAGGTGGGAATACACTGACACGGGCGTGGGGATCGTGGATCGCAGCCCGCAGTTCAGCCCTTGTCCTGAGGATCTCGCACCGAAGGCGTTGGCCCGAAAACCTCCAGCAAACCTTGCGGTAACCGCTGGCCAAGTCCTTGTTGAACCCCTCGACCAAGCCCCGTAGACAAATCCCTTGGAGGGCGTCACAAGACGCGGCAGCAGTCAGTCAATACTGTCGGACCCCTCTGGGATCGTTGAGACATGGAAGGCGTTGGAGCGTTCATCCCGGAGTTGGCCCCGTGGGCCGGCCCGGTCATGTCCTCGCGGCGTTCCCGCTTGGCCGCCGTTGCCTGCCGGGGCGGCAGCCGGATGCGGCGTCGCGTCGCGGCCGCACCGGTTCGGTCTTTTTTGTCGGACCCCTCTGGGATCGTTGAGACATGAAAGCCGTTGGAGCGTTCATCCCGGAGCGGGCCCCGTGGGCCGGCCCGGTCACGTCCTCGGGGCGTTCCGGCCTGGCCGGGAGCCTGTCAAGTTGTTTGTGTAAGTGGGGCGGGGTGTCATCGGTTCAGGTAGGGTCCGAGCCGGTCGGGGTAGTTCAGGACGAGGATTCCGAGGGCTT
>NZ_BAAAQB010000024.1:0-1688 GCF_039531445.1 Arthrobacter humicola | reverse complement strand
GCCGGGTCCGTGATTACACGGCCGGCACGTCAGCCCGGATGACGCCGCCACTGACCGGTCTGCCGCCATAGGCCGCGTTGAGGTGCTGCGGTGCCACTCTCCGGGCCGCGGTTATGCGGCCCGGGCGGGTGTGAAGTAGTGGTTGCGGCGGGGCTTCTGGGCGGGGTCGATGTGGGGTGGCGGGATGAACCAGGGGACCCCGGTCCGGACCCGGATGGTCCACGCCTCTTTGTGGATCAGGTGGTGGTGATGGGAACAGAGCAGGGCCCCGTTCTCCGTGCCGGTGGTCCCGCCGCGGGACCAGTACGTGATGTGGTGCGCTTCGCACCAGGGCGCGGGGATGGCGCAGCCGGGAAAGGCGCACCCGAGGTCCCGGGCGATGAGGGCCTTGCGGAGGTGGGGCGGGAAGAGCCGGGACGCGCGGCCGATGTCCAGGATCCGTCCCTCACCCCCGAGCAGGACCGGGATGATGTCCGCGTCGCAGGCGATCTTCCGGACCGTGGAGGCCGTGACGGGTCCGGTGAACAGCAGCGCACCCGTTTCCCGCACCCCTCCCGCGGGCCGCAACACCGAACCGGCCGGCTCCACGCCGGCCGCCGCGGCCGCGGTGCCGCCCGCGCCGGCCGTTTCCTGAGCTTCCGCCGGGCCGGCCTGGCCGGCGGCCTCACCGGCTTCGCCCGCCGCGGCGCCCGCGTCTGCCTGACCGGCGGCAGTGCGGTCGGGGGTGGTGCCCAGCCGGGCCAGCAGGTCCCGGTAATCGATGGTGACCATGACCTGGGGCCGGAGCCCGCCCGCGGCGGGCAGGCCCCCGGTCGCGAGGGCGACTCCGCAGGCACCGACCAGGCCGTCCAGCAGCCGCTGGGCCCGGGACCGATGATCCAGCCCCGCCGCCCCCGGATCCTCCTCAGGGACCGGCTGGCCCGCTGCTGCGGGGGCGTCATCCGGAACGGCATGATTCCCTGGGGCGGGAGCCTGGGCATCCGCAAGAGTCGACACGCCGCCGACCCGGGCATCACAGGCCCACACGCCGGCCCCGGCACCCGTAACCGGCCACTGACCGCCGGCACCGGCTGCGTCGGCGTGTCCGAGGCTCGAACGCTCGCCGGCGGCCGCACTGGGAGCCCACCCCACGGCGAAAGCCGTGCCGGCGGGCTCGGCGGCCCAGCCAGCAGAAACGGGCGTGGCCTCAGCGTCGGTGGCATCACCTGCCCAGCCGTGAACGGCCGCAGCCCCGGAACCCACGGCCCAGCCAGCAGAAGCGGCGGCACCGCCGGTGGCATCAACCGTCCAGCTGTGGCCGGCGACCGTCTCTGCACCTGCGGCCCAGCCATCAGAGGCGGCGGCTCCGGTGGCGGAGCCCTCAGCGCCGGCCGTGGGGCCCTCAGAAGCGGCGCCGGCGGCCGATACCTCAGAAGCGGCGGCTTTCGTGGGCCCGGCGGCGTGTGTGTTTGTGGTGCCGGTGCGGGGGTTGGTGCCGGTGTTCATGACGGTGAGGAGGTATTCGAACTGTTCGGTGGTCGCGAAAATCTCAAGATGGTGCAGGCCGTGGCGCCGGCGCCGGATGAAGGCGCCCTGAAGCCGGCGCAGCAGCTCCTCGGAGGGCTCGGCACCGTCCTGATCCAGCGCATCGGCCCAGCCCCGGGCCACCCGGGCCAGGAAGTCCGCGTCGTTCTCCGCGGCCGTGCGGG
>NZ_BAAAQB010000023.1:0-1358 GCF_039531445.1 Arthrobacter humicola | reverse complement strand
CACACTTCATATCTCTAATGGGTAGTGACCAGCCCGGGGTTGGTTGGCAGACTGCTTTCCGGGACCGCCGGGGTGTGACTCCCTTCATATCTGACCCGCTCTGCGGTGTCTTATAGACGACCTGTCCGCCCCCGAGGTCCCGGGAGCAGTCGGCCCACTCCGATGGCTTGATAGAAGGCTGTCCGCTCCGCCCCGGTGGTGCTGCGTGACTCGTTAGAGATTTGCCTCAGGGTGATCCTCCGGCTGGTTCCGACCGCACCCCATCGGGACAGGAGCAAGCAAATGACCACAGTCGCAGAACAGTACACCCACGTCGTCGGCGTGGACACACACGCCAAAACCCACACATTTTCAGTTCTCACCTCCGCCACGGGCGCGGTGATCGGGACCGACACGTTTCCGGCCAGCACGGCAGGCATGAGCCGGGCGGTGGAATGGATCCGCCGCCGCACCCAGTCCGGGAACGTCCTGGTCGCGGTCGAGGGGACGAGCTCCTACGGGGCCCGGTTGACGCGCCTGCTTGAGGCGGAGCGCTTCGCCGTCTGCGAGGCCAGGCCGCCCCGGCGGCAGTCCCGCCACGGCCACGGCAAATCCGACGCGATCGACGCCGTCGCCGCCGCCCGGACCGTCCTGGGAGCGGCCACCACAGAACTCATCAGCCCGCGGGCCGAGGGCCTGAGGGAAGCACTGCGGATCCTCCTGGCCGCCAGGCGCTCGATGGACACCCAGCGCACGGGCGCGCGTAACGCGCTGACCGCCCTGCTGCGCACCCTCGACCTGGGAATCGACGCACGTTCCCCACTGACCGCGGCCCAAATCACGACAGTCCAGGGCTGGCGGCTACGACAGGGCGACGGCGCTGCCGCCACTGTCGCGCGGGCCGAGGCACGGCGGCTCGCGTCCGCCGTCATCGCCCTCGGCACGGAACTGGAGGCCAACCAGCTGGCCCTGGCCGAGCATGTCCAGCTCATGGCCCCGGGAATCCTGGACATCCGTGGGGTCGGCCCAGTGACCGCGGCGATCATCCTGGCCGCGTACTCGCACCATGGCCGTGTCCGCTCGGAAGCGGCCTTCGCAGCACTGGCCGGCGCGAGCCCCATCCCGGCGTCCTCAGGCAACACGCAGCGGCACCGGCTCAACCGCTACGGAGACCGCCAACTCAACCGCGCCCTGGACGTCGTCGCCCGGACCAGAAGCCTCACAGACCCCGCCACCCGCGCCTACATCGAGAGACGCACCGCAGAAGGCAGGAGCCCACGCGAAATCCGCCGCTGCCTCAAGCGCTTCATCGCCAGACAGATCTTCCGCCAACTCCAAACACTCATGGCTTGACTCGACGCCATAGAAGGGTCGTCTAG
>NZ_BAAAQB010000022.1:0-3605 GCF_039531445.1 Arthrobacter humicola | reverse complement strand
TGCGGATGGCCTCGCCGCCCAGGTCCCCGATCCGGGCACCGTGCTTGATGACCTCGATCTCCTCGGCCGACTTGATCATCCGCTGGCGCATGGCGGCCTGGGCGACGTCCACCAGGGTGGCCCCGGCGAAGGCCGCCTGGATCTTGTTGCGGTTGTCCAGCGGGAGCGAATCGTCTTCGACGCCGAGCCTGCGGGGGTTGATGCCGCGGGTGCGCAGGGCCTCCTGGATGGCGAAGATGTAGTTGTCCCGGCGCCAGTCCGTGTAGACCACGTTGTCACCGTAGCTGCGGCGCCACGGCATGCCGGCATCGATGTTGGCCGTGACGGTCACGGTGTCGTCCTTGGTGACCACCATGGCGTAGGAACGGCCGAAGTACGTGAAGAGGAAATCGGAGTAGTACTTGATGGAGTGGTAGCTGGTCAGGACGACGGCGTCCAGGTCCTTCTCTGCCATGATCCGGCGCAATCCGCCGAGCCGGCGCTCAAATTCAGCATTGGAGAAGGTCAGCTTTTCCTTCTGCCCGTTGTGCAGAACTTTCAGACGCTCCAGCTCGGCGATGGACGAAGCGTTGTCGGACGTGGTGATGCTCATTATGGTGGTGCCTTTCTGCAGTGCTGTTCTTTAGAGGGGAAATTTAGAGGCCGGCCGGGGCTACTCGTGGCGCAGCGGTTCCTTGCTGGTTTCGCGGGAGAGCACGACGGCAATCAGGGAGACTGCCGCGGCGCCGGCCAGGTACCAGGCCGGAGCCAGGGCGTTGGCCGTCGCGGCGATCAGGAGGGTCGCCATGAAGGGTGCGGTGCCGCCGAAGAGGGCGTTGGAGAGATTGAAGCTGACGGCGAAGCCGCTGTAGCGGACGCGGGTTGGGAACATTTCCGCCAGGAAGCTCGGGAGTGTGCCGTCATTGAGTGTGAGCATGCCGCCCAGCAGGATCTGGACCAGGACGATCACCAGGAAGTTCCCCGTGCCCAGCAGGGCGAAGGCCGGAACGGTCAGCACCATGAAGCTCAGGGATGCTGAAATGAGGACTTTCTTCCGGCCGTAGCGGTCCGAGAGCATTCCGGTCAGGAAGATGAACCCGATGTAGGTCACCAGCGCGATGGTGGTGGCCAGGAAGGATTCGGCTGCGCCGAGGCCAAGTTCCGAGGACAGGTACGTGGGCATGTAGCTGAGGATCACGTAGAAGCCGACGGCGTTGAGCAGCACGGCTCCGACCGCCTTGAGCAGCAGCCGCCAGTGCTTCCGGAACAGGCTGGAGACCGGCGCCTTGATGGCGTGGTCCTCTTCCGCCAGTTCGCGGAACACCGGGGTGTCTTCGAGCTTGGTGCGGATGTAGCGTCCGATCAGGCCCATCGGGGCTGCGAGCAGGAACGGCAGGCGCCACCCCCAGCTCTGCATGGCCTCGGCGCTGAGCAGGACGGTCAGCAGGCCCGCGAGCAGGGAGCCAAGCAGCAGGCCTGCGGCCGTGCTGGCCGGGACCACCGCGGCGTACAGGCCGCGCTTGTTGGCCGGGGCGTACTCCACCAGGAAGGCGGATGCGCCGGCGTATTCGCCCGAGGCGGAGAAGCCCTGGACGACGCGCACCACCAGGAGCAGGATCGGGGCCCAGATCCCGATGGAGTTGAACCCCGGGATGAGGGCGATGCAGAACGTCGCTCCAGACATGATCAGGATTGACAGCGAAAGCGCTGTCTTGCGCCCCACGCGGTCGCCGATATGGCCCCAGACGAAGCCGCCGAGCGGCCGGACCAGGAACGAGATCGCGAACAGGGCGAACGTCAGCAAGAGCGCAGTCTGGGGACTGGATTCGGGGAAGAAGACCGCCGCGATGGTTGCGGCCAGGTAGCCGTAGACGGCGTAGTCAAACCATTCGACGAAGTTGCCGATGAAGCTGGCGGCGACCACTCGCCGTCGGGTGTCCCGGCTAACTCCGTCACCGTTGCCGGATGCGGCTTGACCGCCCGGGGCGGTTCCGCCGCTCAAGGCGTTGTGTCCGGAGGAAGTACTGCCATGCCCGTTATTCGACTCCGGGCTGGTCGCTCCCGCAAGAGTGGCGGGGGAAGAAGATTCGTTACTCATGTGTCCACCAAAGGGTTTTGGAGTTGCAATCAGTGCAACGCTGTTGCATCAGATTAGGCGTGACCTATGACACAGTCAATGGGTTTTTGTTTCGAGCGCGTGAATTAATTCAAGACAGACTTATTGACCACCCCTCTGAGCACCCTGCCCGAGTGCGAATCACAGTTGCGCTCAGTGAGACGTAGTTGCATTGAAAGCGCAGGTCAGGTGCCAGCTTGGGAAAAGCTTGAGCCCTGCGGCAACGCCGTTCCCTCCGGGGCGACGCGGTGGCAGACTGGGTGGACTATCGAGTGACTGGGGGGATCCACGTCAGGAGATCGTCATGGGCATCCGGTTACACATGCACACTGCGGGGCGGCGGCCGGAGGCCACGCCATGATGGCCGGATGGGCCTACCTCATGGCGGCAATCATGACAGTCGACTCGCTCCTACTGGGATTGCTCCTGCTGAACCTGAAGTGGCCGAAGCGCTGGAAGAAGAACGGCTAAAGTTCCCCAAGTCCGTCCCGACACACGAATGCACCGCGGCGACGTGTCGCACTGCGGTGCATTCATGATGCTGCATCGGATCGCGCTCGGCCGGGCGGCCGATTCCCGCTACCCTGAAACGGCCGCCCCGACGGGTTCGCGGACCAACTCGCGGGCGAGGTCGGCGGCCAGGTCTTCGACCACCTGCCCGTACAGCAGTTCGCCCTTGGCGGCGCTGGATCCGGCGGCTGAGGAAAGGCAGCCGGTGGCCGGCGTGCGCTCCGGCACCACAGGGAGCCTGTCGAAGCGCGGCAGGACAGCGGCCGGGCCGTCCACCAAGCGGTCCATGGCAACCCGGGCTGATTCGAGGTGGAGCATGAGCGAAGTTTCCAGGACCCCCCCGTGTTCGATGTCCCACCCCGGGAATCCGTCCGGGTAGACCTCCGTCAGCGTGTCCTGGCTGACAAAGTCCCAGTAGGAGAGCAGCAGCACGCTCTGCTCTGCCCCGGGCTTTAGCCCCAGATCTTCCAGGGCCAGGTCGATCCCCTCATACAGGAACTGGTAGTTTTCGAAGTGGCCGTTGACGAAGACCACGTGCCTGACGCCCTGGTTGAGGAAGGACTTGACCAGGTTGCGCGCCACCCCGATGAGTGTGGCACCATCCAGGCTGGTGGTACCGGAGAGGTGGTTGCCGCCCCCGGATTTCTGCTGCGACTTGTACCCGTACGCGATGGGCTGGGCAACGAGTGCATCCAGGCGCCTGGCGACCCCCTCCGCGAAGTGTGACGACAGAAGGGTGTCAGTTCCCAGCGGCAGGTGCGGCCCGTGCTGCTCCAGGGACCCGACAGGAATGAGGACGACCGCGTCCCCGGAGGCCAGCGCTCCCCGGTATGCGAAGGCGTCCAGGTCTTCGAGAAATACTGACGTGTCCATGTTGGTGGTGCTCCTCGTTCATGGTGTGCCGGGAAGCGGCGCCACGGTGGATGTGGCGCCGCTTTTGCTGTCGGTCCCTTGTCGGGGTGTGGTGCGGTTAGGCGCCGATGATGTTGTATTCGGGGCC
>NZ_BAAAQB010000021.1:0-1261 GCF_039531445.1 Arthrobacter humicola | reverse complement strand
CAGCAGCCAAAAAACGTCGTAGACAGAAAGGGCCAGGGTGTCCGGAGCCCTGCGACGGCCGCCCTGGACCCCACAGCCGGCCGCGCCAGCGGACGCCCGATTGGGATGCGAGCCCTGCGAGCATGCCAGTGACTTGGGCTCCCCCGGATCCGCCCTACCGGGCCCCGCCCCCTGGCTGGCCGGCGTCGGGCCCATGTCGCCTGCGGCGCTTCCCCGGAAATGGCGGTCCGCCGCAGGCGACCACAGCGGTACCCGGCAACCGGCGGCGGACCGCCCGCGGCGGCCGGCCCACACAGGGACCGGCTACCGTGTGCCTTTACTCGCGGCGGTCGTGCAGCGGCACGGCCCCGTAGAAGTCGATGCCGGTCCGGAACCGTGAGTCGCTACTGAAAATGAACGTGCCGCCGAACATGTACCAGACAGAGGGTTCGTCCTCCGTCGGCAGGGGTTCGGCGTGATAGATCGCCCCGTTCGCGTGCTCCCGCCTGATGATCCGGACGGCGGGCCGCTCGGCGGTGGCTTCAAAGATGGGGTCGATGCCGGGGCCGACGACGGTGACTTCCGTTGCCGTGGCCGAGATTCCCCGGTTGGAAAAGTCGATGCCCAGGGCGTCACGGTAGATCAGGGCGGTGAGGCCCTTCAACGGTGTCGGGTTGTCGTTCATGGTCGTATCTCCTGTCGGGGTGCTGGGTGCCGGTGCGGCCCACGGGGTTCCATGGGCCGCACCGGCAGGGGGTGGCTAGTCTGCGAAGACGGAATAGGGTTCGCGGTAGCGGCTGGGCAGTTCCGCGGCCGCCACGGGTAGGTCGAGCGGGCCGTGGGCCTGCCCACTGGTCCAGTAGAAGAAGGCGTGTTCGGTGATCGCGTCCCACTGCGCCCGCTTGGTGCGGTAGTAGCTGGTCTTCACGTCCCCCTCGCAGTAGGTCGCGACGCCGAACAGGTTCCCGATCCGGTCAGCGGTCCGGATCCCGGCGACCATGACGTAGGGCCAGTTGCCGAGGTCCCAGCCGTCACAGCCCCAGCTGGGGATCACGGCCCAGCCGTGTTCGCCGATAAGTTCCATCCAGTCGTACCCGTCGTTCATGTGGTAGTCCCGAAGCACAGGGGCGTCGTGGATCACCTCGCCGGTGTCCTTTGTGGTCACGGTCGCGGTAGCGATTGCGTTCATGGTTGTGTGTCCTTTTCCGAGGATGTGGTGGGCGGGGAGCGGTCGGTGACCGGCCAGCGTCCCCTTCTCCCCCCGTTGTTTTTTGGCTGCTGG
>NZ_BAAAQB010000020.1:0-506 GCF_039531445.1 Arthrobacter humicola | reverse complement strand
TGGTGACCACCACGGACTACGTCAACACGATCCCGGTGGACCAGGAAGCGCCGTTCCCCGGGGACGAGGAGATCGAGCGGAAGTACCGGGCGTGGCTGCGCTGGAATGCCGCGGTCATGGTGCACCGGGCGCAGCGGGCGGACATCGGGGTCGGCGGGCACATCTCGACCTATGCCGGGGCCGCGACCCTGTACGAGGTCGGGTTCAACCACTTCTTCCGCGGCAAGGACCACCCCGGCGGCGGGGACCAGGTCTTCTTCCAGGGCCACGCCTCCCCCGGCATGTACGCCCGGGCCTTCATGGAGGGCCGTTTGTCCGAGGAGGACCTGGACGGGTTCCGGCAGGAGAAGTCCAAGGAGGGCCACGCCCTGTCCTCCTACCCGCACCCGCGGCTGATGCCCGGGTTCTGGGAGTTCCCCACGGTCTCGATGGGCATCGGGCCGATGAACGCGATCTACCAGGCCCAGTCCAACCGGTACCTGCACAACCGCGGCATCAAGGACACC
>NZ_BAAAQB010000019.1:120548-170972 GCF_039531445.1 Arthrobacter humicola | reverse complement strand
AGAGTGGCACCGCAGCACCTCAACGCGGCCTATGGCGGCAGACCGGTCAGTGGCGGCGTCATCCGGGCTGACGTGCCGGCCGTGTAATCACGGACCCGGCAGCGACGGCAGTCCGGTCGGTAGTCACGGCACCTCGACCTTCCGAACAGCCCACGAGATTCCAGACCACCTCTCCAGTTATCTCGATCATGGAGATAACATCGGACTGTGAACGATGCGATGCCGAAGGACCCCGGCAAACCTGTTGTTGATCCTGGGCCGGATGCAGCGAGTGGAGCCCGTGGGCCTGAATCGTCCGCCCCTGCGCCGGACCCCGCCGATTTGGAGTCCCCACACCTAAGGTCCGCTCAGGTCAACGCGGCTGGAACCGAGTCGCCGGGCTTCAGGTCGGCGGTGCTGAACTGGAGCGGCGCCTTCGCCGCCGCCGCGCTGATCGTGGTTCCGCTCTGGATGCTGATTGGCAACCCTGCAGTCCTCGGCGGCCACCCCGCACTGCCCGTGCTGCTGATCGTCGCGGCCGTGGCAGGTCTGCTCTGGGCGTTCATCCTGGTCAAACGCTCGACTCTGCTCGAACGCTGGAGACTGAACAAACAGCAGAATCCAAGAGAACACGGGCAGAAGAGGGTCAGCGTGTCATCCTGGCAACTGATTCGCGGCCTCGCTGGCAGGATCGTGGTCTTGGGGGTCGTCGCGGCGTTGTTGTGGCTCAACCCGTTCCCCTACCAGCCAAGCGGCACCGCCGGCCAGACCACCGCACCCGGCGGAACCACCGGAACCGCCGCGAAAACCAGAACCGCGACCATCACGGAGGACGCCACCTCGATCACCCTTGTTCCGGAAGGCAAAGCCACCACGGGGCTCGTCTTCTACCCGGGGGCCAGAGTCGATGCACGCGCCTATCAGGACATCCTGCGCCCGCTTGCAGACGCCGGCCACCTGGTAGTCATCCTGAAAACACCCCTGGGCATCCCCCTGCTGAACACCGGCCAGGCCAGGGAAGCCATGGACCGGCACCCCGAGATCGGTTCCTGGGCTGTCGGTGGTCATTCCTTGGGAGGAGTGAGTGCGTCCTCCTTCGCGAAGTCGAATTCCAATGTCTCCGGACTGCTCCTGTTTGCCTCGTACCCGGCCGAAAACATGGCAGACGCCCCCGGCCTCTCGGTGCTGTCCATCTCCGGCTCGAATGACGGCCTGAGCACTCCCGACAAGATCGTGGCGTCGAAATCCCTACTCCCGCCGAACACCACCTACGCAACGGTCGTGGGCGGCGTGCACGCGTTCTTCGGGGACTACGGCGAGCAGCCCGGGGACGGCGAGCCGGGCATCTCCCGTGAACACGCGCAGCAGCAGATCGTCGCTGAGTCGCTCAGCTTCATGGACCAACTCCAAGCCAGCCGCTAACAGCAACCAGGCGAAGGCCCCTCCGGAACCGCACGAAGTCTGCACCGGCGGAGCGCTCCATCCGCTACCGGCCCGCGGCGTACCCCTGCGCACCGCGCGGGTTCGCGGCCGCCTGCAGGACGCCGGTTTCAGGATCCCGTACGACGGCGGACAGCCGTCCCAGCGTCCAGTCACCAGCCCGGGTGACAATATGGCCCCGGCGCTCCAAGCCCTCGATGACGTTCTCCCCCAGCCGGCCTTCGACGACGGCGCCGCCCGGCTCCCACGTGCGCGGCCAGAAGGACCCGGGCATCGACGTCGTATGGAACGTCGGCGCGTCGATTGCCTGCTGCGGCGAGTACCCGCCCACGATGGTCCGCAGCAGGTAGGGCAGCTGCCATTGGTCCTGCTGGTCTCCTCCGGGCGAACCCAGTGCGGTCACGGCCCGGCCGCCGCGCAGCACGAGAGTCGGCGTCAACGTGGTCCGCGGGCGCTTGCCGGGCGTCAGCGTGGACGGCGTGCCGGGTTCCAGCCAGGTCATCTGCAGCCGGGTGCCGAGGCAGAAGCCCAGCTCCGGGATCGCGGGCGAGGACTGCAGCCAGCCACCCGAGGGCGTAGCCGAGACCATATTGCCCCAGCGGTCCACGACGTCGATGTGGCAGGTGTCGCCCCGGGTCTCACCTGTCGGCGCCACGGTCGGCTCCCCGATGCCCAGGGCCGCGTGACGACGGGACCCCACCCCGCGCCTGCCGCCAGCCGCGCCGCCGTCGAGCGCAACACCTGCGGCGCCGCCACCCGACCGTCCAGCGGCCACCGGCGGCACGTACTCGGTACGGAGGGGCGGGAGATGCGGCTCGCGCCCCGGCACGGAACCTGGCCGGAAGGCGTGGGACGCTCGGTCTGTGATCAAGGCGCGGCGGCTGGCGCAGTAGTCGGCCGAGAGGAGGTAGTCCAGCGGAACGTCGGTGTCCCCGTAGTATGCCTCGCGGTCTGCCAACGCAAGCTTCTGCGCCTCCAGGATGGTGTGCGCACCCAGCTCCGTGGACGGGTCCAGGTAACGGTCCTCGAAACCGTCCAGGATGGCGAGTGTCTGGAGCAGTGCCGGCCCCTGGCCCCACGGGCCGGTTTTGGCAATTGTGTGGCCGCGGAATTCCACGGTGGAGGCGGCCTCGTACCTGGCCTCGAACCCTGCCAGATCCGCCAAGGCCAGCACCCCGCGGTGGTCCATGCCCGAGGAGTTCCGGTGCGGGGCCTGAACCGAATCCACCATGGCCCGGGCCACGAATCCCTCGCGCCACTCGCGCCGGGCCGCATCAATCCGGGCCTCGCGGGACGACGCGCCGGCACCGGCTCCGACGAGCCGTTCCAGCGTCCGCGCATAGGCCGGATTCCTGACCACCTCACCCTCAGCCGGGATTCTGCCGCCGGGCATCCACAGCTCCGCGGAGGTGGGCCAGTGCGCCTGGAACAGAGCGGCCACGGCCGCAATGGTGGTTCCGACCCGGCCCAGCATCGGGTGGCCGTCCCGTGCGTAGCCGATCGCGAAGTCCAGCACGGTCTCCAGCTCCCAGGTGCCGTGGTCACGGAGCAGCAGGAGCCAGGCGTCGACGGCGGCAGGTACCGCGGCGGCGAGCGCACCGGAGCCCGGCACGAGGTCCAGGCCTTCGGCAAGGTAGTGCTCCACGGTGGCCCCGGCAGGTGCGGGACCCTGGCCCATCAGGACTACCGGCTTGGACGGTTCGTCTGCCGTGACAAACACGCCGGTCATGTCGCCGCCGGGTCCGTTGAGGTGCGGCTCCACCACATGCAGCACGAACGCCCCCGCCACGGCGGCGTCGAAGGCGTTACCGCCGCGTTCCAACACGGCTTGGGCCGCCGCCGTCGCGAGCCAATGCGTGGATGCGCTCATCCCGAACGTGCCCTGCAGTGTGGGGCGGGTGGTGAACGGATCCGGGCGCGTGAACGCGGCCGGGCCGGTGTGCTGCCGGTGCAGGGAATCTTCGCGCGCCACGGGGTCAGCCAAACAGTGCCGCCACCCGGGTCAGGGTCTCGTACACTCCATAGGCGAGCGGCACTCCCACAAGGCCCCACGCGATGATCAATTTTCCGGTCGACGGTTCCACCGGTGTCTGCGCATTACTCATCTCAAGCCTCCAAGGCGGGTTCTTCGGGCCGGACACGGCCGGGACGTGGTTCGTGGAATCGCGCATCCACTGGCGTGACCAGCAGGTTTGCCACGAAGCCGACCACCAGCAGCCCCACCATGGTCAGCAGGGCGCCCTGATAGGACGCGGCCGTGAGCGCGCCGGGCTTGCCCTGCGCGTCCAGGAAAGCGTTGACGATCAACGGACCGGCGACGCCGGCCGCGGACCAGGCGGTCAGGAGGCGGCCGTGGATGGCACCCACCTGGAACGTGCCGAAGAGGTCGCGCAGGTAGGCGGGGGCGGTAGCGAACCCGCCGCCGTAGAAGGAGATGATGATAAATGCGAGCGCCACGTAGAGAACGGTGGACGTCGAGCCGGCCAGCGCGAGCACGGTGTAAAGCAGGGCGCCGACGCCGAGGTACACCATGTAGATTCGCTTGCGGCCGGTCACATCGGAGGTCGCTGACCAGGCAAAGCGGCCTGACATGTTGCCGATGGACAACAGCCCGACGAAGCCGGCGGCGACGGCGGCACTGACCAGGGAGGTGCCGTCGGACTGGCGGAAGAAGTCCTGGATCATCGGGGCGGCCTGTTCCAGGATGCCGATGCCTGCCGTGACATTGCAGAACAAGGCAATCCACACGAGCCAAAACTGCCGCGTCTTCACCGAGTTCCGGGCGGAGACGTTGTCCGTCGTGACCAGAGCGGCGGCCTTGACCTTGCCGGGGTCGAAACCTGCCGGTTTCCATCCCTCGGCCGGGACCTTGATGGTGAAGGCGCCGAACATCATGTAGGCCAGGTAGACGACGGCGAGGGTCAGGAAAAGCTTGGCCACCGAGTCGCCGCTGGCCACCCAACCCTTGGCGCCGGAGTTGGGGTCGTACAGCTTGAGCAGTGCCGTCGAGACGGGGCTGGCGATCAGGGCGCCGCCGCCGAACCCCATGATCGCCATGCCGGTGGCCAGCCCGGGCCGGTCAGGGAACCATTTGATGAGGGTGGACACCGGCGAAATGTAGCCGATCCCCAGCCCGATGCCGCCAACGACGCCGTAGCCCAGGTATACGAGCCAGAGCTGGCTGCTGAAGATCCCCAGGGACCCGATCAGGAAACCGCTGGCCCAGAACACGGCAGAGGTGAACATCGCCTTGCGCGGCCCGTTCCTGTCCACCCACGTGCCCATGATGGCGGCCGAGAGGCCCAGCATCACGATCGCGATGGAGAAGATGACGCCGATCTCGGTCAGGCTGGCACCAAAGTGCTTCACCAGAGCGGTCTTATAGACGCTCGTCGCGTACGCCTGGCCGATGCACAGGTGCACGGCGAGCGCCGCAGGCGGCACGAGCCACCGGTTGAATCCCGGCGGTGCGATGGTTCGTTCGCGGTCCAGCCAGCCCATAAATGTTCCCCCTGCTCGTCAACGACGTCGGTGTCCAGCACACTGAGGCGAAGGGTCACTCACACAGACCGTTGCCTCCGGCAATCATGGTGCAGATCGTCAGCAAACGTATTATTTATGCGCCGAGCGGTAGCTGTTCAGCGATGAGCGGTAGCCGAGTGGATGGCAATAGCGTCCGGGGGGCTACTTGCCGAGGCCTACTTGCCGAGGCCGGCTTTTCGGAGCGCCTCCGCCATCGCGGTGTTGACGGGCGACGGCGTGGACCTCGGCTGGGAGGCCGACCGTTGCGGCTGGGACTGTTGCGGCCGGCCCTGCTGCTGGCCTGCCTGCTGCTGTCCGCTCCGGGGCTGACCGGCCCGCGGCTGAGCTGGCCGCGACGTGTCAGGCTTAGGCGTGCCGGGACCGTTGCCTGCCCGGCCCCGGGACGAAGGTGAGCTGCCGCCGGAAGCTGCCGGTTCGTCGTCGAGCCTTAGCGTGAGGGAGATGCGTTTCCGCTCCGGATCGGCTTCCAGCACCTTGACCCGGACCACCTGCCCGGACTTCACCACTTCGCGCGGGTCGGAAACGAACCGGTTGGCCAGCGCAGACACGTGCACCAGCCCGTCCTGGTGCACGCCGACGTCCACGAATGCGCCGAATGCCGCCACGTTGGTCACCGTACCCTCCAGCACCATGCCAGGCCTGAGGTCTGAGATCTTCTCGATCCCTTCCGAGAACGCCGCTGCTGCGAAGGCCGGACGGGGGTCCCGGCCGGGCTTCTCGAGCTCGGCGATGATGTCCTGCACCGTGGGCAGGCCGAAGGATCCGTCGACGAAGTCCTGCGGGTTCAGCGCGGAGGCCGGGCCGGCCTTCGCTGCCGCCTTGATCTTCCGGGCGACGGGGTACGCCTCCGGGTGCACACTGGAGGCATCCAGCGGCTCAGCTCCCCCGGTGATCCGCAGGAAGCCGGCGCACTGTTCGAATGCCTTGGCCCCGAGCCGTGGGACCTTCTTCAGCTCGCTGCGCTTCGCGAACGGGCCGTGTTCGTTCCGGTAGGCGACGATGTTCTCGCTCAGCAGGGGCCCGACGCCGGCCACCCGGCTCAGCAGCGCCGGCGAGGCCGTGTTGACGTCCACGCCCACCGCATTCACGCAGTCCTCGACGACAGCGTCCAAGCTGCGGTCCAGCTTCGCGGCCGTGACGTCGTGCTGGTACTGCCCGACGCCGATCGACTTCGGCTCGATCTTCACGAGCTCCGCGAGCGGGTCCTGCAGCCTCCGGGCGATCGAGACGGCACCCCGCAGGGACACGTCCATGCCCGGCAGCTCGGCGGCAGCGAGCGCCGATGCCGAATAGACCGATGCTCCGGCCTCGGACACCACGATCTTCTGCGGTTTGGTTTCTGATCCGGTGCCGAGCTGCTTGATCAGTTCGCCGGCGAGTTTGTCCGTCTCCCGCGACGCGGTGCCGTTGCCGATCGCCACGAGTTCGACGCCGTGCTTCTTCGCCAGGCCCACGAGGGTCCGCAGCGCCTCGTCCCATTTCCGGGCCGGGGCGTGCGGGTAGATCGTGTCCGTCGCAACCACTTTGCCGGTGCCGTCGACCACTGCGACCTTCACGCCGGTCCGCAGTCCCGGGTCCAGCCCCAGGGTGGCGCGGTTCCCGGCAGGTGCGGCGAGCAGTACATCGCGCAGGTTGGCCGCGAACACGCGCACGGCTTCGTCCTCAGCGGCGGCAAACATCCGGCTGCGCAGGTCGGCGGTCAGCCGGGCCAGGACCCGCGAACGCCACGCGAGCTGGGCCGTCTGCAACAGCCAGGCGTCGGCGGGCCGGCCGCGGTCGGCGACCCCGAGGAACCTGGCCACGGCGGCTTCGTAACGGCCGCGCGCCGCGGTGAGGGCGGCGTCGTCGTCCGGTGCGGCCTCGGCGAGGTCGAGCTCCAGCACGCCGTCTTTTTCGCCGCGCAACAGTGCCAGAACGCGGTGCGAGGGCATCCCGGACGGCTGCTGGGAGAACTCGAAGTAGTCCTTGAATTTCTGGCCCTCGGCCTCCTTGCCCTTCTTGACCCGGGACACCATCCGGCCCTGCATCCAGAGCCGTTCGCGCAGCGTCTCCGCCAGGTCCGCATCCTGGGCCACACGCTCGACCAGGATGGAGCGGGCACCGGCCAGCGCTGCGGCGGCGTCCCCGATCGAATGTTCGGCGTTGAGGTACTTGGCGGCTTCGCGCTCCGGGTCCAGCTCCGGGCGCTTCAACAGCGCGTCGGCGAGCGGCTCCAGCCCGGCTTCGCGGGCGATCTGCGCCTTCGTGCGCCGCTTGGTCTTGAACGGGAGGTAGATGTCCTCGAGGCGCGACTTCGTGTCGGCCCCGACGACGGCGGCCTGCAGTTCCGGGGTCAGCGCCCCCTGCGCGGCGATCGCCTCGAGGATGGTCCGACGCCGGTCCTCAAGTTCGCGGAGGTAGCGCAGCCGCTCCTCCAGATCGCGCAGCTGGGTGTCATCCAGCGTCCCGGTGGCTTCCTTGCGGTACCGGGCGATGAAGGGCACGGTGGAGCCGGCGTCGAGCAGATCCACGGCGGCCTTGACCTGCCAGGCCTGCACGCCGAGCTCGGCCGCGATCTGGGCGGCGATGCCCGATTCCTGGGTCTGCGTGGACGCGGCCCTGGGCGACGGGCTGGAGGCGGGTGAGGCGGGGCGCTGCGGGAGTTGGGTCACCCTGTCCATTTTGCCCTACCCGGGTCAGCGGCCCGATTCGGCCAGCGGAGTAACAGGCTCCTGCACGTCCTGAACAACCTCGTTGTGGCGCAGGAGCCACGGTTTGAAGGGCGGATCAAAGCGGGCAAACCGTGGCGGGCCCACGGCCGTCAGCCCGGCGACCACCAGTGCTGCCTGGAGGCCAGTGTTGTGCCGTTCAAAGGCGGCTTCCGACCCGCTGCCCGTGAACCGAAGAGCAGCTGCCAGGGACCCGGGAATGGCCCGCACCTTGACATCGGGGTTCGCCGGGACCGGGGCGGCCTCCGCCGTCAACCCGGCGGGGAGCACAAAGGCCACCACAAAATCAGCAGGATCTTTGCTTCCCGGCAGCGGACCACTCTGCAGCACCGGGGCGGTCATCGCCAGCTTCTGCGAAGGACCGAGCTCCTGGATCACCGGTGCCGTCATCGCCAGCTTCTGTTGGGCCGTATTGCTGCCGGTGATGTAGTTGAACAGGTGCCGGAAGGCGGCATTCCCGGCCCGGTCAAAGGTTGCGTTGACCTGTATTTCGGCCACAACATGCGCGGGATAGCGGCGCAACTCGAAGTGCGCGTATCGCCGGACCAGCTCATAGGGTTGCTGTTCAGTCATAGTTCTCAGACCCTACGCCGAACCGGCGACAGGAACCAGATCCGGACTGCTCCCCTGGTTCGTGGTTTTTGGTTCCGGCGTGATTGTCAGAGGGCTTTGATACCTTGAACAACAGAAGGCCGGACCCGGCTCATTCCAGCAACAACGGGGGCACAGTGTTTTTCCTTGAACCTGAAGTGCCGGGATCATCACCGGATCTGGTCTACTCCGCGAGCGACCTTGTGGTGGCTGCCAGCTGCGAGTACCAACTGCTCCGCAAGCTCGACGAGAAGCTGGGCCGCTCCCCCAAACCGGACTTCGGCGTCGACGAGATGCTCGAACACGCCGC
Organism: Arthrobacter humicola; assembly: GCF_039531445.1. Classification (NCBI taxonomy): domain Bacteria; kingdom Bacillati; phylum Actinomycetota; class Actinomycetes; order Micrococcales; family Micrococcaceae; genus Arthrobacter; species Arthrobacter humicola. The sequence continues at coordinate 162,401 of NZ_BAAAQB010000019.1, read as the reverse complement.
CAAGCTGGGCGACGTCCACGAGCGCAGGGTCCTCGCGGATTTCGTCGAAGAGTTCGGCCCCTGGGATCCGGCCACCGGACGCGGCGTGTACGACGTCGCTCCTGCCGACAGCATGGATCGCGCCACCTTGGCGGCCAAGCACGCCGAGTCCATCGAGGCACTGCGGGCGGGCGCCGACGTCGTCTTCCAAGCAGCCTTCTTCGACGGCCAGTTCCATGGCCGCTCCGACTTCCTGGTGCGGCAGCCGGACGGAAGCTACGCCGTGTTCGACACCAAGCTGGCGCGCCACGCAAAGGTGACGGCACTGCTTCAACTTGCCGCCTATGGGGACCAGCTCCTGAAGGCCGGCATCGCACCGGATCCGGCAGTCACCCTGGTTCTCGGCGCCACCGTCCCGCTCCCGGGCGGCGGCTTCGACTACCTCCGCAGCCACCACAACTTGCCGGACATCCTGCCGGTGTTCCTAGAGAGGCGCGAGCGCTTCCTCACCCTGACTTCTACGCACATGGCACAGCCCAACACCGCGCAATGGGGTGCGCCCGGGCTGACCGCCTGCGGCCGGTGCGATTACTGCCAGGAGATGGTCAAGGCCACCGATGATCTCCTCCTCGTGGCGCGGATGAACTCCGCGCAGCGCAAGGCACTGCACGAACGGAAAATCTTTACGGTCAAGGACCTCGCCGAGGCACACCTTCCCGGGGCGAACAGCGCGCTGCGTCGCCTGCAGGACCAGGCCCGAATGCAAAGCGGCGTTGGCGCCTACGACGGGGAAGTCCGGTACGTCAAGGACGGCGAAGAGCACATCATCCGCTTTGCGGTGCTTCCGGAAAAAGCGCTGGCGGAACTGCCGTCGCCCTGCGAGGGCGACATCTTTTTCGATTTTGAGGGCGACCCTCTCTGGCAGGAAAGCGCCACGGGGGTCTGGGGGCTGGAGTACCTGTTCGGCGTCATCGAAGCACCGACGCAGCCCGGCGTCCCCGGGGTTTTCCGGCCCTTCTGGGCGCACAGCCGGGAGGCCGAGAAGCAGGCGTTCCTGGATTTCCTTGACTATGTGGAGCAACGCCGGCAGACGTACCCGGATATGCACGTCTACCACTATGCCGCCTATGAGAAGACGGCCCTCCGCAAGCTCTCCGTGATGCACGTGGCCGGCGAGGACACCGTCGACCGCTGGCTGCGTGAGGGGCTTTTGGTGGACCTCTACCAGACCGTCCGGAACAGCATCCGGATTTCCGAGAACTCCTACAGCATCAAGAAGCTTGAGCCGCTGTATATGGGGACAAACCTGCGCTCGGGGGACGTGAAAGACGCCGGAGCCTCGGTTGTTGCCTACGCCCAGTACTGCGAGGCCCGCGACTCCGATCAGCCCGAGGAGGCAGCCAGAATCCTCTCCGGGATCTCCGACTACAACGAATACGACTGCCTCTCCACGCTGGAGCTGCGGAACTGGCTCTTGGGCTTGGCCCGGGAGCGCGGGATCGGACCGGGTACCGGAGCGGAAGCGGTCCCGGCCGAACTTCGCGCCCCCGCCGATCACGCCGAGGCAGATGCCGGCCTCGGACCCGCTGAGCTTGCCCTGGCCGAGTTCCTCGAGCCAGATTCGGGGCTGCCGGACGCGGATCGACAAGCGGTCGCCATCCTCGCCGCGGCCGTGAGCTACCACCGTCGCGAACGCAAGGCGTTCTGGTGGGCGCACTTCGACCGGTGCGAGAACGGACCGGACGCGCGCCACCCGCAGGACCGCAACGTGTTCCTGGTCGAGGACGCTGTGGCCCTCGAGGACTGGTGGAGGGACGGGACCAAGCTGCCCGAACGCAGGGTGAAGCTGATCGGTACCGTGACCGCCGGCTCGGATCTGCGTGAAGGCAGCATCTGGTTCCGCATGTACGAGCCCCCGCTCCCCGCGGGACTCGCAGGCACTGGCATCAACGGGACCGGCCGGAACGGCTGGTTCGGCACCGAAGTTCTGGAACTTGGCGAGGAAGACGGCCGGGACACGGTCATCATCCGGGACAAGCTCAAGAGGAACATCGAGCCGTACGCCCAACTGCCGATGGCGCTGACCGAAGACCAGCCCATCGCCACCAAGAATCTCGAGGAAGCGCTGGCGGCGCTGGCCGACGACGTCGCGGCGGGTTTGCGCGCTTCCCGGTCCGGAGCCAGCCGGTTCGGGAAGCATCCAGCCCTCGACCTCGTGCGCAGAGTGCGTCCGCGGCTTGCCTCGGGGGCGCCCCTGCCGGTGCCTGGACAGGGCCCGGAACGCTTCGTTGACGCCATCACGGAGGCCATCGCGGCCCTGGACCATTCATACGTGGCGGTCCAGGGGCCCCCGGGGACGGGCAAGACCCATGTGGGATCGCATGTGATCGCCCGGCTCGTCTCCCGCGGGTGGAAGGTTGGCGTCGTCGGCCAGTCGCATGCGGTGGTCGAAAATCTGTTGCGGACCGCAGTCACGAAGGCCGGCGTCGATCCCGCCCGGGTCGCGAAAGACGTCAAGCACCGGGATCCGCTGCCCTGGAACCAGCGTTCCGCCCAGGATGTGGCACGGCTGCTCGAGTCCCCCGGCGGCGCCCTCATCGGAGGCACCGCGTGGACGATGACCGGGGCCACCGTGCCGCGCGGCTCGCTCGATCTGCTGGTGATCGATGAGGCCGGTCAGTTCTCGCTGGCCAATACCCTCGCCGTGGCGCAGGCCAGCAGCCGTCTCCTGCTGCTCGGCGACCCGCAGCAGCTTCCCCAGGTCAGCCAGGGTTCACACCCTGAGCCGGTCGACGATTCGGCCCTCGGCTGGATCTCCGCCGGTCACGCCACCCTGCCGCCCGAACTCGGATACTTCCTTGCGGACTCGTGGCGGATGACGTCGCCGTTGTGCCGGGCCGTGTCCGAACTCTCCTACGAGGGACGGCTCGTCTCGGCACCGGCCGCCGACGCCCGGCGCCTGGACGGTGTTGCCGCGGGTATCGAAACGGTGATGGTCGAGCACCAGGGTAACGTCACGTCCTCGCGCGAGGAGGCTGACGAAGTGGTCCGGCAGGTGCAGCGGCATGTGGGCCGCGGTTGGCACACGGAGGACGGCACCCGGCCGTTGGCTGAATCCGACGTCCTCGTGGTGGCGGCCTACAACGCGCAGGTCAACCTGATCCGCGAGGCCCTCAATGCTGCCGGGCTGCTGCGTGTGAAGGTGGGAACCGTGGACAAGTTCCAGGGTCAGGAAGCCGCCGTGGTGATCGTGTCCATGGCGTGTTCGGCAGTGGCGGAGGCGCCCCGGGGAATGGAGTTCCTGCTCTCGACCAACCGGATCAACGTGGCGGTGTCCCGCGGGCAGTGGCGTGCGGTCATTGTCCGCGCGCCGGAGTTGACCAACTATCTCCCCACACATCCCGAGGGCCTGGAACAGCTGGGTCGGTTCATCGGCCTGTGCCAAAGGTCAGTCCGCGCCTAGCTCCAAGGGAACATGCTCATTGTTCACTCGTCATTTCGAGGACATGCTCATTCTTTGCCTTGGCCAAGGGACATCAGGGCATCATGTCCATCGCTCGCGGTCAGGGCTGGACATGCTCACGCTTCGCTAGCCATGTCGGAGAACATGCCCAATCACAGGCTGTTACAGCATGGGACATGCTCATTCACAGGCAGCTACAACACGGGACATGCTCATTGTTCACGCGTGACCCCAAGGAACATGCTCATTCTTTGTCGTGACCAAGGGACATCAAGGCATCATGTCCATCGCTCGCGGTCAGGGCTGGACATGTCCCGCGGGCGCCCGCGAGCAGCAGTGCCTCGTCGAGGACGCGCCCGAAGTTAGCGGGGTTGTGCGCGAAGCGGCCCAGGAACAGGCCGGAGACACCCTCGAGCATCGGCAGCATACCGGGCTTGGCCGAACCGCCGTAGATGATCGGAAGCCCGGGCACCCCGGCCGTGGCCAGGCGCCCGCGGAGCCCGCGGACGACGTCGGACACGTAGGCCGCGGCCGCTGGCTCGGCCGCGCCGATGGCCCAGACCGGTTCGTAGGCCACCACCAAACGGCCGGCGCGGTTCCAGTCGCCGTCGACGGCCGATGCGATCTGGCGGTACACATGGTCCGCCGCGGCAGCCGACTCCCCGGCCTCGGTCTCCCCCACGCACAGCAAGGGCGTAAGCCCGGCGTCGTCGGCTGCCCGAGTCTTGAGGGCCACCATGGCGTCGTCTTCGCCGAAGTGCCGGCGTCGTTCGGCGTGGCCGATTTCCACGAGGCGGACGCCCAGCTCCGCGAGCATGGACGGAGCCACTTCCCCGGTCCACGGGCCGTCGGCCCAGCCACAGTTCTGCGCCCCGAGCATCAGCGGCGACCCCTCTAGTAGCCGGGCTGCCGCGGGCAGGACGGGGAAGGACGGAATTACAAACGGGACAACCCGCCCGGCCGCGAGGGCCGGACGGGCGTCCACTTCTTTCCGCAACTGCTCCAGCCACGCCAGGCTGTCCCGGTAGCCCAGGTACATCTTGGTGCTGACGCCCACCAGAATGCTCTGGCGGGAAGCCTGGCGGCTGGAAGTCTGCTGCATTGCGGGTGCTTTCTGCTGGGTCCAGGGACTGCGGTCCTGGGAGCTGCGGCCTCACGGGCTGGGCCTCGGACTGCGGTCTTGGGGCTTCGACGTCGAAGCCGGTTACTGCTCCAACAGCTCGTCGGCCTTGTTCCGGAATCTCTTGGTTGCGAACATCATGGCCGCGGCCAGGAACGGCAGCACGCCCAGTGCGTAGACACCCATGGTTCCGGTGTCGGATGCCGTGATCTGGTTGACGGACGTCCGCAGGATCGGGGCGACGAAGCCGCCCAGGTTGCCCAGCGAGTTGATCAGGCCAATGCCTGCGGCTGCAGCCGTTCCGGTCAGGAACGCCGTGGGGTAGGACCATGCGATGGGACCGATGGACAGGAAGCTGCAGACGGCCAGGCTGATGAAGACGATGCCGAGGGCCGGAATGTGGTTGGCACCGGCCCAAGCCGAGCCGAAGATGCATAGACCGGTGGAGATGAAGAGTCCGGTGCCCCAGACCCTGCGGCGGATCACCGTATTGGCTGCCTTGCCGATGAAGTAGCAAGCGAAGATGCCGAAGGACCACGGGATTGCCGCCATGAGTCCGACGGCGAGGCCCACCTTTTGCCCGGTCAGTTGCGCCACCTGTTGCGGCAGGTAGAAGGTGACGCCGTAGACGGCGACCTGCAGGCAGAAGTAGATGACCGTGAAGTACCAGACCTTGCCGTTCTTCATGGCAGCCAGCACACCGCGCGGGCCGGTCTCTTCCTTGACGCCGTCCTCCAAGGCCATGACGTCCAGGAGCGCCTTCTTCTCGTCCTTCTCCAGGAACTTGGCGTCCTGCGGGCTGTTGATGAGGAAGAAGTACGCCGCGACACCGGCCAGGACGGCCAGCATGCCTTCGACGAAGAACATGACCTGCCAGCCCTGGACGCCGGGGACCTGGTCGCCGATGTTGATGAGCCAGCCGGACAGCGGTGCGCCCATCATCTGGGAAAAGGGCTGCGCGAGGTAGAAGATCGCGAACATCTTGACCCGGACTTTGTTGGGGAACCACGCGGCCAGGAACATGATGACACCCGGGAACAGGCCGGCCTCGGTCACACCCAGCAGGAAGCGCAGGATGATGAAGGACGTCTCGCCCTGCACGAACGCGAAACAGGCGGAGACGATGCCCCAGGTGATGGCGATGCGGGCCAGCCACACCTTGGCCCCGAACTTGGTCAGGAGCAGGTTGCTCGGAATTTCGAACAAGGCGTAGCCGATAAAGAAGATCCCGGCGCCCAAGGCGAAGGCGCCAGCGCTAATGCCCTTGTCCACTCCGAGGGCCGCCTCGGAAAAGCCCACGTTGGTGCGGTCCAGGAACGCCACCACGTACAGGATGACGAGCATCGGCATGAGCCGCCGGGACGCCTTGGAGATGGCCGACTTCAGGACCGGTGTCTCCAGGAGATCCCTGGTGGAGGTTGTTGCTACGGACATCAAAACTCCTCATTGAGTGAATCAGTTGAGTAGATCAGGAAGGTAGAACAGGTCGAACGAGCAGATGGAACGGGTGGAGACGCAGAGGTGTAAGGCAGAGGTGCAAAGCAGATGGGTGAAGCGAGCGGGCGAAGCGCCGGCTAACGGGATAAGGCCATCATCAGGATTCCGGCCACGCAGGCCAGGATCCCGACGGCGAGATAGATCTTCCGTCCTTTGCTCCAGCTCGCGAATCCGGCGGGAGCGGCAGTCTTGCTGTGGTGTGCCACGGGACTACTTCCTTAGTGCATGTAGAGTCCGCCATCCACATTCAGCGTCTGCCCGGAGATGTAGCCGGCGTCCTCGCTGATGAGGAAGGCGATGGCGGCCGCGATATCCCGGGTGGAACCGACGCGGTTGACCACGAGGTCTTTGGTGAGTTCGTCTTTGCGTTCCTCGCTGAGCGTGCCGCCCATGATGTCGGTGTCGATGGGGCCTGGGGAGATGGCGTTGACGGTGATGTCGTAGGGGCCCAGTTCCCGTGCGGTGGACCGGGTCAGGCCGATCACGCCGGCTTTGGCCACCGAGTAGGGCGTCTTGGAGTAGGTCCCGCCGCCGCGCTGGGCTGAGACCGAGGAGATGTTGACGATCCGCCCGATTCCGTTCTTGACCATGGATTCGGCCACGCGGCGGGTGGCGTAGTGGACACCGTTGAGGTTGATGCCGAGCACCCGGTCCCATTCGGCGGCGTCAAGTTCCAGGTACGGGACCGGCGAGCTGACGCCGGCCACGTTGGCGAGTGCCACAATCTGGGGCAACTCGGCCTCGATCTCGTCGATGGCGGCACGGACGGATGCCTCGTCGCAGACGTTGGCGCCCGCGCCGTAGGCCTTGACGCCGTGCTCCGCGGCCAGTTCCTTGGCCGTTGCCTTGCACCGGGCGTCGTCGAGGTCAATGATGCCGACGTTCCAGCCCTGCGCCGCGAGGTAGGTGGCGGTGGCGCGGCCGATGCCGCGCTCGGATACGGCGCCGGTGACGATTGCCGTGCGTTCGGCGGGGAAAATGCTCATGGGATTGCTCCTGAAAAGTGCGAAAGAAGAAGTAGGTTCAGTTGATCGGGGCGGGACCAAGGTCCTCCAGGAGCTGCTGCATCGCCACGTACGCCTTGTTCCGGTACGCGATCAGCTCCGGTGTGCGCTCGGCCGGCACGTTGAGGAATCCGGCGCCGGACTTGGTGCCCAGCTTGCCTGCCTCCACCAGATCGGTGAGGATCTGCGGCGTCGCAAAGCGTTCGGGGAAGTCGGTCTGAAGGGACTTGTAGCAGAAGTTATAGACGTCCAGTCCGGCCATGTCGGCGATGGCGAACGGTCCGAAGAACGGCAGCCGGAAGCCGAAAGTGGTGCGGACCAGGGTGTCGATGTCTTCCGCGGTCGCGATCTCCTGCTCCACCAACTGCGCTGCCTCGTGGAACAGCGCGTACTGGAGCCGGTTGAGCACGAATCCGGTCACGTCCTTGACGACGGCGGTCTGCTTCCCGGCGGCGTGCACGAGGTCGCGGACGGCGCCGACCGTGGCCGCCGAGGTGCCGGCGTGAGGGATGATTTCGACGCCGGGGATGAACGGCGAGGGGTTGGAGAAGTGCACGCCCAGGAACCGTTCCGGGTTGGTGACGGGCTCGGACAGGTCCGCGATGGAGATCGTGGAGGTGTTGGATCCGATGATGGCGTCCGGGCGGGCGGCGGCGCTGATCCGGGCCAGGGTCTGGTGCTTGATCGCGATGACCTCGGGGACGGCTTCTTCGATGAAGTCGGCGTCGGCCACGGCTTCCTCAATGTCCTTGGCGGGCCACAGGTTTTCCTTTAGGAGCTCCGTGGAGCCTTGCGGGAACAGCCCGGCGGCAACGAATTCGTCCGATTCCGTCAGCAACCGCTCGTAGTTCTTCTGCGCCACTTCGGCGGACACGTCAGCCAGCGCGACGCGCGCGCCGCCGAGGGCCAGCACCTGCGCGATCCCGCCGCCCATGTAGCCGGAGCCGACGACGGCGATCTTGCGGGCGGCGTTGATGGCGCCTGCGGTGTCCGGTGCTGTGCTCGTTTCAGGAGCCGGGGCGTTGGTTGTTGATTCGGTCATGGTCAGACTGCCTTCGTGTAGTCGGGCTCGTAAGAGCAGATGGCGTCCACCTTGGCGGCGGAGGAGGAGTTTTCGTCGAAGTGGTGGCCCAGCCATTCACTCACGAGCTTCTTGGCGAGTTCCAGGCCGATGACGCGCTGGCCGAGGGTGAGGACCTGGGCGTTGTTGCTCAGGACCGAGCGCTCCACGGAGTAGGCGTCGTGGGCGGTGACGGCCCGGATGCCAGGGACCTTGTTGGCCGCGATCGCCACGCCGAGGCCGGTGCCGCAGATCAGCAGCGCCCGGTCGGCGTCGCCGTCGGCGACTTTCCGGGCCGCATCGACGGCCACGTGCGGGTAGGCGGTGGAGTCGTTGGCGCCGACTCCCACGTCCTGGACGGACGCCACCCGGGGATCCGCTTCGAGCAGCGCCTTCAGCGCGTTCTTGTATTCGACGCCGGCCTCATCGTTGCCGATGACCACGCGCCAGCCTGTTGCTGCGCTCATGCTTGTGCTCCTTGTTCCGCCGGCTCGGGGTTGACGAGCCGGGTTCCGGTAGGGGAAATGTGTGCAGAGATCCGCGTCGCGATGAGGGCGAAGGACACCGCGCCGGGGTCGGGGTGGCCGAGGCTCTTTTCGGCAAGCGGGCGGGCCCGGCCTTTGAGCGGGCGCAGCTCGGCGGTCCGGTCTGCGGCGGCCGTGGCGGAGGCCGCCGCTGCGGCGAGCGAGGCAGCCACTGGGGTGCCGGCGTCGAACGCGGTGAGGAAGGCATCCCGGAACGGCAGCAGGGCGTCCACCATGGTCTTGTCCCCGGGCTCGGCCTTGCCGAGAGCGGTGATGGCGTCGGTGAAGGCGGTGACCGCGGCCGCCGCGTCCTCGCCGCTGTAGCTGTCCCGGTTGCCCAGAGCCAGCCCGGCCGCGATGACCGCGGAGCCCCAGAGGGCGCCGGAGGTCCCGCCGGCGCGTTCGCTCCAGGCCTCCCCCGCAACGGTCAGGATCCGCGCAACTGATGCACCGCCGTCGTTCGCGGCTGCCTGCCGGGCCGCCGCGACGGCCGCATCGACGCCGCGGCGCATACCGATCCCGTGGTCGCCGTCGCCGGCGATGGCGTCCAGCCGGCCCAGTTCTTCTTCATGCTCGACGACGACGTCGCGCACCTGCCCGAGGAGCTCTACGGCCAGCCGCCCGAGGGCTGCCGCCGCCGGGGTGGGGCGCTCGACGTCGGCGGCCTCCTCGGCTTCCGGCCCGGCGAGTTCGCGGCGGGCCCGGGACGCCAGGTTGCCCTTGCGGAACGCCGGAGTGTCGGCCGGGGCGGCCCAGTACTGCTCGAGTTCCTCGTCCAGCCACAGCAGGGTCAGGGAGAGTCCGGACATGTCCAGACTGGTGACGAGTTCGCCGCATTCGGGCTCCACCACAGTGAGCCCGGCGGCGGTGAGGAGTTTCTCGATCTTGCCGTAGAGCAGGAAGAGTTCGTCGTACTTGACGGTGCCCAGGCCGTTGACGATCGCCACCACACGGGTGCCGGCGTCGTCCGGTTTGTCGGCCAGGAGCTTGCTGACGAGGAGGTCGGCCAGTTCAGAGGCGGTGGGCATGGGGTGATCGGAGATGCCGGGTTCGCCGTGGATGCCCAGGCCGAGGGACATGTGCCCCGGAGGGACAGAGAACAGCGGCGCCTCCGCCCCGGGCAGGGTGCAGCCGTCGAAGGCCACGCCGAGGGAGCGGGTGCGGTAGTTGGTGCGGATGGCCAGACGCTCGACGTCGTCCAGGTTCAGTCCCGCCTCCGCGGCGGCGCCGGCGATCTTGAAGACTGTCAGGTCCCCGGCGATGCCGCGGCGCTTCTCGATCTGGTCCAGCGGGGCACTGGCGATATCGTCGGTGACCAGGACGGTGCGGGTCTCGATGCCTTCGGCATTGAGCCGCAGCTGGGCCTGGCCGAAGTGCAGGACGTCACCGGCGTAGTTGCCGTAGCTCAGCAGCACGCCGCCACCGGCGTTGGCCACCTTGGCTACCCGGTAGACCTGGCCGGCCGCGGGCGAGGCGAACATGTTGCCGCAGGCCGAGGCGGTGGCCAGTCCCGGGCCGACGAGGCCGGCGAACGCCGGGTAGTGCCCGGAGCCACCGCCGACCACCAGGGCGACCTGCCCGGCCGGGACCTCGGTGGAGCGGACGACGCCGCCGTCGACACGGGCCACGTAACCGCGGTTGGCTGCCACGAAGCCGTCCAGTGCCTCATCCGCAAAGTCAGCGGGGTTGTCGAAGATCTGGGTCATGGTTTCCTCATTGAATCCGTGTTGGAGAAGTGGATCTGGGGTGAAACGGGGTGGTGCGGCCGCCCCCAATCGGCTAGACGGCCGCACCAGGCGCCGGGTCAGACGCTGGAAAGTTCCGCCGTCGCGGGCTGCTGCCGTCCTTGGGCCACCTGGCTCTGGCCGAGGGCGTAGCCGTCGGTCTTCGGCAAGACCTGGCGGCGGAGGTAGTCCTGGTTGCTGGCCGTGACGCTGAGGCCGTCGCCGCCGTAGTGCTCGGTGCAGAGGATTCCTTGGAAGCCGACCGAGAGCGCCACCTTGAATGCCTCGCGGTAATTGATGAGGCCGCTTTCCATCGGGGCCGGCATCGCGACGTAAGTGTTCCGGGCGACGTCCTCGTCGCGGATGTAGTTCTTCATGTGCCAGTAGTTGGAGTACGGGAGGGTCTTTGCGACCATCTCGCGCCAGTCCTCGATCGGCCGGTGGAGCCGGATGAGGTTGCCAAGGTCCGGGTTGAGGCCGACGTTGGCCAGTCCAATGTCCTGGACCAACTGGACGGACGAATCCGCGGTACCGAGATAAGTGTCCTCGTACATTTCGAGCGAGAGCAGGACGCCGACGTCGGCCGCGTGCCGCCCCAGTTCCCGGAGCCGGGTGACGGCGTTGTTCCAGACTTCTTTGTCCCCAACCGGGTCTTTGTGGCCTTCGACGGTCCAGAACCAGAGCTGTTTCTGCTGCTCGGCGGTGATGGCCTGGTGCAGTCCGAAGGACACCACTTCGCAGCCGAGTTCGGCGGCGGCGTCGATGGTGCGGTGGCTGTAGGCGAGGTTGGCTTCCCAGTTGCCAGCCTCGATGACGCTGCGGCGGATGGCTGAAATGACAGGGATGCCGATGCCGACGTTGTCCGCGGTCTGCTTGAACTCGGCAAGCCGGGCGGCGCTGAGGTCGCCGGGACGGACCCAGCTGTCCGTGAGGTCCGCGTTGGCAAAGCCGGCGTCCTTGACTTCCTGCAGGACGTCGGCCCAGGCGGATGCCGGGGCGTCGTTGATGGGGGTGCCCTGGGCGTCGGTGCCGGGGAACTGCAGCAGCGCCGCGGTGATGGGCCAGTTTTCGGCGGTGTAAGCCATGGGTCACTCCTTCGTGGAATCCTGTTTCCTATAGGATTTACTATCGAAAGGGTGTTGTCAAGGTCACATCGGGGTCATTGGCAACAATCGAAGATCCTATAGGCATTCTTCGTTCGCGTGAAGGGATCTCCGGGAATGCTGGGTGGTCAGTCTGCCGGCGCGTCCGCAATGGCCCGGCCGCGCACCTTGCGCACGTGCTCCGCCATGGCGGCCTCAGCCTTCTGCGGGTCTCCCGAGGCCAACGCATCCAGGACGGCCTGGTGTTCGGCGATCGCGTGGTCGGCGTCGGTGATGCCTACTCCCCCGAACAGGCGGAAGCGCTGGATCTGTCCGCCGAGGGCGGCATAGGCGGCCACCATGAACTGGTTGCCGGTCTGCTCGGCGATGAGCCGGTGGAACCGCTCGTCGGCTTCGAGGTAGCCGCGGAATTCGGCAAAGGACGGCCCGCGCGGCGCGTCCTTGAGGTCCGCCACCGCCTGTTCCAGTTCCTTGAGGTGATTCGGCGTCAGCCGGACGCACGCCAGGCGGGCGTTGACCGGCTCGATCGCAAGCCGGGCCTCCATGAGCTCGGCGAAGTCTTCCTGGGTGAACACCGGAGCAACCCGGTAACCCTTGAGCGCGACCCGCCGCACCATGCCGGTGTGCTCCAGCCTGGCCAGCGCCTCCCGCACGGGCGTGGGTGAAACGTCGAGCTCCCGGGCGGTCCCGTCGATGCTCACCGCGGCACCCGGTTCCAGCCGGCCATCCATCAGCGACGCCAGAAGTTCTTCATAGACGTGGTCCGCCAGGACCTGCCGGCTGACGGGGCGGCCCGCGGGACGCCCCTCAGAGGCGCTGCCGGTGGAAGCTAGTTGCATGTTCAGATCCTATAGGACTGGGGTGGAAGCGTGCGTGGGGAGGCTCCCTCCGGGACATGCTCATTTGCACTGCTCACGAGTGGACATGCCCCTCCCCGGGGGCTGCACCAGCGGCAACGGACCACGGGACATGCCCAGCCACGCGACCAGCCAAGGCACATGTCCTTTGGCGCGTTGTAACAGTGGACATGTCCAGTGCCCCAGGGACGCGGAGCGGGACATGTCCAGCCGCACGTGTCATCGCGGAGCATGTCCATCCGCAGGACCGCTCAACGAGGGACATGCTCATTGTTAAATGCCAGCAGCGGACAGAATGGCATTCTGTCCACTGCTCGTGGCCGAAGCTGGGCATGTCCACTGGCCATGATGTGCCGCGAGGGACATGCGCAGCCGCGAGGGACGCGGCGGGACATGTCCAGCCGGGGGTCCGTCGCAGTGCACAAAGTGCGCAGCGGGTGTGCTTCAAGGCGCGACGTAACCCCAAGGTGTACTGATGCGGTGGACATCTCCAGCCTTAGACCTGGTCAATGAGGGACATGCTCGTTGTTAAATGCCAGCAGTGGACAGAATGGCATTCTGTCCACTGCTCGTGGCCGACGCTGGGCATGTCCAGCGGCCAAGACGTGCGGCGAGGGACATGTCCAGCCGCGAGAGGGTGCTCCGGCGGGGCATGTCCAGCCGGTGGCCCCGTCGCTGCCTAGTTCTGGTAGGCCGGGTAGTCCGTGTAGCCCTCGGCGCCGGCGGCGTAGAAGGTGGAGGGGTCGGGCTCGTTGACGGGCAGGCCTTCGCGCCAGCGGCGGGCGAGGTCCGGGTTCGCGATGGCCGGGCGTCCGACGACGACGGCGTCCGCGTGACCGTCGGTCACGAGTGCCACTGCCTCGTCGCGGGTCGTGATGACGCCAAAGCCGGTGTTCACGAGGAAGGTCCCGCCGAAGCGAGCGCGCAGGTCCTGGACGAGTGCACTCGTGGGCTCCTTGTGGAGGACGCTGAGGTACGCGAGCTTCAGGGGAGCCAGCCTGTCGACCAGCCGGCCGTAGGTCTCCCGGACATCGGCAGCATCCAGCTCGAGGGCGCCCTGGACGTTGTGTTCCGGCGAAATGCGGATGCCCACCCGGTCCGCGCCGAGGGCTGCAACAACGGCCTCGACCACTTCGAGGACAAAGCGGGCGCGGTTCTCGGGCGAACCACCGTAGATGTCATCGCGCTGGTTAGCGGACGGAGCGAGGAATTCGTGGAGCAGGTAACCGTTGGCGGAGTGCAACTCCACGCCGTCGAACCCTGCCTCGACCGCCTTGCGCGACGCCGTGACGAATTCGTCGACAATGCCCGGCAGTTCCTCGGTGGTGAGGGCGCGCGGAACGGGGAACGGCTGCTTGCCCGCGTAGGTTCGGGTTTCGCCGTCGATCGCGATGGCACTGGGCGCCACAACTTCATGACCACCATTGGTGTCCTGGTGCGTGACCCGGCCGGCGTGCATGACCTGGGCGAAAATCCGGCCGCCTTCGGCGTGGACGGCCGCGGTGACGTTGGACCAGCCCTCGAGCTGCTCCGGGGTCACCAGGCCGGGCTGGCCCGGGAAGCCCTGGCCCGCGTGGCTCGGGTAGGTGCCCTCGCTGACGATCAGGCCGAGCGAGGCGCGCTGGCGGTAGTGTTCCACAACCAGCGGCCCCGGGATTCCTTCCCGGCCCGAGCGAAGGCGGGTCAGCGGCGCCATCACGAGACGGTTGGGCAGTTCCAGCTCGCCGAGGGTCATCGGGGAAAACAGCATGCGCAATTCCTTTCACAGTGAAATGGGTTCACTGGCGGCAACTGCGAGGCGTCTGCAACTATTCCTGATGAGACTCGAATCACTACGGGTGGACGATGATTTTCACCGCGGTGTCGTTGTGGTTGATCAGCGTGTCGAACCCCTGGTCCACCAGATCATCCAAGGCGATTCTTCCGGTGATGAAGGGTTTGAGGTCGACTTTTCCGTCCTGGACGAGCTTGATGGCGGCCGCATGATCACCGCAGTAGGCGATGGTGCCGCGCAGATCGATTTCCTTCAGCACGACTTTCTGCATGTCCACCGTGGCCGGATGCCCCCAGATCGATACGTTGACGACGACGCCCGCGGGCTTGACGACGTCGAGCATCGTGTCCAGCACGGCATTCACGCCGGCACATTCAAACGCCGCGTTGGCCCCTGCGCCGCCGGTCAGTTCCAGCACGCGCGCCTTGACGTCAACTGAGCTCGGGTCGAGAACGTGATCGGCAACCCCGGACGAGGCCGCTTTGTCCTTGCGGGCGGTCGACAGCTCGGTGACGATCGTAGTGATGCCGATGCCTTTGAGGACCGCGGCGGTAAGCAGGCCGATGGGTCCGGCTCCTCCGACGACGGCGACGTCCCCGGCCTTGAGCCCGCTGCGGCCGACGGCGTGATACGCCACCGCGAGGGGTTCGATGAGAGCGGCCTCATCCAGAGGGATGTCTCCGACGGCGTGCACCCACCGGGCGTCGACGACCACCTTCTCGCTCAAGCCGCCACCGCCGCCCGCCAAACCGATGAATCCCAGCTTCGTGCACAAGTTGTAGTGTCCGCTGAGGCACGGGCCGCATTCATTGCAGACGAAGTACGGCTCCACGACGACGCTGTCTCCGACCGCCAGGCCACTGACCCCTTCCCCGAGTTCCTCGACCGTGCCGGAAAACTCGTGCCCCAGGGTGACCGGCGCGGCCTCGTGGGAAAGTACGTGGGGGTTGCCGGGAGGCGGGGTGAAGATGGGCCCTTCCAAGAATTCGTGGAGGTCTGTGCCGCAGATGCCGCACCAGGCGACCGCGATCTTCACCGCCCCCGGACGCAGCTCAGGCTCAGCGATATCTTCGATCCGGAGATCCTTACGGGCGTGGAATCGTGCTGCTTTCATGGTGTATCGCCTTTGCATTCCAGGCCGTGGATGCGCCCGATAAGGCGCATCCACGGAATGTCATTGGTTTCTCACAACGGAGCCTTAACCCCAGTCTGGTTGCCGTGTCTGTGATTGTCACGGGCCGTTCGAATCAGTTCAATTCAGCGCGCGTGGTGTGTGGGCTGAAGCTCGAAGACCGGCGTCGGCAGTCCTTCCATCCTTGCCTTGAGCTGCAGCGCCAGATAGTTGGAGTAGTGCCGGCTCTGGTGCAGATTGCCGCCGTGGATCCACAGGTTCTCCACGTTCGTGGGCTTCCACATGTTGCGCAGTTCGCCCTCCCACGGCCCCGGGTCTTTCGGCGTCTCCGATCCATACCCCCAGCACTTGCCGACGGCGTCGGCCACCTCGGGCGAGACCAGATCGGCCAGCCAGCCGTTCATGGACCCATAGCCGGTGGCGTAAATGATGACGTCCGCCTCCAGTTCCGTGCCGTTGGCCATCACGACCGAATTCCCGGTGATCTTGCCGATCTCGCCGTTGGCGAGCTTGACCCGGCCGTCGATGATCAGCTGGGAGGCACCGACGTCGATGTAGTAGCCGGAGCCGCGCCTGAGGTACTTCAGGAACAATCCGGAGCCGTCAACACCGAAGTCCAGGTCAAAGCCGGCAGCCTCCAGCTCGGAATAGAACTCGGCGTCGCGCTCGGCCATCTCCGCATACACCGGGATCTGGGCTTCGGGCAGGATCCGGTACGGCAACGAGGCAAACAGGAGATCGGCCTTCTCCGTGGTGACGCCGTTGGCGAGCGCCTGTTCGGAGTACAGGCCGCCGAGCGCCAGGTCCATGAGGGATTCGCTGCGGGCGATGTGCGTGGAAGACCGCTGGACCATGGTGACGTCCGCGCCGTGCTCCCAGAGGTCCGCGCAGATATCGTGCGCGGAATTGTTGGAACCGATAACCACGGCTTTCTTCCCGGTCCAGTCTCCGCCGCCCGGGTGCTTGGACGAGTGGTATTGCTCCCCTAGGAAGGACTCGGCGCCGTCGAACACGGGAACGCTGGGGTACCCCGAGACGCCCAGGGCGAAGACGAGTTGCTTGGGGCGCAGGGTGACCGGTTCGCCGTCGCGCACCACCTCCACCACCCACTCCTGGGATGCTTCATCGAAGCGGGCGCTGGTGCACTCGGTCTTGGACCAGTAATTCAGCTCCATGATCCGGGTGTAGTTCTCGAGCCAGTCGCCGATCTTGTCCTTCGCCGCGAAAACCGGCCAGTCGTCGGGGAACTTCATGTAGGGCAGGTGGTCGTACCAGACAGGGTCGTGCAGGTGCAGGGACTTGTAGCGGTTGCGCCACGAGTCACCCGCGCGCTCATTCTTTTCGATGATGATGGTGGGCACGCCGAGCCTGCGCAGCCTCGCACCCAGCCCGATCCCTCCCTGGCCGCCGCCGATAATCACGGTGTAGGGCTGGTCTTCGTAGCCGAGCCGCGCTTCTTGCTCTTCCTTCAGTTCCAACCAGGACTTGCGGCCCTTCGTGATCTGATGGGCCACTCCCTTCTCCCGGTTCGGCCCCTTCTTTTCCTCAAAGCCCTTGAGCTCCTGCATGGTGGTGAGCAGGGTCCAGCATTTGCCGTTGCGGAGACGCAGATGGGCGTAGCCGCGGGCCTGGCCGGTCTCGAAATTGACCCAGGCCTCGGCGTTCGCAGCGTCCCCGGTGGCGTCCTCGGCGAGGGCCCAGTTGCTGGGCTGCACGTCGTCAAGGGTCGCCTCCAGCATGCGACGAATGTCCTCTTTACCCTCGAGGGTCTTGAGGTTCCAGGTGAAGGAGACGAAGTCGCGCCAGTACGAATCGTCGTCGAAAAGCTCCAGTGCGGCGTCCGTGTTGTGGCTGCGCAGTGCCTCTTCGAACTGCGCCAACCACGCCCCGACGACGCCGTTTGGTGTCTCAGGCATGATTCCTCTTTCTATTGCTGACAGTGGGTCGCTCCCGTTGCGTGACCCCTAGACCACACAGTGACCCGCATCACAAGTAAAAGTCGCAGGGGGTTACAATCGGGTTACACGGAGCTCTCAAGCCGTTGTCCGGCGCTCACAGCAGCCGACGGCGGCGGCGAAGCGGCGGGGAACCGGCCGGGTGCGACGATTCGAGGGCGAGTTGGGAGAATGAGCATGCGGCAGGGCAATGGCTCCATCACGCACCCCTCAGACCTCAGGTTTTCGGCGCCGGCGGAGTACGCCCGGACGCTCCGGGCGGCTCACGAGGCCACTATTTCCGGCAATCCGGATCCGCACCTGCCGCCGTCGCTCATCAAGTCCTGGCAGCGGTCTCTGGCATTGGGCATCAATCCGGACCAGCACCGGCCGCCCCACCGGCATGAGGTCTCGGAGGCGCGCTCCCTAAGTGCCGGCCACCGGCTGGCCGCTGTCATGCCCGCGCTGTCGCAGTTGCTGGCCGATGAGACCGTGACCGGCCGCCATTTGCTGATCGTGACTGACCACGAGGGCGAAGTCCTGTGGCGCGTTGGCAGTAAGCAGGCGTTGCGGCTCGCGGACTCCCTGGAGTTCGTCGAGGGCGCCGACTGGTCCGAGTCCGGCGTCGGCACCAACGCCATCAGCGAGGCGTTGGTGACCGGCGCCCCGGCGCAGCTCTTCTCGGCCGAGCACCTTGTGCGGACCCATCATGAGTGGGCGTGCACCGCATCCCCCATTCGCGATCCTTTGACGGGCGAAATCGTCGGCGTCCTGGACGTCTCCGGTCCGTTCGAATCGGTCACGCCGGACAGCCTGCGGCTGGTCCGGTGTGGGGTGCGGCTTGCGGAGGAACTGCTGAAATCGGTTCCGGCTCCCGGCGGCGGCGTCCGGCGTCCGGGGCAGCCGGCACTACGTGACGAGCGGACACTGCGCGACGGCGGCGCCCGGGAACAGCTGCTGCTGCGGCTGCTGGGAGACTCACCATCGGCGGCGCTCGACGGCGGCACCAGACGCCCGCTGACGTTGCGCCGTGCCGAGATCCTGGCTCTGTTGGCCTCGCGCGACCAGGGCTGGAGTGCCGACGAACTGGCGTACGAGATCCATGGCGACGCGGGAACCGGGGCGGCGATCCGGACCGAGATGCACCGGATCCGCAGCATCCTGGGCGATGTCGTGGAAGCGAACCCCTACCGATTCTCGCCAACCGTCACCGTCGTGACGGATGCCTCGGTCGTGGCCGGCCATCTGCGGGAGGGGCGTGTGGCCGAAGCCTTTGCGGCTTACCCGGCGAAACTGCTCACCCGTTCGACCAATTTGGCGGTCGGGTTTATGCGCGACGAGCTCAACCTGGCAGTGGGGGCCTCCGTACGGTCCAGCGGCGATGCTGGGCTGATGCTGCAATGGTGCACAAGCGATATGGGATCCTCCGACACGGCAACGGCGGCGGCCGCGGCCGCATTGCTCGGACCGGGTGATCCCCGCTGCCAGCTGGTGAGCGCCCGGATGGACCGGGTAGACCGGGAGTTGCGAGCCTAGCCACGGGCTGTGGTGCCGCCTCAGGGAGGCGGCGCGACGCCGGGGCAGCCTTGGCCTTGGGGGTTCTGCAGGCACGTGTCCGCGTAATTCCTGGTGATCGACCGCCAGACGCTGATGGTCTGCGGGGGCGAGCTGAATTGTCCTTGGCCGGGAATCGGCAGCGCCGGTCCTCCATTTACGGAGTAGGTGCCTTGGAAATGCGTTGTCAGGACCACCGGGAAGTCGCCGGTCTGGGAGTAGACGTGGCTCGTCAGGGTCTTCTCGCCCCACCGGTCCTGCGGAAGCGGTCCGCCGGGCGCCGTTTGCGGACCCAGCGACGTGCCGTCGCCGTAGTTCCAGGTGTATTCGACGGGTTTCGCCACAATGGAGACCCTCTGGCCCAGCATGTCGACGCCAAAGGTTTGCTCGACGGCTTCCGCATAGAAATTTGTCTCTGCGCCTCTCAGAGTGTGTGGACTCGGCTGCATGACGGCATTTCCTGGACTGACCGGCAGCTGCTGAAATTTAGTCTGGATCTGCGCCGCGATCTTGCTCAGGACGTCTTCGGGCTTCTCCAAGTAGACACAGCGGTCGGGCGAAATGCGGCTCCAATCATTCGGTCCCGCAACAACTAGCTTCCACCACCATCGAACCGGGCGGCCGTTTTGGCCAGCGTTACATTCTGCCGTCGCCGCGAGACAAGCAAGATCGAAGTTGTTGTTGTCTATCAGGCACAGGTAGTCGAACCTGTATTGGAATGGGCTCTCCGGAACAGTCCCCGGCGCATCCACCCAAACTCCGAACGTCGAGTCATATCTCCATACGCCCACTCCCGTCTCGTTCCAAAAAACGTCCGATGCCTCAGCGCTGGCCGACGGGACACCGGTTAGCGAAAGACAAACGACAACGGCGAATACAGCCCTGATACCCCACCGCCTTGGTCCTGAGCGCTGGAGGCGATTCATGCACCGATCCGGTCAACATCCATCGCAATCCAACGACCGTCGGAAAAGCGGAGAATCATGATATCTGCGAGCACTTGTGAGGGCGGCACGGACTTCTCGACACTTGAGTCAGGTCGATACAGGGTTCCCGCCGATTGCTCCAATTGTGTGGTCACTTGGTAGCTACCCTGGGATGTCTTGACGAAGTTGGTATAGGCCCCCTTCGCTTGGACCAACCCTCCCGCGATCCAACGTCCTTCCGAGTTCCACTCCACAATTCCCGGGCGCACCTTCGCGCATAACCTGCACGAGGAATCGGTCACCTCGTCCATCAGTCGGAATTCCCCCGTCTGATACGCGTAGTTCAACAGCGTGTACCAGTGCTTTGCGAATGCGATCGCGCCTTCCTTCGTTTCCGCTTTCGCTGCCTCGGGCAGTACCGGAACAGGGACGTTCTGAGCCCTACCCGAGGCGTCGGCGGGTTTGTAGGCGGCCGTGGGCGTCGGAGTGTTGCTAGGAGTCGTCGATGCGGCCGGGCTTTGGGAGTCGGAAGGTGAGGATCCGGGAGGTGGCGCTCCACCTCCGGTACAAGCGGAGACCGACATCAGGGAGAGCGACACCACGGCGACCGTGCAGGCGCGCCAGGGACCGGAAAACGAACTGCGAGATGTCATGGTCAGCTACTCCCCCGATAGAAATCAAGACGCGCGAAGCCAAGCAATTGCTTAAGGGTAACCGACGTCACATTTTGGTCAACAAAGTTATCCACAGGCGCGTGATTGACGCGGCTTTCGCCGCCCCGGACGGCTGGCCCTCAGTCCTTTAGCCCCTAGCAATCGTCGGCTCGTTTCAGAACAATGAACCCATGATGTTCGAACACGAAGACGGCAATCCCATCCTCAAGCTGGACGACGAGCAAAGCTGGAAACTGATCGAGGGCACAAAACACGGCAGGCTCGTGGTCACCGTGGCCGGAGACCCCGACATCTTCCCTGTGAATTACGCGGTCAGCGGCCGGAAATTATTCCTCCGCACCGCCCCGGGAAACAAACTGGCCGAGCTCACCATCAATTCGAAGGTCCTCTTCGAAACGGACGGCATTCTGTCCGAGGAAGCGTGGTCTGTGGTCCTGCGAGGCACCGCGCGCGTTCTTGACCAATCGGCCGATATCGCCGAAGCCGAGGCCCTCGGACTGAAACCCTGGGTTCCAACATTGAAGGACTTCTACGTAGAAATTACGCCAGCGTCGGTCAGTGGCCGACACTTCCAGTTCGGCGAACACCCTGAACGGGAGATCTAGGGCCCGACGTCGTCTCCCGGCCGCCGTTCGGCGTCCGGCATCGCCGGGGTCTCGTTGCCCGTCGGTCACAGTCCGCGCTGACGCCCCGGGACCCGCCCTGGGACCTTCCCGGGGACCTGCCCGGGGCGGCCGCCTAGACTTGAATGATGGCGGACAAGCTGACCCCCGAGCGGCGCAGCTGGAACATGTCCCGCATCCGGGGCAAGAATACGAAGCCCGAAATGCTGGTCCGCAAGCTGCTGCACGCAAAGGGCTACCGGTACCGGCTGCACGGCAGCGCAGCCGGGGGCAAACTCCCGGGCAACCCGGACCTCGTCTTCGCCGGCCGGCATAAAGTCATCTTCGTCAACGGCTGCTTCTGGCATTTCCACGATTGCCGGGCGGGGCAGCACGCGCCCCAAGCCAATGCGGAATTCTGGGAAACAAAGCGCACGCGGACCCGGAACCGCGACGCCGAGCAACGGCTCCAGCTCGAACGCGATGGCTGGGAGGTTCTCACCGTCTGGGAATGCGAGCTCAAGGACCCATCGGCGCTGGAGGACCGCCTCGAGGCTTTCCTGCAGCGCACGCCGCCGGCATGAACCGGCATCGACGTCCGGCCTAAGCCGGCATCGGCCTCCACCTCGAATCAGCAAAAACCATGAGAAGTCCTGCGTGTCGCGTGGCCCGGCTTCCGGTTCAGGCAGGTGGTCTCCGCTACTATTCGAATTCGGGGACCTTAGGCACTATTCGGTCAGTACCACTACGTACTGCAAACACGGGAGAGCGCATGCCGCACTTGCTGATGTCCAACGACGAGCCCGACACGGCTGCTACGCCGGCAGATTCCAGTCCCTCAGATTCCAGTCCCATACATCCCAGTTCCACAGTCCTGCAGTTCCGTCCCCTCAGCCACTCCACACACCGTGCCGTCCGGCCCCGCCGGTTCCGCGGAGCGGACCCGGATCTTGAACCCTTGCGTCGGCAGTCGACCTCAATCATTAATGAGGTTCTCGCATCGACCAATCCGGATGATGCTGAAGCGCAGGACAAACTGCTGTGGCATGTCGCCAACAACCCGGGCCAGCCGGAAAAAGCGCTTCTGGACCACCTGCTGACCGTGGGCGTCCGGCAGGACGAATCCGCCTAACGCGCTGAGCAGTTTAGCTGGCTGACCTGTCGATACTGGCCTGCCGGAGCACTTCGCCCCAGGACTGCTGGGCCAGATCTGCCACCGAGGCAAGAATTTGCGACGGCGGCAAGGACAAATCCAGCGGGAACTCGACAATGTCGATGTCGGTGTTGAGGATCCGGCGCAGCTTGATTTCCCCGGCGCCCGGGTAAATGATCCATGCCGTCGGCACCCGCAGCGATGTGCAGTAGGCCAGCATCCGGTAGTGATCGCCCGAGAGCGATGCGCCGGCGTCGGCTGCTGCTTTGTACTTGGCGTCGTACACCATGACGGGCCGGCCGCCGAGGAAATGGACTGCCCCGGGCTGCACGACGATCCTGTCCGAGTCGCGGACGGCCTCGTTGAGGAGTGCGTTGTAGCGCAGCCGCATCTCGCCGGGGAAGGCAGCCATGGCTTCGCGCAGGGCCGTCCCGACAAAGTCCTCGAACACTTTCGCCATATCTACCACGAACGACGCCGACTGCTGTTTGCCGTCGCCGGCCTCCGCCGAGGCGTTCCGCAGGATCAGCTCGGCGAGCCGGAGAGCCGCGTGGTAGCGGGTGTTCATCCGGCTGGGCCGCCACTGCGGCAGCGGCGCGCCGGACTGAAGGCGCGTCACGGCGTCGAGCTTTCCCTTTAGCTGGCGCAGCCGGCTGAGGACTTCCGGCCGCACGCGCGGCACTTGGGACATCCGTTCCAGCGCGGCGCGCAAAATCCGGTTCTCCGCGATATTCTCGGTGAATTCGTCGTACGAGACTTCCAGCGGGACCAGCATTCCCGGCCGGCGGGAAATTTGGTCCGAGATCCGGATCCGGCCCTTGACGGTCCGCAGGGATTCCTCCACCATCAGGTACCCCTGCAGCACGCCGCGGCTCAGCGCCCGGTCGGCAAGCTGCGCCAGGGACTCGGCCAGCGCGCTCCAGAGATCGGTGTGCTCCACGGCGGCGACGGATTCGTCGCGGAACCCTTGATCCCCGGCGTAGCCGAGCAGGAACAGGAGCCGGCTCAGACCGAGCCGTCCCTTCGGCCGCACCTCCAACTGGACGGTGGGGGTGCGCACCGAGCCCACCTTGCCGACGGGTTCAATCCGGTACAGGCCCATGCCCATCGGCGAGGCTTTTGCCAGGCCGCTGGCATTGACGTAGGCCGCGGTGTCCGGATCAAGCCGCTCCACGACGCCGGCGGAGAGCTCGTCGATGACAAGGTGCCGCCCGGCCACCGCGCCGCCGCGCCCGGCTACAGCCGGGCCAGACGCCGCCCGGGCCGGCATGCCCCGTCCGGGCCCGCCCGGCCCCAGTGCGCCCGGCGCGGACGTACCCCGGCCGGCCGTGTTCCGGTCCGCCACACTCCGGTCCAGCGCCACAGCGCCCCCGGACGGCGTCAGCCTAGACGTGCGCAAGGCGACCGAGGAGTTGTTCCAGTCCAAACCGCTCCTCGAGCTGGGCGCGGTTGAGCTGGCCGTGATAGTGCTCTTCCAGCAGCGGCATGAGCTCGTACTTCCAGATCCGGCGGAGGCCCTTGGGCGTCTGCGCAGACTTCTTCATGAAGTAGGAGGGCCCGATCATCAGGTCCCGGTCCCATTCATCGATGGCGTCGTTCAAGGCGTCCAGCAACAAGGCCGGCGTCGTGTCCAGGTCCCGGGCCTGCAGGAATCGCAAGAGCGAGCCCTTCACAGGCTCCGTCTTCGGATGGAGCTCAATGAACGAGAAGCGCCGCCGGATGGCCGCGTCCATCATCGCGATGGAGCGGTCCGCGGTGTTCATGGTGCCGATGATGTAGAGGTTGTCCGGCAGCGTGAACGGCTCATTGGGGCTGTACTGGAGGTAGATCCGGTCATCCCGGTATTCGAGCAGGAAGTACAGCTCACCGAACACCTTGGCGAGGTTCGCCCGGTTCATCTCGTCGATGATCAGGAAGTACGGCTTGCTCTCGTTGCCGGGTTTGGCGGCCTCCTCCGCGAGCCGCCGCAGCGGACCGGCAACGAGCTTGAAGGACACCTGGCCCTCATCCGTCTTGTCCGGGCGGAAGCCCTCGAAGAAGTCCTCATAGGCGTACGAGGGGTGGAACTGCACCAGCTTGACCCGCTCGTCCGTGGTGTCGCCGGCGAGCTCGGCGGCGAGATGTTTGGCGAGGTACGTCTTGCCGGTTCCCGGCGGACCGTAGAGGACCAGCTGCCGGTTCTCCTCAAGGAGTTCTGCGATTTCTTGCAGCGGCTCCAGGTCCATATGCAGGGACGCGGCGAACTCCTCCGTCAGCGGGCGGAAACCTTCACAGGCCGGTTCGACGGCGGCGGCCGGCTCGACGCCGTCGCCGGCCTCGGATTCGGCTTCTGCGGGCAGGAGCGCCTCAAGCGCCTGGATCACGCGGGTGATGTCCACGATGTTGCCGGACGTGGTCAGTTGCCGCTGCACGTGCCGGGGCAGGCCGGTGACGTCGTGTTCCTCATCGAACCAACGGACCTTGCGGCGGAGCTGGCGGTTGTCCTTGCCGTGCTCCGGCTCGCCGAGGACCACCCCGATCCGGACCTTGCCCGAGCTCTGGTAGAGAGCGAGATCGCCCGGCTTCATCACGGTCAGGAACGCGAAGACGGCGGTCTTGGTGTCCTCCCGCTCCACGTAGCCGAGGTGCTTGTAGTCCTCGTCAACGGCGTTCTGGACCAGCCCGGCGGTAACGCCGGGGTCCAGCAGGCGGAGGTGTTCGACGTCGAGCGTCACTGCTTCCTCGTTCCGCCACTCCCCCAACAGCTCAGCGTTGTCGTGGTGGGTGCGCAGCAGCCAGGCGCGACGACCCGGATCACCGACTTTCCTCCACTGACTTACCAGCTGGCGGGAATACCAGTCGATCCGCTGTCCGGCCTGCTGGTCCAGATGGAGGCGGATGCGGTGGATATCCGCGGAAATTTCCTCGTCGCTGTCCCCCTTGGCGCCGCCCACGAGGGATGCGAAGGCGTCGCGGATTTCCTGCCGTTCGACGTCGGCCACGACAGGTTCGAAGTAGCTGGGCCAGACCAGGAACTCGATGCTGCGGCGGATGGCCGGCTGGTCATCCGGGGTCCCGGCGACCAGCCGGTGGAAGGCCAGCGGGTCCTTGACCGCGGCCTGGACGACGCCAGCCGGCCGCTGGGCGACGTGCTGCACGAAGCGGCAGAGCCACTTCAGATGGTCCCAGATGGTCCAGTTGAATTCCGCGGTCCGGTCCCGGATCACACCGTGGTCCGTCATGCCGGCGTAGAGCTCGTCGGGGAGCTCAAGCGGGGGCTCCAGCCAGGACGCGGCCTCGGCGACACGGGCCCGCTTGACCTTGAGTGACTTGACCTCGTGGGCCAGCGGCAGGGACTGGAGGAACAGGAGCTCCACTGCGAGTTGCTTCGCCCCGCGCGTGGCGTCCTCCAAGTTCTGGCGCAGGTTGGTCATCATCGGCGCCTTGGGGTCCGGAACGCCTCGTTCGAGACGTTCCAGCAACTCCGCGGCCGCCGGGACAGACCATGTCTTGGTGCGGCCGTCCAGGGCGGACGCCTTGCCGAGCAACCCCGGGCCCAGCACGAACCACGCCGCGTCTTCAATCTCCTTGGAGATACCGAGGGCACGGTGCAGGGCAGGCTTTTTGGTTGGGGTCATACGTTCAATTTACAGGCTTAAACTGAACGCGCGCATTTAACGCTGCCCTCCAGCTACCTGCCAGTAGATCCCGGGCGGGTGGTTGGCCGTGGCTATTTCGTGGCGGGAAGGCGCTTCACGCCGAAGGTGAAATAGCACCCCGGACCGATGAAGTTCACTAGGGTGGCAGCCCTCCACATCGCTTTGCTGCCGCGGATTTCCGCTGCGGGCCGGCGCGAAATGTCGCGTTGGGCTGCAACGAGCAGCGTCAGTTGGATAATCGCGCCGGCGATTGTTCCGATCTTCGCCCTCGGGGAGAGCTCTTTCCATGTCTTCTTGCGGGGGTGCCTCATGTGCACCTTCTGGTGCATGTCCTTGCCCATGTTCTTGTGCATGTTCTTGCCCATGTTCACAGCGACCACTGCTCCTTATGCGTCGGGATTGTTCATTGTAGGAGCCATGCCAAGAACGGGGGTAGGGGCTATTGGACCGGGTGGGCGCGGGTATAGGGGGCCAGCCGTTCCTTCTGCTCCGGCGTCAGCCGCAGGACCCGTCCGGTTGCCTCGTCGACGAAGGCAAGATGGCTCGTGGCCCGGACGCAGTCCTCCCGGGTCACCGGATCCTGCACCAGGTAGTGGATATCGAAGCTGGCGCCCTTGACCGCGCCGACCCAGAGCTGGACGACGGCGGGCACGTTCCGGTACTCCAGGGTCCTGACGTACCGGATCTTGTGCTCCACCACGAGCGCCAGAGTCCCCTCCGGGATGTCGTTGAAGAGCGACACAAGGGGTTCAGTCCCGGGTAGCCCGGCTCCGCGCGGCGGCCCGAACCCGGCGATCCGTGCTTCCTCCAGGATCCGGACAATCTGGACGTTGTTGATGTGCCCGTACGCATCCATGTCGCTCCAGCGCATCGGCACCTCCACCTCCAGGCGGCGAGGTTCGGTGGCTCCCGCCTCCCCCGCTGCCGGGGCTCCCGCGTCCCCGGTGTGGCCTGCGGCGCTCAACTTCGCACCGCCGTCGCGTCCTCTGCCGTCTCCGCTGAGGCCGCGTCTGCGTCCTCCCCGGCGAATTGGGACATGTACAGCCGGTAGTACGCGCCCTGCAGTGCCAGCAGTTGGGCGTGCCGGCCCTGCTCGACGATCCGGCCGGCCTCCATAACCAGGATGGTGTCCGCGTCCCGGATGGTGGAGAGCCGGTGGGCGATCACGAAGCTGGTGCGCTCGGTGCGGAGCGCGGCCATGGCCTTCTGCACCAGGACTTCGGTGCGGGTGTCCACGGAGCTCGTGGCCTCGTCCAGGATGAGCAGCGACGGGTTCGCCACGAAGGCCCGGGCGATGGTGATGAGCTGTTTTTCGCCGGCGCTGACGTTGTTGCCTTCCTCGTCAATGACCGTGTTGTAGCCATCCGGCAGGGCGCGGACGAAGCGGTCCACGAAGGTGGCCTTGGCTGCCGCCATGATCTGGTCTTCGGTGGCGTCCAGTTTGCCGTAACGGATGTTCTCGTAGATGGTCCCGCCGAACAGCCAGGCGTCCTGCAGCACCATGCCGACCTTGGCGCGCAGCTCCGACCGGCTCAGCCGGGTGATGTCCACCGCGTCCAGGGTAATGCTGCCGGCGTTCAGTTCGTAGAAGCGCATCACGAGGTTGACCAGGGTGGTCTTGCCGGCCCCGGTCGGGCCGACGATCGCCACGGTGTGTCCGGGCTCGGCGGTGAACGACAGGTCCTCGATCAGCGGCTTGTCCGGCGAGTAGCTGAAGGTGACGTGCTTGAACTCGACGTGGCCGTCGGTCTTGGTCGGGAGGTGCTCGGTGGCCGTCTCGGCGTCTTGTTCGTCGGCGTCGAGGAATTCAAAGACCCGCTCCGCGGAGGCGACACCGGACTGCAGCATGTTGGCCATGCCGGCCATCTGCCCCAGCGGCTGGGTGAACTCGCGCGAGTACTGGATGAACGCCGTGGCGTCGCCGAGGCTCATGCTGCCCGAGGCCACGCGCAGTCCGCCCACGACCGCGATCCCCACGTAGCTGAGGTAGGAGACGAACTGCATGACCGGCATGATCATGCCGGAGACGAACTGGGCGCCGAAGCCGGCCCGGTAGAGTTCCTCGTTCCGTTCGTCGAAACGGGCCAGCATGTCGGCGTCGCGGCCGAACACGCGGACGAGGTCGTGGCCCGAGAAAGATTCCTCGATCTGGCCGTTGAGCTCGCCGGTGTTCTTCCATTGGGCGGCGAAGAGCTTCTGGCTGCGGGCGCCGATGATGCCGGCGGCCACCCCGGAGAGCGGCAGTGCGATGAGCGCGATGAGGGCCAGCTGCCAGGACACGATGAACATCATGATCACAATGCCGAGCACCGTCAGGGCCGAGTTCACGAGCTGCGCAAAGGCCTGCTGGAGCGCCTGCTGGATGTTGTCGACGTCGTTCGTGACGCGGGAGAGGACGTCGCCGCGCTGGCGGGTATCGAAGTAGTTCAGCGGCAGCTCGTTGAGTTTCTTCTCAGTGTCGTCACGAAGCTTGCGAACCACGCGCATGACCAGCACGTTCAGGACATAGCCCTGAAGCCACAGGAAGATGTTGGCGACGAAGTACATCACCAGCACCACGCTGATGAGGAACGCGAGCTTCTGGAAGTCGATGCCCGCGCCGGGCACCACATCCATTTTGGTGAGCATGTCGGCAAAGTTGTCCTGGCCCTGGGAGCGCAGTCCTTCGATGAACTGTTCCTTGGTGGCGCCGGCCGGGAGCTGCTTGCCGACCACGCCTGCGAAGATCACGTCCATCGCCTGGCCGAGAATCCGCGGGGCGATGACGTTGAGGACGACGGCGACTGTCACCATCGCGAGAACCGCGGTGATGCCGGCACGCTCGGGCTTCAGCAACCCCATGAGCCGTTTGGCCGAGGGCCAGAAGTGCTGGGCCTTCTTGGCCGGCACGGCGCCGAACATGCCGCCGTCGGCTTCGCCGGGAGTGAACTCCTCCTCGAGGAAATCATCGTCCAGCACGTCCGTTGCCGGCATCCCGGCTGCTGTCGCGTCCGGTGCTGTCCCGTCCGGTGCTTGGGCCGAGCCGGTGGAGACTTTCTCGTTGGTGCTCATGCCACTGCCTCCGCGCTCAGCTGGGATTCGACGATTTCCTGGTAGGTGCTGGAGCTTTGCAACAGTTCCTCATGTGTTCCGCGGTCCACGATCCTGCCGTTATCCAGGACGAGGATCTGGTCCGCATCGGCGATGGTGGACACGCGCTGGCCGACGATGATCACCGTGGCGTCGGCCGTCTTGGCCTTGAGCGCGCGGCGGAGCCTGGCGTCGGTGGCGACGTCAAGGGCCGAGAACGAGTCGTCGAACAGGAAGACCTTGGGCTCGGTGACGAGGGCACGGGCGATGCAGAGCCTCTGCCGCTGCCCGCCCGAGACGTTGGTGCCGCCCTGGGAGATCCGGGACGCAAGGCCGCCCTTCTTTTCGCGCACGAAATCCGCGGCCTGGGCGACCGTCAGGGCTTCCCAGAGGTCCTCGTCGGTGGCCTCGGGCTTGCCGAAGCGCAGGTTGTGCTCGATGGTTCCGGAGAACAGGTAGGGCCGTTGCGGCACCATGGCCACGCGCTGGGTGATCTCGGCACGGTCCAGTTCGGTGACGGGCACGCCGTCGAGCAGGACCTCGCCGGATTCGGCGTCGTAGAGCCTCGGCAGCAGGGCCAGCAGGCTCGTCTTTCCGGCGCCTGTGGAGCCGATGATGGCCACGGTCTGGCCGGGCTCAGCCGTGAAGCTGATGTTGCTCAGCACGGGCGCTTCGGCGCCGGGGTAGGCGAAGGTCACGTTCCGGAATTCCACGCGCCCGGCCTTTGCCGCCGGCGCCACCGGGGTGAGCGATTCGTGGATGGAGGGTTCGACGTCGAGCACTTCACCGATGCGGTCGGCGCAGACCGAGGCACGGGGAATCATCATGGCCATGAACGTGCCCATCATGACGGCCATGAGGATCTGCAGGAGGTACTGCAGGAAGGCCGTCAGCGAGCCCACCTGCATCTCGCCGGCGTCGACGCGCTGGCCGCCGAACCACAGCACGGCTGCGGTGGAGATGTGCAGGATCATGCCGATGGCGGGGAACATGAGCACGAAAAGGGAACCGATCTTCAGCGAGACGTCGGTGAGGTCCTTGTTGGCGGCGCCAAAGCGCTCGGCCTCGTGGGGTTCGCGCACGAACGCCCGGACCACGCGGATGCCGATGATCTGCTCGCGCAGGACCCCGTTGAGCCGGTCGATCTTCGCCTGCATGGAACGGAAGAGGGGCATGAGGCGAACCACGAGGTAGCCCACCACAACCACCAGCAGGGGCACCGAAACCCAGACGAGCCAGGACAGGTTGAGGTCCTCGCGCACGGCCATGAAGATGCCGCCGATGCACATAATGGGCGTGGCCACCATGAAGTTCAGCGTCATGAGCATGAGCATCTGGACCTGCTGGACATCGTTGGTGCCTCGCGTGATCAGCGTGGGGGCACCGAAAACGTTGACGTCGCGGGCCGAGAAGCTGCTGACCTTCCGGAAGACCCCGCGGCGCAGGTCCCGGCCGAACGCCATGGCCGCCTTCGAGCCGAAGTACACGCCGGCGATCGCGGTGGCCACCTGGATCAGGGCGACGCCGAGCATGATGCCGCCGGTGCGCCAGATGTAGTCCGTGTCGCCGCGGGACACGCCCTCGTCGATGATCTGGGCGTTGAGGCTGGGCAAGTACAGAGCCGCGATGGTTGAAGCCAGCTGGAAGATGACCACAGCCGCGATGTATGGCAGATACGGCTTGGAATAGCGCCGCATGAGGGTGACGAGCATGCCCACGAGTCCTTAGGAGTACCGAATGAGGGGGAGTCTGACGAATCAGAAGCCTGAACAAGACCGAAAAATGAAGTGCGTTGAAGAGCTGATTGGAGACTATCTCTTGGGTCCGACAGCCACAGCCATCCAACTCTACGAAATCCCCCGCCCGGGTGGAACACGGGACACCAAATATCATCCAAACGGTGTACTTAGTGGCTGGCGCCCGTCCCGCGGCTAGAAGGCGGCCCCCCGGCGGATACGCCGAAAGCCCCGCGGCTGCCCAAGGGGCGGCCGCGGGGCCTTGAGGGTCCGGAGCGGCGGACGCGGAACCGGGTGCTACTCGGTCCGGTGCCGCCCGTGCGTGGCGATGTAGTCGGCCGCCGCGCGCTGCATCTTGCGCTGCTTGGCCAACTGCCGGCGCAGGACCGTGAGCTCCTCGGCAACGCGGGCCTGTTCCGCGGCAATCGCACGCTGCTCAGCAGCTTGGTCGTACACGGCGCGCAGCGCCTCGGCCAGCTGGAGCTGCTGTTCGGCCAGCAGCTGCTGGGTCTGCAGCAGTACGGGCACGACGTCGGCTGCCTCGGGCCGGTCATCGGCCACAAGGGTCCGGGACCGTTGACGGGCGCCTTCCCTGTCGGCCGCGCGCTCTGCGGCTGACTCCCCCTGGCGAGGCTCCCCTTGGCGGAAAGCCGGGTCGGACGTCAGGCCTGCCTCCTGGCGGGCGGCGTCCGGGAAGCGGGATTCGGCCCGCTCGCGGCTGAGCACCTCGATGAATTCCCGGTCCAGGTCCACGATGCCGGTTCCGGTGGCGGACGAGGCGCCCCGGACGGCGTCGTTTCCGGTATTTCCAAGTGCGGTCGCAGAAGCACCTCCGGCGGCGACAGCAGCAGCGGCGTCGCCTGCCTGCTCGGCCGACTCGGGCCGGATATCGACAGTCCGGCGCAGCGGGCGTTCCTTGATGAACAGGATGGCCACCAGGGCAATCACGCCGATGATTGCCGAGATCATGAAGACCTCCGCGATCGCGTCACCGTAGGCGGCCCGCATGATGTCGCGGATGGGTGCAGGCATGTCCTTGAGGTCCATGCTGGCTCCCGAGGATCCCGCCGGAACCTGGATGCCGGCGGAAGCGAGCCCCTCCGTGACGAGTTCCTTGACCCGGTTGCCCAGGACGGCTCCGAGGACCGAGACGCCGATGGCGCCGCCGACGGACCGGAAGAAGGCAACAGAGGCGCTGGCCGTGCCGATGTCCTTGGCCTGGACGGTGTTCTGCACGGCGAGCACGAGGTTCTGCATCAGCAGGCCGAGACCGATGCCGAGGATGGCGGTGTAGATGCCGGTCAGCCACAAGTCGGTGGTGTGGTCCATGGTGCCGGCCAGGCCGAGGCCGCCGATCAGCAGGATGGAGCCGGCGATCAGGTACCGCTTCCACTTGCCGGTGCGGCTGATGAGCATGCCCGAGGCGACGGAACCGATCAGGTTGCCCGCGATCATGGGCAGCGTGAGCAGGCCGGCTTCCGTGGGGGTGGCACCGCGTGCCACCTGGAAGTACTGGCCCAGGAAGGTCGAGGAGCCGAACATGCCGACGCCGACGGCCACCGAGGCGAGGATCGCGAGGGCGGTGGTCCGCTCCGAGATGATCTTGAGCGGGATGATCGGCTGGGCCACGCGGGATTCCACCAGCACCAGCAGGCCAAGGAGCACGACGCCGCCGCCCACCATGGCGACCGACTGCCATGACCACCAGTCGTAGTAGTCGGGGTTGCCGGCGAAGGAGACCCAGATGAGCAGCAGGCTGACGCCTGAGGTCAGCAGGACGGAGCCGAGCCAGTCGATCTTGGCCGGGCGCTTGACGTGCTGAATCTTCAGGGTGATCTGCAGCAGGATGAGGGCGACGACGGCGAGCGGGACGCAGACGAAGAAGGTCCAGCGCCACCCGAGCGGGCTGTCGACGATGAAGCCGCCGAGCAGCGGGCCGCCGGCTGTGCCTACGGCCATGACGCCGCCCATGTAGCCGGAGTACTTTCCGCGGTCACGCGGGGGGATCATCGAGCCGATGATGGCCTGGGCCAGGGCGGTAAGGCCGCCCATGGCGATGCCCTGGATGACGCGGGCGGTCAGCAGCAGCGGAATGGTCTGGGACAGGCCGGCCATGACGGAGCCGGCCACGAAGATCACGATGCTTAGCTGGACGAGGACTTTTTTGTTGAAAAGGTCGGCGAGCTTGCCCCAGATCGGGGTGGTTGCGGCGTTGGCCAGGAGCGCCGCGGTGATCACCCAGGCGAAGTCCGTCTGGGTGCCCTTGAGCTCGGACATTATGGTGGGAAGCGCGTTGGCAACGATCGTGCTGCTCAGAATGGCGGTGAAGAACGCCGCGAGCAACCCGGTGAGTGCTTCCATGATCTGGCGGTGGGTCATCGCCGCAGGTTCTGCGGCGGGCTGGGATGCGCGGGGCGCCCCCGGCTGAATGCCCGATGGGACCGGGGACGGCCCAGTGGCGGCAGCGTGGCTAGCCATATGTCTACTCCTCAACAATTTCGGTCGTATTCGTGGGTCCGGCCGTCGTTGCCCGGGCTGAGGTCCTGAGGGACTCAGCGAGTTTTTGCAGGGTGCGCGCCGTCTCTTCGACGTCGTTCTGGCTCCAGTCCTGCAGGAGGTCCTGGATGGTTGCCGTGCGATGGTCCTCGATAGCGCGCAGCTTTTCCGCACCGGTGGCGGACAGGGCGATCAGTTGCGCGCGGCCGTCCTCGGGGTCCGGCCGGCGGACCACATAGCCGTGCTCTTCGAGTTCGGCGATGTGGCGGCTGAGCACCGGAGCGCTAACGCCGAGGCGCTCCGCAAGATGCGTGGCCCGGGATTCGCCCTCCCCCACAAAACGGAGAACACCCTGTAGCGCCACTCCGGTGTCCTGCCCGCGCAAGTTAGCGGTGGCAACACAGCGGACGGCGCGCTGGAGGTCGAAGATTTGGTAAACGAGTTTGGCTGCAGCGTTGGATTCAACTGACATGATGGACACCCCTTTTTTGCTTGCCCTAGGCAACCATATCACCAAAATGGTTACTTCGGGAAACTAACCCTTTTTGATGGCCGTGTGAGGTGCCGGTCCGATCCCGAAGAAGGGTGTTTAAACGCCAAACGCGGACCTGCCGGGCCCATCCCTCGCGGTGAGGGGTGGACCCGCCAGGTCCGCGCGGTAAGCGTGCAGGATCCTACGGTGCCAGGCGGCCGGTTGGCCGCCCAAGCCAGGCGGCCGGACGGCCGGCCCGCTTAGGTGGCCAGGTGGGTGGGGCCGAACATTTTGAGCAGGGTTTCGACGACGACGACGTTGGGGCCGTCGGCGGCGAAGCCGGCCTTCAGGGCATCCCCGACGTCTTCGGGGGCGACCCGGACCGCCGGGACCCCGAAGGCCTCGGCAAGTTTGACGAAGTCCGGCCGGGAGAGCTCGGTGGCCGTGGCCTTGCCGAACGCGCCGACCATGTATTCGCGCAGGATGCCGTAGCCGCCGTCGTCCACGATCAGCCAGGTGACCGGGATGTTGTGCTGCTTGGCGGTGGCGAGCTCGGAAATGGAGTACATGGAGGACCCGTCCCCCGAAACGGCCAGCACCCTGCCGGGCTTGCCGGTGGTTTCCAGGCCGACTGCGCCGCCGATCGCGGCGGGGAAGCCGAAGCCCAGGCCGCCGGCGCCCTGCGCGGAGTGGAACTGGCCGTCCCGGGCGTCCCAGCAGCTCCAGGCCCAGTAGGCCGAGATCGTCATATCCCAGAACGTCTGCATGTCCGCGGGTACGGCCTCGCGGATGTCGGCCATGAACTTCAGTTCCTTGGCCAGGTCCTGGGATTCGAGCCGGGCCGTGACCTTGGCCAGGGTCTCCTTGACCAGGGTCTCGGGGGCGGTGCCGTGCCAGTCTGGGCTGGCATCGCCGATCACGAGGGCCTCATCGAGGGCAGCGAGGGCCTGGCCGGCGTCGGCGCGGATGCCCAGGCCTGGCCGGTTGGACTCCAGGACGCGGGGCTCGGCGTCGATCTGGATGATCCGGCCGCGGGGTTCGAAGGTGAAGTAGTTCGACGTCACCTCGCCCAGGGAGGAACCGATCACGATCAGGACGTCGGCGTCCTCGAGAAGCTCGGTCATGTACCGGTCCTCGATCCACGCCTGGAGCGAGAGCTCATGATTCCAGGGGAACGCGCCGTTGCCGCCGGGCGTGCAGATCACCGGGGCGCGGAGCTTTTCCGCGATCGAAAGCAGGGACTTCTCGGCCCGGCCGCGGCGGGTGCCGCCGCCGGCGATGATGGCTGGACGTTCCGCCGTCGAAAGCCATTTCACGGCCTCGCGGACCAGCTCCACCCGGGGCGGGTTGTCCGCGGCCTCGGCCAGGGCATCCTCCACCGGGGGCACCACGATCGGGTCCAGCAGCACGTTCTGCGGGATTTCCAGCCACACCGGACCCTGCGGCGAGGAAATCGCCTCGGTCCACGCGTCCTGGATCGCCGAGGGAATGCCGGAGGCGTGCTGGATCAGCCGCTGGCTCTTGGTGACGTTGGCGGCCGAGGCCTTCTGGTCATCGAGCTGGTGCAGCATGCCCTTGCGCCGGGCGCCGAGTCCTTCGAGCGGGATCTGGCTCGCCACGACCACCATCGGCACGCCGGTGGCGTAGGCCTCCTGCAGGCCGGCCAGCGACGTCAGCGCTCCCGGACCCGTCGAGAGGAACAGCACGCCGACCTCGCCCGTGGCGCGGGAGTACCCGTCGGCCGCGAACGCGGAGTTATTTTCCACCCGGGAGGAGACGAAGTGCAGGTTTCCGCGGCCCATGGCGTCGAAGAGGCCCAGGGCGTGCTGGCCCGGGATGCCGAAGACCGTCTTGGCACCGAGAGCCTCAAGGGTCTCGACGACGAGGTCCCCGCCATTACGCACGCCGGTCACCGCGAGGCCACCGGCGAAGCCACAGAGGAGCCGAATCCGGCCGGGCGACGGGATTCCCGGCCGAGGGCCTGGGCGGCGTAGCCGTTCGGGGCGCCGAAGCGGTCGCCTTCGACGGCGCGGTCCGCCATGAGGGTCACGAGTTCGTAGGCGACGTGGCTTGCTGCCACACCGGTGATCTCGGCGTGGTCGTACGCGGGGGCGACCTCGACGACGTCGGCGCCCACCAGGTTCATGCCGCGGAAGCCGCGGATGATTTCCAGCAGTTCGCGGCTGGTGATGCCGCCGGCCTCGGGCGTGCCGGTGCCGGGCGCGTGCGCGGGGTCCAGGACGTCGATGTCCACCGAAATGTAGAGCGGGCGGTTGCCGATCCGGTCCCGGACCTTGGCGACCGTCTCCAGGACGCCCTGGTAGTAGACGTCGGCGGAGGTGACGATGCCGAAGCCGAAGCGGTGGTCGTCGTCGAGGTCCTTCTTGCCATAGAGCGGGCCGCGGGTGCCGATGTGGCTGATGGCCTCGGTGTCCAGGATGCCCTCCTCGACGGCGCGGCGGAAGGGTGTGCCGTGGGTGTATTCGGCGCCGAAGTAGGTGTCCCAGGTGTCCAGGTGCGCGTCGAAGTGCAGCATGGCGATGGGTTCGCCGGCGCGCTCGGCGGCGGCGCGCAGCAGCGGGAGGGCGATGGTGTGGTCCCCGCCCAGGGTCAGCAGCTTGCTGCCGGACTCCGTCAGGTCCAGGGCGTTTTGCTGGATGGTTTCGATGGCCTCGTTGATGTTGAACGGATTGACGGCCATGTCGCCGGCGTCGGCCACCTGGATGGTCTCGAAGGGGCTGACGTCCCAGGCCGGGTTGTACGGCCGGAGCAGCCGGCTGGCTTCACGGACGTGGTTGGCGCCGAAGCGGGCGCCGGGGCGGTAGGAGACGCCCGAGTCGAAAGGCACACCCACGACCGTGACGTCGGCCTTGGCCACCTGGTCCAGCCGCGGCAGGCGGGCATAGGTGGCAGCCCCTGCGTAGCGCGGGATGCGGGATGAATCGATGGGGCCAAGGTTGCCATTGGCCTCGATGCGCAGCTCTTCCAAAAGAAGCCTCTCCTTCGAGGATTGACCGACGGTTGTGATAGCCATCATACACTCGAAGTTTCATGTCGCGCATCATTTGTTTACCAAAGCACCCGGCCACCGGCAGCCTTCCCCAGGCGGGTCCGACATGTTTCGGACCCGCCGGCGTGCCGCCAGAGGCGGCCGCCCCGGCCGGGCAGCCTCACGCGATGGCCGAGGCTCCCCGCTCCCCCGTCCGGACGCGGACGGCGTCGTGCACCTCAATGATCCAGATCTTGCCGTCGCCGAAGTGTCCGGTGCGGCCGCCCTCTTCGATGGCGGCCATGACGCCGCCCAGGGCGTCCTCGTTGGCCAGCACTTCCAGCCGCACTTTGGGCAGCAGGTCGGAGTTGTATTCGGCACCCCGGTACACCTCGGTGTGGCCGCGCTGCCGTCCGTAGCCGCTGGCCTGGCTCACCGTCAGGCCGTTGACTCCAAACCGCTCCAGGGCCGTGCTGATGGCGTTGACCCGCTCCGGCCGCACGACGGCGGTGACGAGCTTCACGTGGACACCTTGCCGCGGACAGCCTCACTTTCGGCCTGGCCTTCGGCGTGGGCTTCCGGCTGCGACTGGACCGCTGTAGCGTCAGCCCGGTTGTGCGGGTCTCCAGGGTGGAAGCTGCCGCCAACCATGAGGAGTTCATAGGCCGTTTCGGCGTGTTCCGTCACGTCGATGCCGGAGAGCTCGTCGGCCTCAGAGACGCGCATGCCGATGGTCTTGTGGATCGCGAAGCCGATCAGCAAGGTCATCACTGCGCTCCAGGCCGTGACAATCAGCGCGGTGAGGATCTGCGGCCAGAACTGCGCCAGCCCGCCGCCGTAGAACAGCCCGCCGCCGGTCTTGGCGGACGGGAGGGCGAAGAATCCCAGTGACAGGGTCCCCCACAGGCCGCCGACGAAGTGCACGGCCACAACGTCCAGTGAGTCATCCAGCCCGATCTTGAACTTCAGCCCGACGGCGAGCGCGCAGACGGCCCCGGCGATCGTGCCGATCAGGATTGCCCCGACGGGGTCGATGAACCCGCAGGCCGGGGTGACGGCGACGAGTCCCGCGACAGCGCCCGAGGCGGCGCCCAGCGACGTGGCATGCCCGTCCCGCAAC
The DNA here is from genome assembly GCF_039531445.1 of Arthrobacter humicola. NCBI lineage: Bacteria > Bacillati > Actinomycetota > Actinomycetes > Micrococcales > Micrococcaceae > Arthrobacter > Arthrobacter humicola. The sequence continues at coordinate 124,801 of NZ_BAAAQB010000019.1, read as the reverse complement.
CGCTCCACGAACAGCCAGCCGAGCAGTGCGGCGCTGGTGGCAAGCAGCGTGTTGGTCCAAGCGAGAGCGGCCGTGGCGTCGGCGGCAAGTTCAGAGCCGGCGTTGAAGCCGAACCAGCCGAACCAGAGCAGGCCCGCGCCGAGCATGACGAACGGCAGGTTGTGCGGGCGGATGTTGGGATCCTTCATGAAGCCGAGGCGCTTGCCGAGCACCACCGCCAGCAGGAGGCCGGCCATGCCGGCGTTCATGTGGACCACGGTACCGCCGGCAAAGTCGAGGGCCGAGATCTTGCTGCCGATAATGCCAGTGGGCCCGAAGATGCCGCCGCCCCAGACCCAGTGCGCGATCGGCGCGTACACGAGCGTGACCCAGAGCCCGGCAAAGAGGAGCCAGGGTCCGAACCGGACGCGCTCGGCTACCGCCCCGCTGATCAGGGCGACGGTGATGATGGCGAACGTGGCCTGGAAGCCGATGAACACCATGTCCGGCAGGCCCGCCGCCTTGGTGCCGATGCTGGTTGTCAGCCCGCTGAGGCCGAAGTTCGTGAAGGGGTCTCCGACGAAGCCGCCCAAGGTATCCGGCCCGAACGCGAGGCCGTAGCCCCACAGGGCCCAGACGACGGCGACCACGCCCATGGCGCCGAAGCTCATCATCATAATGTTGAGGACGGATTTCATTCTGACGAGGCCGCCATAGAAGAATGCGAGCCCGGGGGTCATCAGGAGGACGAGGGCGGAAGCCGTGAGCATCCATGCCGTCGATCCAGGGTCAAGGGTTTGCGGATCGACGTCCATTCCTACTGCAAGCACAGCGAAGTTCATTGCGGGAGCCTTCCTCGAGGGCCGGCGCTCCGAGGGCGCCGATTCGGCGAGACCATGAGACGAATGGGACTGTTGTGCGTCCCCCCGCAGATGACGCTACCCACCGCGTGTTTCAGGAAGGCTTTCCTCGTTTTGCGGGCGCGTTACGGGACGACCCCGGGCATGAATTCGCCGTTTCCGGCAGGTTACCGGAATGTGACGTACATCTCACCAAAACTCGCAGCTGTCGGCCGCGCGCGGGTCAGCTGTACTTGAGGCTGAGTAGCAGGCGCTTGAGCTGGGTGTACTGCTCCGTGGTCATCCAGGCTTTCGCGGAGTCGACGGAGGCGAACGCCGGGCTGCCGAACAGTACCTTGGCCTCGGCGCCGCCATTGGGGAACTGGACGTGGGAATAACCGGCTTCCGTGACCGAAGGTGCGAAGTCGCGTTCTTTGCGCACTCCCATATGGAAGTCCGACTTATCGGCGAAGGAGTCAAACGCGAACCCGAAGGCCAACTGTTCGCCGTCCACATCTTTCAGCCCCGGCACCGGAGCGGTGTCCAGGACGGTCCGGGCCACCGGGCCGGACGCACTGCTGCCGTTGGTGCTGCTGACAATCGACGCCAGCTCGTTGCCCGTGGCATCGGCGAGGACCGCCTGCACGCCACGCAGCTTGGCGGCATTCTCGGGAGAGCCGACCACCCGGATGGACCAGTCGCTCGGGTAGGAAAAGGACAGATGTCCGTCCGGGAACGTAAAGGTTTTGACGCCGGCTTCAGCACCCGCCGTCGGCGTGGCCGGCGAGGTGGCAGTGACTGCGGGGGCCGGCGTGGCCGCGGTCGCGGAGGGTTCCGCCGACGCGACGGGGCCGGACTCCTGCTGCGTCGGGGCCGCCGCGGTGGCGCTCGCCGTGCCGCTTCCGGTCTCGCCGGCACGCTGGCCCGGCGCGGCACAGGAGCTCAGGCCGAGTCCGGCCGCGAGCGTGGCGGCCAGCGCCAGGGACAGAAAGACGTCGTTGCGGTTCATGAAATCCCCCAGTTGAAGCTAGTGTGAGCGGCTTCCGCTCGTCCTGTATGGTTCCGGCACAGATATTTCCGGCGGAGCCGGAGTGGTTACTTCCTCACGCTTACCAGCCTTACCGGCTGGCGGCCGGTACCAGCACCCACAGCACCTCGACGGCGTCGTCCGTGGGGTTGACCCAGGTGTGGGGCTCCCGGCCGGGGAACGTCACCGTGTCACCCGTGCTGAGCTCGAATTCCTCGTTGGTGAGGATCAGCCGGATGCTTCCCTTGACCACGTGAAGGACGTCGACATCGCAGTCCACGGCATAGAGTTCGGACTCGCCGCGCCCGCGGGGCTCGATCACGGCCTGGATGATCTGGACGCGGCGCTCGGAGCGGGCAGTCAGCAGCCGCTCGACGATCCCCTCGCCCCCGAGGGAGATCCGGGGGCCTTCGTTCCGCTTCGTGAGGTGGGTCTCGGGGGCGGCGAAGAGGTCGCCGATCGAGATGGACAGGACCTGGCACAGTGTCACCAGGGAGGCGACAGAGGGCGAGGTGAGGTCCCGTTCGACCCTGCTGAGGAATCCCTTGGTGAGCCCGGTGGCGTCGGCAACCTGTTCAATGGTGAGCCGCTGGGACTGCCGGGCGGCGCGGATCCGCGAACCGATGGCAACGGGAACGTTGCTCGGTTCAACTGGTAGAGCCTTCATTTAGGAACCTTTCACGGCCGGCCGCTTGGCCCCATCATTGGAGCAATCCTAGCCGGAGCGGGCGTTGGTGACGCGGAACCGGCGGCGGCACGCGCTGCGCCTTGACTGTTACCGGAGTCACAACATACTCTTTGGCAACATGTGTTGCCTATGAGGCAATACTGGAGGTTCCGACGGACACCTCCTCCACCCCCGTCACGCAGCAGCTAACTTGCCGAATGCACCGTTGAGGCCCGGCAATGCCCGCGCACGCTGCTCATCAGCTCCAAGGAGCCCTTTTTATGGACGCAAGTTTCGTCAACATCGCCATTGTGGTGGTGTATCTGCTCGCCATGCTGGCGTTCGGATGGTGGGGCAAGTCCCGCACCAAAAACAACAGCGACTTCCTCGTCGCCGGCCGCCGCCTCGGGCCGTTCCTCTACACCGGCACCATGGCCGCCGTCGTGCTGGGCGGCGCCTCGACGGTCGGCGGCGTGGGCCTGGGCTACAAGTTCGGCATTTCCGGCATGTGGCTCGTGGTCGCCATCGGTTCCGGCGTCCTGCTGCTGAGCCTGCTCTTCGCCAGCACCATCCAGAAGCTGAAGATCTACACCGTCTCCCAGATGCTCACCCTGCGCTACGGCAGCAACGCCACGCAGACCTCCGGTATCGTCATGCTCGCCTACACGCTGATGCTCTGCGCCACCTCCACCGGCGCCTACGCCACCATCTTCGTGGTGCTCTTCGGCTGGGATCGCGCCCTCGCGATCGCCGTCGGCGGCGCAATCGTGCTGGTCTACTCGACCATCGGCGGCATGTGGTCCATCACGCTGGCCGACCAGGTCCAGTTCGTCATCAAGACGGTCGGCATCTTCTTCCTCATGCTGCCGTTCACCCTCAACGCCGCCGGCGGCCTCGACGGGATCCGCAGCCGGGTGGATGCCACCTTCTTCCAGATCGACGGCATCGGCGCCCAGACGATCATCACGTACTTCGTGGTCTACACCCTCGGCCTGCTGATCGGCCAGGACATCTGGCAGCGCGTGTTCACCGCCAAGACGCCCGAAGTGGCACGCTGGGGCGGCGCCACGGCCGGCATCTACTGCATCCTCTACGGTGCAGCCGGTGCCCTGATCGGCCTCGGCGCCCGCGTGGCCCTCCCGCAGATCGACGTCAAGGCCCTCGGCAAGGACGTTGTCTACGCCGAGGTCGCCACCCATCTGCTGCCCATCGGGATCGGCGGCCTCGTGCTCGCCGCCGCCGTCGCCGCCATGATGTCCACCGCCTCCGGTGCCCTGATCGCGGCCGCCACCGTGGCCCGCGCCGACGTGCTGCCGTTCGTCGCCGGCTGGTTCGGCAAGACCGTCAACACCGATGACACCGACAACCCGGAGCACGACGTCAAGGCAAACCGCCTGTGGGTCCTGGGCCTCGGCGTCGTGGCGATCGTGATCGCCATCATCACCAAGGACGTCGTCGCCGCCCTGACCATTGCCTACGACATCCTTGTCGGCGGCCTGCTCGTCGCCATCCTCGGCGGCCTGGTGTGGAAGCGCGGCACCGGCGTTGCCGCCGCGGCGTCCATGGCGGTCGGCTCGGTCATCACTCTCGGCACCATGATCATCCTGGAAATCAACGCCGAAGTTCCGCTGGACGGCATCTATGCCAACGAGCCGATCTACTACGGCCTCATCGCCTCCGCGGTCGTCTACATCGCGGTGTCGCTGCTGACCAAGCCGACGGATCCGGCGGTCATGCAGAA